>JAWVZN010000125.1:0-2763 GCA_033722155.1 Gemmatimonadota bacterium | reverse complement strand
TGCCACAAGTTCCTCGAGACGGAGGACGGGCCGACCCCCCGGGTCCAGCAGCAGGTGATGGACTACGTCGCCGAGTGGCGCGAGCTCGCCGACGGGGCGCGCGGCCTGCTCGTCTCGGTGGACCGGATCCGCGAGATCGACCAGCTGGCCGAAGGCGACGGCGCCCAGTGGCTCCCCTCGGCCGACTTCTGATCCTCGTCGGGCTCGTCGTCCTCGTCCTGGGGGTGACGATCCTGCTGGCGCCGAAGATCCCCTTCCTCGGAAAGCTGCCGGGCGACTTCGTCCTCCACCGCGACGGCACCACGATCTACATCCCGCTGGCCACCTCGATCCTCCTCTCGATCCTCCTCTCGATCCTGCTGAACCTCTTCTGGCGCTAGGCCGCTCCGGCCATGCGGATGGATCGCTTCGACTACGAGCTTCCGCCGGAGCGGATCGCCCAGGAGCCTCCCGCCCGCCGTGGCGAGAGCCGGCTCCTGATCCTCGATCGCGCGGCGGCGAGCTGGCGGGACGCCTCCTTTCCCGACCTCGTGGAGGCGCTCGAGCCCGGCGACCTGCTGGTCGTCAACGAGACGAAGGTGTTCCCCGCGCGGCTCTTCGCCCGCCGGCCGAGCGGGGGAAGGGTGGAGCTGCTGCTCGTCCGCCCGCTCGACGGCGAGCGCCCGGAGGAGGCGCCGGGGGAGGAGTGGGAGGCGATGGTGCGGCCGGGCCGGAAGGTGCGTCCCGGCGACGAGCTCGCCCTCCTCGACCACGCGGGCGAGGAGGCCGTCCCCGAGGCTCGCGTGGAGGTGGTCGAGCGGACCTCCGGGGGGCGTCGGGTGCGGCTGGTCGTGCCGGGCGATCCGTGGTCCTGGATCGAGGCGAACGGCCACGTCCCGCTGCCCCCCTACATCGATCGGACCGACCGCCCCGCCGACCGCGAGCGGTACCAGACCGTCTACGCGGAACGCCGCGGCGCGGTGGCCGCTCCCACCGCGGGCCTCCACTTCACCGACGAGCTGCTCGTTCGTCTCGAGGCGCGGGGCATCGCCCGCGCCCCCCTCACCCTCCACGTCGGCCCCGGCACCTTCCGGCCGGTGACCGCCGAGCGCGCCGAGCAGCACGAGATGGACCCCGAGTGGTACCGGGTCCCGGAGGAGACCGCGGACGCGCTCGCGGGGGCCCGGGAGCGGGGCGGGCGGGTCGTTGCGGTGGGGACGACCGTGGTGCGGGCGCTGGAGTCCGCCGCCGGGGAGTGGGAGGGGTCTCCGGGAGCGATCGAGGGGTGGGCGGACGCCTACATCCGCCCCGGCCACGCCTTCCGGTTGGTGGACGCGATGGTCACCAACTTCCACCTGCCCCGCTCCACCCTGCTCCTGCTCGTATCCGCCTTCGCGGGGAGGGAGCTCGTCCTCGATGCCTACGGGCACGCGGTGGAAGCCGGCTACCGCTTCTACTCCTACGGCGACGCGATGCTGATCGTGTGAGGGTTCGGGCACGGGCCCGCTCCGCCTCAGCCGCCCATCCGCTCGCGGATCTCCTCGGGGTACTCGGGGAAGTAGCGGGCGATCGCCGGCAGCTCGAAGGTGGAGAGGATCGACTCCTTCGGCTCGCGCTCGAGCAGGAACCGGAACGACTCCTCGAGCAGCGCCTCCTTGTCGGATCCGGGCGCGAAGCGGACGAGGTCGCCGTCGGTCACGGTGACCCGGTGCTCGCTCGTTCCGGACTCCTCCTCGACCTCCACGAGGAACTCGTCGTTCCCCTCGGATGTGACTCGTATCTCGGCCATGGGGATGGTATCCTAATCGGCGGCCACGAGGAACGCGAACCCGAAACGGGGGAGGAAGGGATGACGATCCGGCTCGATCTGTCCGACCAGGAGCAGGAGATCCTGGTCACGGTGCTCGACAGCTATCTCTCGGACCTGCGGATGGAGATCGCCAACACCGACAAGAAGGACTACCGGGAGATGCTCAAGGAGCGGAAAGCGGTGATCCGGAAGACCCTCGAGGCGCTCGGGGCCGTCCCGGGGTCTCCGCGCTGAGGCTCACCTCTCGCGGACGCGATCCGCGATCGTCCCGGGCAGCTCGTCCCGGTTCTCCCGCGTCACCTCGATGATCTCCACGCCGTCGCGCTCCTTCGCCTCCCCCATCAACCCCCGGTTCCCGCGTCCCACGGTGGCGACCACCGGGGTCGATCCGTCCAGCAGATCGTCCATCCGGTCGACGAAGCGCTCGGAGAGGCACTCCATCTTCCCGATCTCGTCCACGAGATAGAGATCCGGCTCCCCGTTCTCGAGATTCGCCTCGACCAGGCGGTCCACCGCGCCCACGTCGACCCCGTATTTGCCGACGGTGGGCCCGGAGAAGTCGACGTGGGAGATCGTCACGGCCTCGCCAACTCCCAGCGGGATCCCCCGGAAGCCGACCCGGCGCCCTCCCTCGCGGATCTCCTCCGTGAGGAAACCGGCGATCCGCTCCCCCTCCAGACGCTCGGCCACCGTCCGGAGGACGGTCGTCTTGCCGACGCCGGGCCGGCCGGTCAGCAGCAGATGGAGTTCGCGCGGGCTCACGGAGCCGAAGGTACCGGGTGGGACCCGGAGCGCGCAGCCGACCCGGGGGCGGGCCCCCTCCACGGGACCCGCTGAACGCGCCCGCCGTCTGACACCGGTTCCGGGCGCCTGTATCTTCCACCGATGCACTGGGAAGCGGACTCCCTGGACGGAGCGGCGCGCACCGGCACGCTGCGCACCGATCACGGCGAGGTCCGCACCCCCGCATTCAT
>JAWVZN010000124.1:0-2928 GCA_033722155.1 Gemmatimonadota bacterium | reverse complement strand
CAGAAACCGGATCGACTCGTACGCCTGCTCGGCGCTGGGACGGTAGTAGAAGAGGAGGAGGATCCCGGTGGCGACCTGGATGGCGAACAGGAACAGGGTCATCCCGCCGAAGTAGTACCACACCGAGTGGCGGTGGACCGGCACCTCCTTCTCGCGGGCGAGGGCCTCGGCGCCGGACCATCCGACACGGTCGTCCAGCCACTCGCCGGCCTCGCGGGCCCGGCGGCGGATCCGCTCCACGTCAGGCACGCTTGCTCACCACGATCTGGCTTCCCCGCACCTTCACGTCGTACTGCTCGAGCGGGCTCGGGGGCGGACCCTGGATGTTGGTGCCGTCGAGGTCGAAGTGGCCGTCGTGGCAGGCGCACCAGATGTGGGAGATGTCGTCCCGGTACTGGACGATGCACGAGAGGTGGGTGCAGGTCGCCTCGAAAGCGCGCAGCTCGCCCGAGGGGGTCTTCACGAGGATCCCCGGACTGCTCCCGAACTTGAAGATCTCGGCGGAGTTGGGGGCCAGGTCGTCGGGCCCGATATCGAGGGTTACCGAGCTCGCCGCGGACTCCGCCGCCTCGGGAGGCACGATGTAGCGGAGCACCGGATACACCACCGCCAGCGCGAGCGCGGCGGCGCTGGTCCCGAGCAGCCAGTCGATGAAGTCGCGGCGTCCCTCGTCGTGTCCGGTCTCAGCCATCTCGCTCGCCCCCCTCGGCTTCCATCTCCCGTATCTTCAAGACGATCCCCACGATCAGCAGCAGGATGACCCCCGACGAAACCGCCAGTCCGAGACGGCGGTTCCGCAGGTCACGAAACGCCGCCTTCCCGCGCTCCCACGCCCTCCCGGTGATCTGGAGCCCCTCCTCGACCCGGGCCCGGACCGAATCCACCTCGGCCGCGTGAGTGTTGGCCCGGGCAAGGACCAGTGCGTTGGTGGCGTCCTCGAGCTCGAACATCGCCTGGCTCACCTCCAGTCCCGCGCCCTCCGCGGCCTCCAGCAGCGAATCCGACCGGTGGCGCTCCAGCTTCAGCTTTTCGATCAGGTCGCGCATCGCCACCGCCGCCTTTCCCTCCGGCTCGTCGGCCTCGTGGCAGTCGACGCAGAGGGATCCCCCCTTCAGCCCCAGCATCGAGTCGCTCGCCTGGGCGATGGAGTGGTTTCCGTGGCAGCCCGCGCATCCGGGTCGGCCCAGCCGGACGAAGGCCTCCGGATGTCCGCTCAGAGAGAAGAGCGCCTCCTCGGCGGAGTGACACTGTCCGCACACGGCCCCCACCCACTCAACCTCCGGGGGCGCGGCGCCGTGGTTGCCATGACAGTCGTTGCAGGTGGGAGCGGAGAGGTCACCCTCCTCCATCATCGTCCAATGGACGCTCCGGTGGTACTCGTCGACCTGATTCGTCGGGATCGCGAACTCCGCCATGTAGGAGGAGTCGGCGTGACAAGCCCCGCAAGTCTCCGCGACCGTCGGCGGGTGCACGCTCGACTCCGGATCGTCGGCGGGGCGAATGGCGTGGGCGGTGTGGCAGCTGGTGCAGACGGCGACCTTCGTGTCTCCCAGCTCGACGAGACGCCGCCCGTGGACCGAGGTGCGGTACCGTGCCATCTGGTCGGTTCGCATGCCTGGAGCGTACCGCTTCATGAAGTCCGGATCGGCGTGGCAACGGGCGCACAGGTCGGGGACGTCCTCGATCTCGGGGATCCCGATGTATCCCAGGTCGGGATCCTTCGACCTGGGCTTCTCCAGGGTCCGGGAGTCGCCACCGTGGCAGGTGACGCAACCGAAGCCGGCGGAATAGTGGACGTCGTTCACGTACTCCCGGACCGGATCGGAGTAGCGCCGCTCGTCGATCACCCGGTGGCACCGGATGCACGAGTTGCGCTGCGCCTCCGCCTGGATCCGCTCCTGCTGGGCGTCGACCGGGGCGGGGCCGAGAAGGGCCGCTATCGGGGCCAGCGCGATGGCGGCGGCGAGCGAGATCCGCCTCATCGCTCCGGGCCCAGGAAGTAGGCGATGAGATCGGCCATCTCCCCCGTCGTCATCTCGCTCCACTCCACGGGAATCGCCTCGATCCTCGCGTGGTTCCACAGCACCGCGAAGACCGCCGCGTGGGATTCGTACCATCGGCCGGCCAGATCCGGGGCCTCGCCCCCCACCCCGTGGCACGTCGTGCATCCCTTCGAGGAGAGGAGGGCCCGCCCCCGCTCCGGGCTGCCCGACTCCGTGAAGTACCGGACCGAGTAGAGATAGGCGACGATGTCCGCCATCTCCGAGGCCTCCAGATGGGGGATGGCGACGTTCCGGGCCTCCATCGCCCGCAGCATCCTCGGCGCCTTGTTCCACATCGTCGCGGCAAACTCCATCAGGCTTCGTCGAAGGCCCGGCGCGGCCAGATCGGGCCCCACGTTCCCGCCCCGGCCGCGTACGGCGTGGCACCGGACGCAACTCTTCGTCCCGAACAGCTCTCGACCCTCCCGCGCGCTCCCCGGCAGCACGTGCACCCCCTCGGTAGGGGACGTCCGGGCTGCGGAGCGGAGGTAGGCGATCAGGTCGACGAGCTCGGAGCCCCGGAAGGAGGGACGCTCGATCCCCCTCCGCCGCATCTCGCCGATCATCTCCGGGCCGTGATTCCACATCGCCGCCGCCACCGGGATCGGGCTTCGGAAGGAGCCGAGGAAGTCGAGGTTCGGCCCCACGACCCCGCCCACCCCCTCCACCTGATGGCACATCACGCACCGCTTCTCGGAGAAGAGCGCCCTGCCGACGATCCGGTCTCCGGGTTCGTCGTAGTAGTCGATGGAGTAGAGGAAGGCGAACAGGTCGCCGGCCTCTCGCGGAGAGAGGTGGATCTCCATTCTCCGGCGACGGAGCCGATCGGCCATCTCCGGAAGATGATTCCACAGCGCGGTGGCGAGGTCGTAGAAGGAGCGCCGCT
>JAWVZN010000123.1:0-3117 GCA_033722155.1 Gemmatimonadota bacterium | reverse complement strand
GTCGACTCTCCCCATCGGGATCACGCACACCGGACAGCCGGGTCCGTGGACCAGCCCGATCTCTCCGGGGAGGATCGCGTGGAGGCCGTGCTTGTAGATCGTGTGGGTGTGGCCGCCGCACACCTCCATGAACTGGAGCTCTTCGCCGCCCGCCAGCTGCTCGATGCCAGGGCGGCCGGCGCCGACGTGCGGTTCGTCTACTCGCCGCTGGACGCCCTCCGGATCGCGACCGAGAACCCCGAGCGCGATGTGGTCTTCTTCGCGATCGGCTTCGAAACCACCACCCCGTCGACCGCGGTCACCCTGCTCCGCGCCCGCCAGGAGGGTATCGACAACTTCTCGGTCTTCTGCAACCACGTGACGATCCTGCCGGCGATCAGGGCGATCCTCGACTCCCCCGAGATGCGGCTGGACGGCTTCGTGGGCCCGGGCCACGTCTCCACCATCATCGGCACGCGGCCCTACGACTGGATCGCAGAGCGATACCGCAAGCCGGTCGTGATCTCCGGCTTCGAGCCGCTCGACGTGCTCCAGTCGGTTTTGATGCTGCTCGAGCAGGTCCGCGGGGGACGGTGCGAGGTGGAGAACCAGTACGGCCGGGTGGTACGCGAGGAGGGCAACCGGAAAGGCCTCGAGGCGATCGAGGCGACAATGGAGCTGAGGCCGCAGTTCGAGTGGCGCGGGCTCGGCTTCATCGCCCGAAGCGCGCTCAAGTTGAAGCCCGAGCTCGCCGACTGGGACGCCGAGCGGCGGTTCGAGGTGCCGGGCGTCCGGGTGGCCGATCCGAAGTCGTGCCAGTGCGGGGAGGTGCTGAAGGGGGTCCTGAAGCCGTGGGAGTGTCGGGTGTTCGGCACAGCCTGCACGCCCGAGAACCCGATCGGCACCTGCATGGTGTCGAGCGAGGGGGCGTGCGCGGCCTACTACAACTACGGCCGCTACGCGATGAAGGAGGAGGTTGCGTCGGTTTGAGCCGGAGCCGGAAGCAGACCCTCGAGGAGGCGATGGAGCGGATCGAGAAGGCGAAGGAGTCCCGCAAGGGCTCCCGCTCGGTGCGGGAGAGGAACGTCACCCTCTCCCACGGGTCGGGCGGGAAGGCGACCCACGACCTGATCGAGGGGATCTTCGCGCCCGCCTTCGCCAACCCGGTTCTCGACCTCATGGGGGACGCCGCCGTCTTCGCCCCGAACGGCACCGGCGAGCGGATCGCGTTCACCGCCGACTCCTTCGTCGTCACTCCGCTCTTCTTCCCCGGGGGCGACATCGGGACCCTGGCGGTCCACGGCACGGTCAACGACCTGACGGTGTCGGGCGCCACCCCGTCGCACCTTTCGGTGTCGGTAATCCTCGAGGAGGGGTTTCCGATCGAAACCCTCCGTCGGATCGTGGACTCGATGACCGAGGCCGCGGCGGCGGCCTCGGTCGCCATCGTGACCGGGGACACGAAGGTCGTCGAGCGGGGCAAGGCGGACGGCCTCTACGTCAACACCGCCGGGGTGGGGGCCATGCGGCCCGACGCCGCCGTCTCGCCGGCCGGGGCGGAGCCCGGGGACCGGATCCTCGTCTCCGGCCCGCTCGGTGATCACGGGATCGCGATCCTGATGGCGCGCGAGGAGCTCGCGATCGAGAGCGACATCGCGAGCGACACCGCTCCGCTGCACGAGCTCGCCGGGGCGCTCTTCGACGCGCTGCGGGAGGACGTGCACTGTCTCCGGGACGCCACCCGGGGCGGGCTGGCCGCGGCGCTGAACGAGTTCGCGGCCGCCTCCGGGGTGGGGATCGCGATCGAGGAGGAGGCGGTTCCCGTGCGCCGCGACGTCCGCGGGGCGTGCGAGATCCTCGGGATCGACCCCCTCCAGATCGCGAACGAAGGGAAGCTGGTCGCGGTGGTGGCGGAGGGGCGGGCCCGGGAGGCGCTCGAGGCGATGCGGGCTGCGCCGCACGGCGGCGAGGCGGCGATCGTGGGCGAAGTGCTGGCCGAGCCCGCGGAGATGGTGTTCGTCCGGACCGCGGTCGGCGGCAAGCGGGTGCTCGATATGCTGGTGGGCGACGCCCTGCCGCGGATCTGCTGATGCAGGGAGGATGAGGGAAGCCGAGCCCCGGACGGCCAGGATAGAGGGAACCAGGGAGGAGGACATGACACCGACGGAAACGACCACGATCGCCCCGGAGGCCGAACTGGCCGCGACGGGGCAGCGGCTCCGCGAGGAGAAGGAGCCCGCCCCGAGCGCAGAGCGACTGCCCGAGGGGCCGCTCAAGACGATCCACGTCTTCTGGCTCGCGGGGATGAGCTGCGACGGTTGCACCATCTCGACCGCGGGGGCGACCAACCCGAGCGTCGAGGATCTCCTGAACGGGAACATCCCCGGCCTCCCGAAGGTCATCCTCCACCACCCGGTCCTGTCCGTCGAGGCCGGCGAGGAGTTCGTCCACAACTTCGAGCTGGCCTGGGAGGGGGAGCTCGAGGCCCCCTACGTGGTGATCTACGAGGGGTCGATCCCCGACGAGACGATCGCCGGCCGGACCGGTGGCTACTGGGCCGGCCTCGGAGTGGAGCAGACGGAGGACGGCCCCCAGCCGGTCCCCACCGCCGAATGGATGAAGCGGCTCGCGCCCGGAGCGGCGGCGTCGATCGCGATCGGGACGTGCGCGACGTGGGGCGGGATCCCCTCGAGCGTCGGCAACCCGACCGGCGCGATGAGCCTCATGGACTTCCTGGGCGAGGACTACCGCTCGGCCTATGGCCTGCCGGTGGTCAACATCCCCGGCTGCGCTCCGGTGGGAGACAACTTCACCGAGACCGTGGCCGCGGTCCTCATGTTCCTCCAGGGGATGGGGCCGATCCCCGAGTTCGACGCGCTGGGCCGGCCGGCGTGGCTGTTCACGGAGACGGTGCACCACGGCTGCACGCGCGCCGGGTTCTACGAGGAGGGCGTCTTCGCCGAGGAGTACGGCGAGGCGTCGTGCCTCGTCGACATCGGCTGCTGGGGGCCGGTCGTCAACTGCAACATCGTCAAGCGCGGGGCGATCAACCACGTGGGGGGGTGCATGGAGGCCGGCGGCGTCTGCATCGGCTGCACCATGCCCGGCTTCCCCGACAAGTTCAGCCCGTTCTACAAG
>JAWVZN010000122.1:0-3140 GCA_033722155.1 Gemmatimonadota bacterium | reverse complement strand
CCCGCCTCCCAGTAGTGGTGGGCGAAGAAGGGGGCCTGCTCGGCGATCCGCTCTTCGAAGTGCTCCTCGCCGAGGGTGGCGGCCGACTCGTGGAGGACCTTCCTCACCCGGCGGAGCAACCCGTTGTAGGTCACGTCGCGGGCCAGGGTGTGGCGGAACCGGTGGGCCTGCTCGCCGCCGTCCTCGGCGGGCTCGAGGAAGCCGGAGTCCTCCAACACGTTCAGGCTGGCCTCGAACGTCATGGTGCGGGGCTCGAGCCCGTACATCCGCTCGAGCAGCGCGGTGGGGAAGCGGATCCCCAACACCGCCGCCATCTGCAGGAGGTACTCGACCGGACCGCTCAACCGGTCGATCCGGCTTCTCAGGATCGCCTGCAGCGAGCCCGGCACCGCCGCCTCCGCGGGATCCTCCACGCTCTCGGAGAGCGCGCTCGAGAGCTCGACCAGGTACAGCGGGTTTCCCTGGCTGCGGCTCAAAAGGTCTCGGCGCACCTCGAGGGGGAGCTCCCGGTAGATATCGCCGAGCAGCGCCTTGGCGTCCTCGTCCTCCAGCGGCTCCAGGGGGAGGCGGTCGACCGACTCGGGCAGCCAATCCTCCTCGCCCACGGCCCGGGTGGTGAGGAGCAGCCCCGCCCGGGAGCGGGCGAGCGAGGAGAGCAGGAAGGCGATCAGCTCCCGAGCGGCCTCCTCGGCCCAGTGGAGGTCCTCGAACACCAGCGCGATCGGCTGCTCGGCCTCCGAGGCGCGGGAGAGAAGCGCCGCGAGCGCCAGCCACCGGTTCTGGCGCGCCCTCTCGGGGTCGATCTCCGGCGGGGCCTCCACGTCCGCTTCGGGGTCGGCCTGCAGCGCCAGACCGAGCACGCCGGGCCGGTGGTCGTCGGCATCCTCGCCCAGCAGCTCCAGCGCGCGATCCACCAGGGCAGCGCCGCCGGTCGGGGCGCCGTCGCCGGTGGCGGAAGCGGCCTCGCCGGCCGCCACCCGGCGGAACAGCTCCGTCGCCGGCGAGAGCGCGCCCGGCAGCGCGAACGGGCTGAAGAAGGTCTCGATCGTACGGACCTCTCCCCCGGCCCGGGCGAGCGCCTCCCGCATCAGCCGGCTCTTGCCCGTGCCCGTGTCCCCCTCCACCAGAAGCGCGGGGGCGGCCTCGGCCTCCTGCGTGCGCGGCTCGCCGAGCCCGGAGAGCAAGGAGCCGATCGCCGCCAGCTCCTGTTCGCGGTCGACGAACGGCGTCTCGCTCGGGCCCCGCTTCGCCTCGCGCACCGCACGGCGCGCCACCACCCGGTGGGCCTTCAAGGGGCGGCTCTTCCCCTTCACCTGGAGGGGCTCCACCTCGGAGGTCTCGAAAGCCCCCTCCACCCGACGCTTCAACGGATCGCTGATCAGAACCGTCCCCGGCTCGGCCTCCGACTCCAGACGGCTCGCCACGTTCACCGCGTCCCCCATCGCCGTGTACTGCATCCGCTGATCGTCGCCCAGATGCGCCGCCACCACGTCGCCCAGGTTCAAGCCAATCCGGAGGGTCGGCGAGTCGGGTCCGCCACCGCCCCACTTCTCTGCTGCGCTCTCCATCTCGAGCGCGGCGTGCACCGCGCGCTCGGGATCGTCCTCGTGGGCCACGGGAGCCCCGAAGAGCGCCATGATCGCGTCCCCGATGTACTTGTCGACGTACCCCTCGTAGCGATACACCACCTCGGAGAGCTCGCCCAGCCACCCCTGCATCGTCATGCTCACGTCCTCGGCGTCCATCGACTCGGCCATCGAGGTGAACCCCACGACGTCGGCGAACAGGACTACCACCTCGCGACGGTCGCCGCGAAGCTCCTTGCGCGCCGTCTCGTAGCGCTCGCGCAGCTCGGCGGGGATCGGAGGGGCCTCCGGAGCCGCCTCCTCGGGCTCGGCGGGCTCGGGAGGCGCCGCCACCTGGGTACCGCAGGAGGGGCAGAACTTCGCCTCCTCGGGCAGCTCGTTGCCGCACTCCATGCAGAATCTGGCCTGGGCCATCACGATCGTATTGTCTCTTGCATCGTATTTCTGGTCAAATCGTACCGGGAGGCACGGACGGGTCGCGCCGGCTCACCCTTCCCGGATCCGGAGGACCCCCTCCTGCGCCACCGAGGCCACGATCTCCCCCTCGCGGGTGAAGAAGGTGCCCCGCGCGAACCCGCGGCCGCCCCCCGACGCCGGGCTCTCCACGGCGTAGAGGAGCCACTCGTCGATCCGGAAGGGACGGTGGAACCAGATCGAGTGGTCGAGGCTCGCCACCATGACGTCGGGGTCGCGGACGGTGAGCCCGTGGGGCTGGAGGGCGGAGGTGATCAGGCCGTAGTCGGAGGCGTAGGCGAGGACCGCCTGGTGGTGGCGGATCCGATCACCCACGGATCCGACGGCCCGCACCCAGGTGTGGCGCCGCGGCACGGGCGGGCCGGGCTCGAAGGGGTCGCCCCCCTCGACGAGGCGGAAGTCGAGCGGCCGATCCTGGGTCAGCACGGACCGGAGATCCTCCGGGATCTCGTCGGCCCGCTCGCGGATCCGCTCCAGCTCGGGCCGCAGCTCCTCGGGCGGCGGCACGTCGGGCATCCCGATCTGGTGGGAGGGGCCCTCCTCGGGGGCGTGGAAGGAGGCCGACAGGTTGAAGATCGCCCGGCCGTGCTGGATCGCGGTCACCCGCCGGGTCGTGTAGCTCCTGCCGTCCCGGAGCCGGTCGACGAAGTAGACGACCGGGATCTCGAGATCGCCCGGCAGGATGAAGTAGCCGTGGAGCGAGTGGGCCGGCCGATCCTCCTCCACGGTGCGCCGGGCGGCGACCAGCGCCTGGGCCAGCACCTGCCCGCCGTAGATCCGGCCCGAGCCGATGTCGCGGTTCTCGCCCCGGTAGATGTTCCGCTCGATCGACTCGAGGTCGAGCAGGCGGACGAGGTCCTCGGCGGTGTAGGAGGTCATCGCTCGGAGGTCACTCGGAGGAGGGAAGCAGCGTGAACGGATACGGGAGACCGGCGAGGAGGCTGGATGCCGGAACGATCGCGACTCCGGCGATCTCGTGGTACTCGGGGTTGTCCTCCGACGCCAGGATTCCTCTCTGCAATTCTGGCCAAGGAACCAGCCGAAAACATACACCTTCATGGCGAGTTTACTAGCCGGTTT
>JAWVZN010000121.1:0-3188 GCA_033722155.1 Gemmatimonadota bacterium | reverse complement strand
CGACGCGATCCCTCCTTCGATGGTTTACGCCTACGCGGCGCTCGAGTGCGGGGTCCCGTACGCCAACGGCGCACCGAACCTCTCGGCCGACGTCCCCGCCCTCCTCGAGCTGGCGGAGCAGAACGGGGTCCCGATCGCCGGCAAGGACTTCAAGACCGGCCAGACCTTGATGAAGACGATCCTGGCGCCCGGGTTCAAGGCGCGCATGCTGGGGGTCCGGGGTTGGTACTCCACCAACATCCTCGGAAACCGCGACGGCGAGGTGCTCGACGATCCGGAGAGCTTCAAGACGAAGGAGGAGTCGAAGCTGGGGGTGCTCGACTACATCCTCCAGCCCGACCTCTATCCCGGCCTCTACGGCGACATCTCCCACGTGGTCCGGATCAACTACTACCCGCCGAGGGGGGACAACAAGGAGGGGTGGGACAACATCGACATCTTCGGGTGGCTGGGGTACCCGATGCAGATCAAGATCGACTTCCTGTGCCGCGACTCGATTCTGGCCGCCCCGATCGTCCTCGACCTGGCGCTGTTCCTCGACCTCGCCTCCCGCGCCGAGATGGGAGGGATCCAGGAGTGGCTCTCCTTCTACTTCAAGAGCCCGCAGGTGGGTGAGGGGCTCTACCCGGAGCACGACCTGTTCATCCAGCTGATGAAGCTGAAGAACACGCTGCGGCACTTGATGGGTGAGGTGCAGATCACCCACCTGGGCCTCGAATACTATTCTGAATAGGCGGGGGCCCGGAGGCGGGCCGATCCCGGCGTCGGGCTCGACCCGCCTGCGGGCCCCTTCACCTTCCTTGCGCGTATGACTTCCGGCCGCTCGGGCCGCGCTTCGGTCATGTTTCTTCTGGCGGCCTTTCTTCTCCTCGGCTCGGGGTGGGGGGGCGCTTCGCTGGCGCTCGCTCAGCAGGGTCGGGAGCCTTCGTTCGGGGTCGCGGCGGTGGTGTCCGACAAGGCGCCGCGGTGGCCGGGGATCGACGTGCTCCACTACGAGATCGCGGTGGAGCTGCCGGAGACGGGGCGGGAGGTGGTGGGGCGAACGGAGATCCTGTACGAGGCGGTGGGGGATTCCCTGTCGAAGGTGCGGTTCGACTTCGCCGGGATGGCGGTCGACTCGGTGGCGGTGGACGGGGTGGCGGCGCCGTTCCGGCACGCCGGGGGCGAGCTGGTGGTCGAGACGCCGGGCACGGCGCCGGGGGCTCGCTCGGAGGCGACGGTGTGGTACCACGGCGTCCCCCAGCACGGGCTGGTGGTGCGCCGCTCGAAGGACGGGTCGTTGGCCGCTTTCGCCGACAACTGGCCCGACCGGGCCCGCTGGTGGTTCCCGGGGATCGACCACCCCTCCGACAAGGCGACGGTCGCCTTCGAGGTGTCGGCGCCGGCTGGCGTCGAGGTGGTGGCCAACGGGATCCGGACCGGCGAGCGGAAGACGGCCGACGGCCGCCGCTGGACCCGGTGGGCGATGTCGTCGGAGATTCCCACCTACGGGATGGTGATCGGGGCCACCGACTTCGCCACCACCCGCGCGGGCGAGGTCGACGGGGTGGCGGTGGAGCACTGGACCCTGGCGGCGGACTCGGCGGCGGGCGAGGCCGCCTTCGCCCGCTCGGTCGAGATCCTCGGCCTCTACGACTCGCTGTTCGGCCCCCACCCCTACGAGAAGCTCGCCCACGTCCAGCTCGGCACCCGGTTCGGGGCGATGGAGAATCCGAGCGCGATCTTCTATCCCAGGGCGGCGATCACCCGGACGCCCCCGGGCGGCTCGGACGGGACGACCGCGCTGGTGGCCCACGAGACGGTTCACCAGTGGTTCGGCAACGCGGTGACCGAGAAGGACTGGAACCATCTGTGGCTGTCCGAGGGCTTCGCCTCCTATCTGGCGGCCGTCTTCTTCGAGTTTCGCGGGAGCGCGAGCGGCCGGGGCACCGAGGAGCTGGCCCGGCGGATGCGCCGGATGGCGGAGGAGGTGTTCGCCTTCCAGCGGCGCGCTCCGGACGCCGCGGTGGTCGATCCGGGCCTGGGGCCCGGCGAGTACGAGAAGCTCCTCACCCCGCTCGTGTACGAGAAGGGGGCGTGGGTGCTCCACATGCTGCGGCGCCGGGTGGGCGACGAGGCCTTCTTCGACGCGCTCCGCGACTACTACGCGACGCTGCGGGACGGGACCGCCTGGACGGCGGACTTCGAGCGGATCGTGGAGGAGGCCTCCGGCATGGAGCTCGGGTGGTTCTTCGCCCAGTGGCTCGCCCGGCCGGGCCACCCCGTCCTCGCGGTCGAGACGGCGCCCCTCGGGAAGGGGGGGAAGACGTGGACGGTCGGCCTCCGGCAGGTGCAGGAGGGTGAGCCGTTCCGCTTCGCCGTCGACCTGAAGCTCGTCTGGACGGGGGGGAGCCGGGTCGAGCGGGTCGAGGTCGATTCGCGCGAATCGCGCTGGCGCTTCGAGGTGCCGGCCCCGCTCGAGCGGGTGGAGGTCGACCCGGGAGGCTGGCTCCTCCACCAGCGGACACGATGAGGCCGGCACGAGCGCGGGCACCCGATGGGGGTCGCTCTTGAGGTCGGGGCGGACCGGGAGCATATTCTGTTCCGGTGAGCGCGGACCCGAATCGACGCCTTCCGGACGGCCTCTTCGTCTCCTTCGAGGGGGTCGAGGGGAGCGGGAAATCGACCCAGATCGAACGGCTCGCCGCGTGGCTCGAGGAGGCCGGCCATTCGGTCACGATCGCCCGCGAGCCCGGCACCACGGAGGTGGGCGAGTGGATCCGCCGGTTCCTGCTCGACACGGCGCCCGACGAGCTCGCGCCCGAGGCCGAGCTCGCGCTGTTCGTGGCCGCCCGCGCCCAGCTCGCCGCGGAGGTGATCCGCCCGGCCCTGGCGGAGGGGCGGGTGGTTCTCGTGGACCGCTTCGGCGACTCCTCGACGGCGTATCAGGGATACGGCTACGGCCTCGATCCCGAGCGCGTCGAGGAGTGGAACGCGTGGGCGACCGACGGGCTCGAACCCGACCTCACGGTGCTCATCGACGTTCCCGTGAGCGAGGGAGCGGTGCGCCGCGGCGGACGCGCCCCCGACCGGCTGGAGCGGCGCTCGCGGGCGTATCACGAGCGGGTCCGCGAGGGGTACGACCAGCTGGCACGGAACCATTCGGACCGTTTTTGCGTTATAGAAGGGAGGCGGTCGATCGGCGAGAT
>JAWVZN010000120.1:0-3298 GCA_033722155.1 Gemmatimonadota bacterium | reverse complement strand
GTGCGCGATGGGGGGTGGGAGCGGGGGCGGGGTTCGGAAGCGACCGGGGAGAGGTGTACCTCGTCCTCGGCCCGCCCGACGACGTCGTCGAGCGGACGAGGAGGCGCGCCACCCGTCCCTGGGTGGAGTGGATCTACTTCGATCGTGACGTGCGGATCGTCTTCGTCGACGAGGTCGGCTTCGGCAACTACCGGGTGGCCAACCTCCACACCTACCAGCGGGCGCGGGCGGCACTGGAGCGGCGCAAGCGAGCCCGGCTGGTGGCCCGCGCCGAGCGGTGCCCGGCGCTCGCCCCCGCATACGAATAGGCTAGCTTCCCGGCGTGCCCGAGTCCTTGACGAACCTCGCCGACTCCTTCTCCCGCTGGAGCGAGCACGTCGACTGGCCCTGGGTCGTCGCGATCGCGGTCGTGATGCTCGCCTGGGGCCTCTATCGGCTCGCCGCCCACCAGATCGGCGTCCACGTCGCCGACCCCGAAAAGCGCCACCGGTACCGCAAGAGGGCCGGCTACACGATCGCCTTCGTTGTGGCGGCCGGCCTCGCGGTCGCGTTCTTCGAGGCGCTTCGCGAGCTCGGCACCGTCCTCGGCTTCATCGGGGCCGGCCTCGCGATCGCGCTGCGCGAGTATCTCGCCAGCTTCCTAGCCTGGTTCTACATCCTGGGCCAGCGCTCGATCTCCCTGGGGAGCCGGATCGAGATCGGCGAGGTGCGGGGGGACGTCATCGACATCGGGGTCTTCAAGCTCACCCTCGTGGAGGTGCGCGGAGAGGGGCTCGGCGAGCAGTCCAGCGGGCGGCTGGTGACGGTCCCCAATTTCAAGCTGCTCACCGATCCCGTCTATCACTTCACGGCGGGGACCCCGTACGTGTGGGACGAGATCGGCTTCACCATCACCTTCGAGAGCGACTGGGAGCGGGCGCGGGAGATCCTCGAGGAGATCGCCGGGGAGCTGTACGAGCCCCGCGCCTCGGAGATCGAGGCCGGCTTCCGGAAACTCGAGAGCGCCTACGCGTTCCGCTACGGGGTCACCACCCCGATCGCCTACACCACGGTCGGCGACAGCGGGATCGTGCTGCAGCTCCGCTACCTCTCCCACGTCCGCCAGCGGAGGGGCAACCGCGACCGGATCAGCCGCGAGCTGTTGACCCGCTTCGCGGCCGAGCCCGCGATCGAGCTCGCCTACCCCACCAGCCGGGTGTACCGAACCGAGGTGGAGAAGGAGCGGACCGAGGGGGAGGAGGGAGGCGGGCTCCCGGGGTGAGAAGGCGCTACCGGTCCGCTGCCGCCTCCCCCTTCACCTCGGCGATCCACCCCATCACCCGCCGCTCGAGGATCTCGAGCGGGATCGCTCCGGCGCCGAGCACCACGTCGTGGAACGCGCGGACGTCGAAGTCGTCGCCGAGCTCCTCGGTGGCGGTCGCCCTCAGCTCCTTGATCTTCCGCTCGCCGATCTTGTAGGCGAGGGCCTGGGCCGGCCACACGATGTAGCGGTCGATCTCCACGGTGATGTCGTGGAGCGGCTTGGCGCTGTTCGAGGCGAAGAAGTCGATCGCCCGCTGGCGGTCCCACCCGAAGGCGTGCATCCCGGTGTCCACCACCAGGCGCACCGCGCGCCACATCTCGTAGCTGAGCTGGCCGAACTTGGAGTAGGGGTCCTCGTAGAAGCCCATCTCCTCGCCCAGGCTCTCGGAGTAGAGCCCCCACCCCTCGACGTACGCGGTGGGGCCGGTGAAGCGGCGGAAGCGGGGCAGGTCCTCCAGCTCCTGGGCGATCGCGATCTGGAGGTGGTGGCCGGGGACCGCCTCGTGCAGGGTGAGCGCCTCCATCTCCCACTTCGGCCGGGTGTCGAGGGCGTAGGTGTTGGCGAAGAAGATCCCCGCCCGGTTCGCCTCGGGCGATCCCCTGCGGTAGTAGGCGGTCGTCTGGCTCTTCTCGGCGTAGTCGGGCACGGGCTCCACCCCGTACGGGAGCCTGGGCAGGGTGCCGAAGAGCTTCACGAGCTCGGGGTCGGCCCGCTTGGCGATGTCACGGTACCCCTCGAGCAGCTCGTTCTCCTCCTCGAAGTAGAAGCGGGGGTCGGTCCGGAGCCACTCGGTGAAGGCATCGAAGTCGTTTCCGTCGGGCGCGTCGGGGTCGGCGGCACGCTCCTCGGCGGTCTGGGAGACGATCCGCTCCATCTCGGAGCGGATCCGCTCCACCTCGGCGAGGCCGATGTCGTGGATCTCCCGCGGGGTGAGGTCGGTGGTCGTCAAGCGGCGCACCCGGTAAGCGTACCACGCTTCGCCGTCCGGAAGCTCCGTCGCCGCGATCGACTCGCGGGCCCCCGGGATGTACTCGTCCACGAGGAACGTGTGGAACACGCGGAGCGCGGGGACGATCTCGTCACGGTAGATTTCGATCGCCTCGGTGCGGAGCCGCTCGGCTACCGGCTCGGAGACCGTCTCCGGGAACTCGGTGAAGGCGGCGAGCATGGGGCTCTCGAGCGGATCCTCGACGATCTGGTTCTCCACCTGCTCGGGGACGTCGCGCAGCGTCACCTTCGGCGGCGTGACGCCTTGTTCGAGCCCCTCCTCCATGCGGTCGACGGCGTTCTCGAACACCTCCGGAGCCCCGCGGAGCCGGGAGAGGATCGCCTCGTACTCCTCGACGGTCCGGTGGGGCTGGATCGAGAGGAGCTGCGCCACGTCCTGCTGGGGACCGCCCAGCTGGTTGAGCGGGGCGAGGTGGGAGGGGAAGCGGTTCCCCTCCACGTCGAGCCTCACGTCGCGCGCGAAGAGGTCGTAGTTGAGCCGGTCCTCCTCGGAGAGCGCCTCCCGGTCGATCGTCTCGAGAACGAGCAGGGGGTCGCCGGCCTGCTCCCGGCGCTCCTCGATCGCCTCGAGCGCGTTGTCGGTCCACGCGCCGTGGTCACCGCCGGGCCACCCCACGTAGGTGGCGAACTCGGGGTGCCACGCCATCGATCGCTCCCACTGGAGCTCGAAGAGTGCGTGCAGCTTCTCGGCGTCCGCCATCTCCTCGTTCTCAGCGAGCTCCACATAGCGGGCGTGGAAGTCGGTCTTCCCCTCGGCTTCCTGAGCCCGCACGGGCACCGCCGCGAGGAGGACCAGGAGCGCCGCGAACGACGCGATCCGACCCATCCGCGGAGCCCTCACGACGGTTCCTCGCCGGCCAGCTCGTCGATCTTGGCCGCCAGTATGAAGTCGTTCTCGGAGAGATCGTCGATGGCGTGGGTCCACACCGTGAACGTCACCTGGTCGTAGTCGATCGTGATGTTGGGGTGGTGGCCCTCCTCCTCGGC
>JAWVZN010000119.1:0-3478 GCA_033722155.1 Gemmatimonadota bacterium | reverse complement strand
GTGGCTCCTGAACGGCGAGCGGGTCGTCCGCGCTCCCCGGCACGGGGAGGCCGCCCGCGCCCTGGAGCGGGAGGCGTGCCTGCTGCCCCGGATCGCGCCGCTCCTGCCGGTCCCCGTCCCCCTGCCGGAGCTCTTGACGGGGCCGGTGACCGACGCCCGGCCGCTCTCGATCCACGACCGGGTCGAGGGCGTCCCGCTCACGCGGGATCGTTGGTCCGCGCTTCCGGAGGCCGATCGCGCCGCTCCGGCCCGTCAGCTGGGGGGGTTCCTGGCCGCGCTGCACGGCGTCGACGTGTCGGCCGCCGCCGGCTGCGGGCTGGAGGAGATGGACCACCGGAGGAGAGCGCGCGAGCTGCGGAGAGCGATCTCGAGCGGATCGGGCCGGAAGCTCCCCGTCCCCCTGCGAGAATCGCTGGACGAAGTCCTGCGGGAGTACCTGGCCGGTGGCGCGGAATGGAGCTACCAGCCCGCGATCCTGCACGCCGACGTCTCACCCGGCCACGTCCTGGTCGATCCGGAGCGGAGCGAGGTGTGCGGCGTGATCGACTGGGGCGACGCCGCGATCGGCGACCCGGCCCGCGACTTCGTCTTCCTGTACGAGGATTGGGGAAGGGAGTTCCTGGCGTCGGCGATCGAGGCGTACGATCCGGCCGAGACGAAGCGTTTCCTCGCCCGGGTCCACGTCCAGTACCTGATCGACCAGCTGGCGTGGACCCTCCGCGCGAGCGGGGAGGGGAGGGAGGGGAACCTCGAGCACGCAGCGGCCGCGCTTCGCGAAGGGGTCCGCGATCTCGGGAGAAGCGCGGGATAGAGGAACGCGTGGTCCGCGTTCGCGGCGAACGCGAACGGCGCCGCGTCGGCGCGGGGCCGGCCGACGGGGCGCTCGGCTCGTCATCGCGTTGGGCATGCTGATTCCATTCCCATGAGGTTGCCAGGTCTCGACCCGTCGTCGGGGTGACGTCGGCTCCCGCACGGGAGCCGATCCCGACCCTTCGTCGAGCTTGTCGTTTCTCGAATAATATGTAACAATAATGTTACGCATATTGTGGAAGACACTCTTCCACAACCGCGACCACGCGAGGAGTCCGGAGAGAACGCCATGCCCGCCAGCACCGAAGAGGAGGTCTTCCGCGCGGTGGCCGACGCTACCCGGCGCGAGATCCTGGATCTGCTCAGCGGGGGCGAGCGCCCGGCGGGAGAGATCGCGGACGCCTTTCCCGTGAGCCGCCCCGCCGTCTCCCGCCACCTCCGGATGCTCCGGGAGGCCGACCTGGTGGCGAGCCGGAAAGAGGGGCGTCGCCGCCTCTACAGCCTCAACCCGGAGCCGCTCCGGAAGGTGGACGAGTGGGTGTCGCGCTACGAGCGGTTCTGGGGGGCGAGCCTCGAGCGCCTCAAGGCTCACGTCGAACGAGACCGAAAGAGGAGGGAGTAGCCATGACCGAGGCAAGAACCACCGAGGACCGGATCATCGTGGAGATCCACATCGCCGCCCCACCCGAGGCCGTCTTCGACGCGCTGACGGACCCGGACCGGATCGTCGAGTGGTGGGGGGACGAGGAGTACTACGAGACGGAGGAGGCGGAGGTGGAGCTGCGGGTGGGGGGCCGATGGCGGGCCGCCGGCCGGAATTCCGACGGCAGCCCCTTCTCGGTGACGGGCGAGTACCGCGACGTCGAGCGCCCCCGGCTGCTGAGCTACACCTGGGATCCGACGTGGGCGGAGTGGGAGCGGGAGGAGCCCTCCCTCGTGACGATCTCGCTGGAGCCCGAGACGGACGGTACGCGCCTCACTCTCGTCCACGAAGGCTTCGCCGGATACGAGAAGGACCGCGAGGACCACGCCGAGGGGTGGCCCTTCGTGCTCGAGCTCCTCAAGGAGCATCTGGAGTAACGGGGCCTACGGCGTCATCCACCACGTGAGCTTCACCGCGAGCACGTTCTCGCCGTCGGCGGAGAAAGCGTCGAGGAGCTCGCCCCCGCCGACCCGGTCGGCGTCCGATCCCGCGCGGGAGCGGTTCTGCTGCCACACCAGAAAGAGGCTCGAGCCGGGCCGGTACTCCCACCGCAGGACGAGGTTCGAGCGGAACGACAGGGCCTCGAAGTCGGGGTCGGGGATCGTGAAGGCGTCGCCGTCGGCGGTGACCGCGAACCTCTCGCCGGCCGGATCGGGAGCGATCGCCGTGCCGGCGGCCTCCCCGTACACGATCAGGTCGCTCGATCGGGGCGCGGCGAGCTCGCCGATCCCGGAGTACCGCCCGCTGGCGGCGAAGGGCTCGGCGTAGAACTCGAGGCCCAGATCGGGGGTGAAGGCGTAGTTCACGCGGACCGGGGCGGCGACCTCGCTCCGCTCGATCTCACCGAAGACGTACCGTCGGCCGAAGGTCCTCGCCGGGCCGCCGTCGACCGCGGTGACGAACTGCCGGGCGTCGCGCCGGAGCACCCAGCGCGGCTCGAGCGAGAGGGTCAACCGGTCCGTGGGCCGCACCGTGACCTCGGGGTCGACCCGCCACGTCCAGCTCCCGAGCTCGTCCCGCCGCCCGAAGGTGCGGAAGCCCCATCCGGTGGAAGCGTTCGGGTTGCCGCGGATTCCGAAGCCGACCCACCACCCGGCGGGCCGCTCCATGAGGGGACCGCCCCGGGTGGCGGTGTCGCTCTGGCCCCCGAAGTTCCGGCCGTGGTCGATCCAGCCGTGCCAGAAGTTCGGTAACGTATAGTTGAAGTAGACGCCGCCGTTGGTCCGCCGCCGGACGCCGTCGAAGTTCCATCCCGTGTCGGTGAAGGCGCCCACGACCCAGCGGCGGAACAGGCGGCCGGGGTCGGTCTCGACGTATCGGAGGCCGCCCCACTGGTTGATCTCGTCGCCGCGCGAGAGCCGGCCCAGGTCGTTGATGTCGAAGCCCGGGGAGTCGATCCAGGTGCCGCCGTTGAACCGCCACGTCCCCGAGCGCTTGCCGCCCCGGATCGCCGCCGACCATCCCGACAGGGACCTCGCCCCGGGGTCCACGTCCACATGGTCCTGGTCGGGGCGCTGGAAGTAGTGGACGCTGGAGCGCTGGAGGCGATCGATCGCCGCCGAGTCCCCCCGCACGTGGCTGAACCCGACGTGCCCCATCAGCTCGTACGCCCCGCCGTCGAAGCGGCGGTTCCAGTCGATCCCGCCCGCGTACGCCCGCCGGGTCAGGATCCCTGCGAGCGCGCCGCCGGCCTCCACCCCGCGCTCCACCCCCGTCAGGGTGAGCCCCACCGTGGAGGCGTCCACGCCGAACTGCCGCTGGATCCGGAGCGCCCCGTATCCGGTTCTCGGCTCCACCTCCACCTCCTCGACCGTCCCGGTCTCCAGGTCGAAGACCCGGGCGGTCTCGTCGTCGGTCAACGCCGCCACCGTCCCCAGCTGCCATCCGCCGCCGAGTTGCCCGGTGACCTTGGCCGCGCCGAGGATGGTGGAGGTGTTGGGGGAGTCCCGGAAGTCGCCGCCCGCG
>JAWVZN010000118.1:0-3485 GCA_033722155.1 Gemmatimonadota bacterium | reverse complement strand
TACCCGATCGACGGGGCGGTGCGGGAGGTGGACTCCGACGCCACCGCCTGGAGCTACCGTGACGTGACGTGGTCGATGGTGATCGCGGCCATCGACCCCGACCCCGACAACGCCGACCGGCTGAAGGAGTGGGCCCGCGGCTACTGGGAGGCGATGCGGCCCCACACGGCCGGCGGCGCCTACGTCAACTTCATGATGGAGGAGGGGGACGAGCGGGTCCGCGCCACCTACCGGGACAACTACGACCGATTGGCCGAGGTGAAGGCGGAGTACGACCCCGACAACCTGTTCCGGGTGAACCAGAACATCCCCCCGGCGGGCTCGGGATAGGCTCGTCCCGGCTCAGTCGACCCGGACGTCCTTGACCAGGTCGATAAAAATCTTCTACAGCATCGGCAGGTAGAAGTCGATCTCGGCCCGGCTCACCTGCGCCCTCGCCTCCGACCAGATCGCCCGCTTGTTCCGCAGGAACTGCTCGAAGACGTGCTCGCCCAGGGTGTCGCGCAGGTGCTCGCTCTCGCTGGCGAGCTGGATCGCGTGGCCGAGGTCCTCGGGCAGGGTCTCGATGCCCTGCGCGCGCCGCTCGCTCTCGGTCATCTCGTAGATGTTCACGTTGTCGACCGGCTCGGGCGGCTCGAGGCCCTCCTCGATCCCCCGCAGACCCGCCGTCAGCATGCAGGCGAAGGCGAGGTACGGGTTGCAGGCGGGGTCGGGCATCCGGAGCTCCATCCGGGTCGACTTCTCCTTGCCCGGCTTGATGTTGGGCACCCGCACCATCGCCGACCGGTTGGCGTTCGCCCACGAGACGTAGATCGGCGCCTCGTAGCCCGGCACCAGCCGCTTGTAGCTGTTCACCCACTGGTTCGTGACCGCCGCGAAACCACGCGCGTGGGCGAGGACGCCCGCGATGAACTGCCGGGCGGTGGCCGAGAGGTGGTACTGGGCGTCCTTCTCGAAGAACGCGTTGGTGTCCCCCTCGAAGAGCGACATGTGGCAGTGCATGCCGCTGCCGTTCTCCCCGAAGATCGGCTTCGGCATGAAGGTGGCATACAGGCCGTGCTCGTAGGCGGTCCGCTTCACGATCGTCTTGTAGGTCTGCACGATGTCGGACATCTGCAGCACCTCGGCGTAGCGGAGGTCGATCTCGTGCTGGGAGGGGGCCACCTCGTGGTGGCTGTACTCCACGTGGATCCCCATCGACTCGAGCTTGCCGATCGTCTCCTTCCGCAGGTCGTTCCCCTCGTCGAGCGGAAGCAGGTCGAAGTAGCCGCCCTGGTCGAGCGGCGTGGGGTCGTTCGGGCTGGGGAAGTAGAAGTACTCGAGCTCGGGACCGACGTAGCAGGAGTAGCCCGCCTCCTCCGCCTTCTCGATGGCGCGCCGCAGCACCCAGCGGGGATCCCCGTCGTAGGGCTCGCCGTCGGGGGTGGTGACGTCGCAGATCATCCGCGCCACCGGCTCGCCGTTCACCGTCCACGGCAGGATCGCGAAGGTCTCCGGATCCGGCCGCGCGATCATGTCGCTCTCCTGGATCCGGGTGAACCCCTCGACCGACGAGCCGTCGAAGCCCATCCCCTCGTCGAGGGCGATCTCGAGCTCGTGCAGGGTGATCGCGAAGCTCTTGAGGAACCCCAGGATGTCGGTGAACCAGAGGTACACGTAACGGACGTCGTGCTGATCGACGAGCTCCAGGACCCGGTCGCGGTCCATGCTGCCTCCTCCAGGCGGCGGTTCGGTTGTAACGGACGATCGGCGGTGCCCGGCGACCGGCCGGCACCAAAGAAAAAAGACCGGCAGCCGAGGGTGTCGGAAACCCTCCACTCCGGTCTTTTGCACCCCGTGGTGTAGCCCGGTCGAGCCGGGCCTGCGACGCTCGGATCCGCGCGGTGGCGCCGGCGGAAACCCTAGTCGCACTTCCCGACGGCCCATGAGTAGCGAACCGCGGCGGTGAAGTCAAGCGGGGCGGCGCGGGCGCCGGTCGCGGATTACCATTGCTCTCGATGCTCTTCCGAAGGGCCGCCCTCCTGCTGCCGCTGGCGCTGCTCCCCGCCCCCGCCTCGCTCGCCGCCCAGACCGGAGCGGAGGCCGCCGTCGAGGCGGCCCGCGCCTGGCGGGAGGCGCACGGCGCGGAGATCCTGGCGGAGTACCGGGAGCTGCTGGCGATCCCCAACGTCGCCCGGGACCTGCCGAACATCCGGAGGAACGCCCGCGCCATCGCGGACGCTTTCGAGGCGCGCGGCGCCCGCATGGAGATCCTCACGCTCCCCGAGGCCCCGGAGGCCCCACCGGTCGTCTGGGGGACCCTGCCGGTGGAGGGGGCCGAGCGGACCCTGGTGCTGTACGTCCACTACGACGGCCAGCCGGTCGACCGGCCGCGCTGGACGGCGACCGAGCCGTGGGAGCCGGCCCTCTACTCCGGATCGATCGAGCGGGGCGCCGAGCGGATCGCGTGGCCGGAGGCGGACGCGCCGGTGGACCCCGAGTGGCGGATCTACGCCCGCTCGGCCGGCGACGACAAGGCGCCCCTGGCCGCGATCCTGGGGGCGCTCGACGCGCTCGAGGCGGCCGGGGTGGCCCGCCGGGCGAATCTCGTCTTCTTCTTCGAGGGCGAGGAGGAGGCGGGCTCGCCGCATCTCGCCGACTACGTGGATCGCTACGCCGACCGGCTCGGATCCGACGCGTGGCTCTTCCTCGACGGCCCGGTCCACCAGTCGGGCCGCCCCCAGCTCTTCTTCGGGGTGCGGGGGTACACCGGGCTCGACGTCACCGTCTACGGCGCCACCCGCTACCTCCACAGCGGCCACTACGGCAACTGGGCGCCCAACCCCGCCGAGAGGCTGGCGGCGCTGCTGGCGAGCATGCAGGACGACGAGGGGCGGGTGACGGTCGAGGGTTTCTACGACACCGTCGAGCCCCTGTCGAAGGCCGAGCGGGAGGCGATCGCGGAGATCCCGCCCTTCGAGGAGGAGCTCGAGCGGGAGCTGGGCCTGGCCGAGAGCGAGGGCGAAGGGCGCTACGCCGAGCGGATCGCGCTCCCCTCGCTCAACGTCCGCGGGATGGCGGGCGGCACGGTCGGGGAGACCGCGCGCAACGTGATCCCCCCCGAGGCGACCGCCTCGATCGACGTCCGCCTGGTGGCCGGCAACGACCCCGAGGCGATGCTCGACAGGGTGGAGGCCCACGTCCGGAGCCGGGGCTGGCACGTGGTGCGGGAGGAGCCCGACCGGGAGACCCGCCTCGTCCACCCGCGGATCGCCCGGATCGACCGGCGGCCGGGCTACCGGGCGGTGAAGACCTCGATGGAGGGCGCGGAGGCCAGGCGGGTGATCGCCGCCGCGAGAGCCGCCTCGCCCCGCGAGGTGGTGCTGCTGCCGACGCTCGGCGGCTCGCTTCCCCTCTACGTGTTCGAGGACCGGCTGGGCGCTCCGCTGGTGGGCGTGCCGATCGCCAACCACGACGACAACCAGCACGCCCCCGACGAGAACCTC
>JAWVZN010000117.1:0-3657 GCA_033722155.1 Gemmatimonadota bacterium | reverse complement strand
GATGTGCTCGGCGAAGTACGTCAGGATGTCGTCGGTGTCGAAACCCTCGCCCTCCAGGTAGTGATCGCGCCACAGCCGGAGCATCACGTCGTCGAACCCCTTCTCCCCGTCGGTCGCGTCCCGGATCATCGCGTCGAGGAGGAGGCCGAGCGCCTTCCCCTTGTCGTAGTAGTAGTTGCCCGGGATCCCGACGGGATCGATCCACGTGTCCACGCTCGTGTCCTCCACCGCAGCCGGCGGCACCGACTCCACGTTGCCGATCGCGTTGGCGAGGCTCTGCCAAAGGGTGGGCTCGGGCTGCACACCGGCCCGCACCAGGACCAGGTTCGCGTAGTAGTCCGTGATCCCCTCGGAGACCCACAACAGCGGCGTGTACTGGGGACGGTCGTACACGTAGGGCCACATCGCCGCCGGCCGGATCCGCTTCACGTTCCAGGCGTGGAAGTACTCGTGGGAGAGGAGGTACTGGAAGAGCGGCATCAGGTTCGGGTCCTCCGACGCCTCGAGCGGCAGGATGTCGAGGTGGGACTCGGCGTGCTCGAGTCCACCGAAGGAGCCGAGCTCCCCGTCCGTCAGGTAGAGGAGGGTCGTGTAGCGGTCGTAGGGAACCCCGCCGAAGAAATCGTGGAGGTGGATCGCCAGCGCCTGCAGGGTCTCCAGACCCGTGCGGCCGATCGGAGCGTCGATCTTCTCGGCCGGGTAGACCGCGAGCCGGATCCAGGTGTCGCCCGCCATCACGCTGTCGATCCCGAACTGGCCGAGGAAGGTGGGGTTGTCGACCAGCTCGTGGTAGTCGGAGGCGCGATAGACGCCCGGCTCGCCCGCCTCGGAGAGCTCGGTGGCGATCCCCCAGCCGGCGGGCAGCTCGAAGGAGAGCGTGGAGGCGAAGTCGAGGCCGGTCTCGGGGTAGGGGAAGAGGTTCGTCCCGTTGAAGAAACCGAAGTCGTCCAGCAGCAGGCTCGAGCTGAGCCCCGGCCGGTCCGCCTCGAAGGAGAAGGCGACCCGCACCCGGTCGGCCCCCTCCGAGCGGATCCGCCAGGTGTCGGCGTCGAACTTGTCCCAGTCGAGCCGGGAGCCTTCCCCGTCCGTCGCCTCGAAGTCGGCCACCCAGGTGGCGTAGTTCCCGATCGTGTAGTGGCCCGGCGTCCACGCCGGCAGCGAGAGCAGCGTCTCCTCGCCCGTGGCCGGGACCTCCGCCTCCACCAGGTAGAGGCGGCTTCCCGGGTCCTCAACCCGGACGGTGTAGGCGACCGGTGCCTGGGCGAGCGCCGGCGTCGCGGTGACGAGGGTCAGGACGAGGATCGAGAGCCATCGCGTCATCGGCGGCCTCCTCGGGACGGGGACGGGGGACGGGATCCGGGCACGGTTCTCACTACGTGAGACTCCCGGAAGCGGGTTTTCGTTCACCGCGCCCGCAGGGCGTGGAGCACGCCCTGCTCCGTCCCCACCAGCAGGACGTCGCCGTGGGCGCCCAGGCCCCGGATTCTCCCCTCCAGGTCCACCGTCCAGAGTACCCTCCCGTCCGCCGGGTCGAGGGCGATCAGGGTCCCGTCCGTCGCGCCGGTGAGGACCGCGCCCCTCCAGCGGAACGGCTGGACCACCGAGAGCCTCCCCAGGTCCGTCCGCTCCCAGCGCACCCCCGCGAGCTCGCGGTCGACGGCGCCGATCCACCGCCGGCCGCCGGTCACGACGATCTCCTCCCCGGACGCCAGCAGGCGGCCGCCGATCGCTCGGTCCAGGTCCAGCGATCCGAGGTTCGCCCCGTCCGCCGCCGATATCCGGTGGAGCCGTCCCGAGGCGCAGCCGACGTGGGCGTCCCCGCGATGGACGAGGAGGGAGGTGGAGACGTCGCACCCGACCTCGATCCGCCACCGGACCTCTCCGGAGCGTCCGTCCACCCGGTAGAGGCCACCGTCGGGAGCCGAGAAGAAGACGTCGGTTCCGTGGACGGCGGGCGACTCGGCCACGTCGGGCCGGTAGCGGACGCCGTCGTGGGGCACGTGCCACGCCTTCTCGCCCGTCGCCGCGTCCAGGGCGACGAGCTCGGCCCGGTCGTTCCGCCCGATCGCGAGATCTCCCACCGCCACGACGTCCGACCGGGTGAAGGCCCACTCCCCCTCCCGCCGCCACACGACCCGGCCGGTGCTCCGGTCGAAGGCGCGCGCCTGGACGGGATCCAGGGACTCCGTTCCCGTGATCACGTTGGAGGAGGTGAGGAGGGGATCGCCGTGGAAGGTCGCGTGGCCCACCTCCTCCCGGAAGTCGTGGCTCCACACCACCTCTCCCGAGACGACGTCCAGCGCGTAGTAGACGCCCGAGCAGGACCCCACGTACACCGTGTCCCCCGCGACCGCGGGGGTGACGAAGATTCACCCCTCGGTGTCGCGGCTCCAGAGCCGCTCGAAGTCGGGCTCCTGCGAGGAGAGGGTGGCGGGCAGGAGGCACAGGGCGAGGAGGAGGAGGAGGACGCTCGTGCCGGTCCGCCGCGCTGTCGCCGGGCGGATGGTCGCCGAACGGGGAATCGCCATCATCATGGGACTGCTCCGTGCCGAAGGCGGTCGGTTGCGGGCTCCAGGTGTTGGAGCGCGAAGACGGGCGGTCCGTTTACGGAGGGAGGCTTCATTGTCACGAGGCTACTCCGGGCCCGATCTTCGCCCCGCGGGCGGGGAATTCGCAACGGGGTGCGACCGTCTCTATCCTGGTCGGATCTACCTCGAGTCTCGAAGCAAGGAGAAACGGTGCTCGCTCTGCGCGTGATTCCGGGAGCCATCTTCTTCGTCCTCGCTCCCACTCCGCTCCTCGCCCAGATCGCGGTTCCCGACAGCGTGACGGCGGAGAAGGTGGTGGCCGGAAGCGCGCTGTTCAACGAGGGCTCGTGCACCTTCTGTCACGCGCCGGCCGGCCGGGGCGTGGGCCGCAACGGCCCGGACCTCTCCGACGACGTGTGGCTCCACACCGAGGGCGACTACGACGGGATCTTCCACACGATCTGGTGGGGCGTGGAGCGGGACGAGATGGAGGCCGACCCCCCGTTCCGCTTCGAGATGCATCCCCGGGGCGGGATGCCGTGGACCCGGCCCCAGACCCACCGGGTGGCGGCCTACGTGTGGACGATCAGCCGCCCGGAGACGAACCGGTTCGTCGCGACGCAGGCGGAGATGATCGCGCTCGCGCGGGAGGGAGACGCGCCGCGCGCGATCGAGGTGTACCGGAGGGCCGCCGGGGAGTGGCCGGATGTCCCGCTCCTGTCCGAGCGCGGCGTCAACGCCCTGGGGTACGAACGGCTGGGATCGGAGGACGTGGAGGGGGCGCTGGCGCTCTTCGAGCTGAACGCCGAGCTCCACCCCGGCTCGGGGAACGTCTGGGACAGCCTCGCCGAGGCACACGCCGCGGCGGGACACCGCGAGCGGGCGATCGAGCTCTACCGCAAGTCCCTCGAGATCGATCCGGACAACGAGAACGCGAAGGAGAAGCTGATCGAGCTGGGAGGCTAGAGGTGTTTCACCGATCGATCACCTTCTCCGCGCCCTCGGGCCACTCGCCGGCCAGGAACGTCTCGACGGCCCGGTAGAACGCCTCCGGCCGGTCCGCCGACACCGCCTTGCCGGCGCCCGGGATCAGCAGGAGCCGGGCCTCGGGGAGCGCCCTCGCCCAGTC
>JAWVZN010000116.1:0-3732 GCA_033722155.1 Gemmatimonadota bacterium | reverse complement strand
GCCTCGGTGGCGTCCTCGAGCAGGAGCTCGGCGTAGCCGATCACGTGGTTGAGGGGGGTCCGGAGGTCGTGCCGGACGCGGGAGCCGAGCGCCTTCGGGTCGGGAGGCCCCGACGCGAAGGCGTCGGGGCCGAAAAGGTCGTCGACGAGGTCCAGGAGCCGCCGAGCCGAAGCGCGCACCCGGGTGAGATCCTCCGTGAACGACCCCGACGGGGCACCCTCGGTCTCGTCGAGAAGCAGCTCGCTGGTACCGATGATCACGCCCAGGGGGATCCGGAGGTCGTGGCGGAGCCCCAGCAGGTAGACCTTGCGTTCCTCGCTCGGTACCGTCGACATGATTGACCGCCCGTGGAGTATCGAGTATAAACGGGGGGCGCCACGTTACCCCTCGATCCGTTCGAGGACCACTTTCCGGAGATTCCCGAATGTCCGACCCGGCAGCGCCGGCCTCCGATCCCATGCGCCCGCAGAGCGGACTCGCCCTCCGTCAGGCGGCGCTGCTCCGTCTCAGCACCCGGATCGCGGAGGCGGAGGAGGAGAAGGAGATCTGCCGTGCGGTGGTGGAGGGACTCCGTGACGAGGCGCTCGGCTACGACTTCATGGCGCTCCTGCTGGTGGATCCCGAGACCGGGGACCGGGTCCTCGAGGCGAGCGCCGGATGGGACGACGCGCCGCCGGATCTCCGGATCGCGCCGGGGGAGGGGCTCAGCGAGCGGCCGCTCCTCGACGGCCGGCTCCATTACACGCCCCAGGTCACCGAGGACACCCGCTATCTTCCGACCCGAAACGTCGGATCCGAGGTGGACGTCCCGCTCAAGATCGACCGCGAGCTGGCCGGGGTGCTGGTCGTCGAGAGCGACCGGGTCGACGCGTTCGGGCCGGAGGATTTCGAGATCCTCACCTCGGCGGCGAACCAGACCGCGATCGCCCTCGGGCGGGCCCGGCTGCTGGCCGGGGAGCGCCGGCGCGCGAGCGAGCAGCAGGCGCTGCTGGACACGGTGGCCGACCTGTCGGCCCAGCTCGAGCTCTCCAGCCTGCTGCAGGCGGTGCTGGAGCGGGCGGTGGCGCTCCTCAGGGTGAGCCACGGCGAGCTGGCGATCTACGAGGAGGAGCCCCGCGAGCTGGTCGTCGTGGCGAGCCACAACGTCGGCAAGCGGGACACCACCGGGACGCGCATGGCTCTCGGAGAGGGAGCCATGGGGCACGTCGCCGAAACCCTCGAGCCGCTCATCATCGATTCCTACCAGGAGTGGGAGGGACGCTCCTCCCAGTACGCCCAGGTGGAGTTTCACGGCGTCATGGCCGCGCCGCTGCTCATGGGGGGAAAGCTCGTCGGGGCGATCGCGGTCATGGACCGGGACGAGGCCCGCCGGTTCGGGGAGGACGACCTTCGCCTCGTGAACATGTTCGCCTCCCAGGCGGCGATCGCGATCGAGAACGCCCGCCTGTTCACCGCCTCCCGACAGCAGCGGCAGTATTTCGAGGAGCTCGTCCAGAACAGCCCGGTGGCGGTCGTCACGCTCGACGTGAACCACGACGTCGTCTCGTGCAATCCCGCCTTCGAGAAGCTGTACCAGTACGCTGAGGCGGAGGTGGTCGGGCGCAATCTCGACGATCTGATCACCACCGAGGAGACCCGCAGGGAGGCGGTGGGATACACGCGGCAGGCGCTGGCCGGTGTGCACGACAGGCCGGTGAAGGTGATCAGCCGCCGGTGCCGCAAGGACGGCACCCTGGTCGACGTGGAGGTCCTGGGCGTGCCGGTGGTGGTCGACGGGGAGCGGGTGGGGCTGATGGCGCTGTATCACGACATCAGCGAGCTGCTCGACGCCCGTCGCCGGGCCGAGGCCGCGAGCCAGGCCAAGAGCCGGTTCCTGGCCAGCGTGAGCCACGAGCTGCGTACTCCCCTCAACGCGATCATCGGATACAGCGAGATGCTGGGGGAGGAGGCGGTGGAGAGGAGCCTGCACGGCTTCGCCGACGATCTCGGGAAGATCCGCTCCGCGGGCCGCCATCTCCTCACCCTGATCAACGACATCCTGGATCTCTCGAAGGTGGAGGCCGGCAAGATGGAGTTGAACCCCGAGCGGTTCGACGTCTCCGAGCTGATCGGCGAGGTGGTCCCCACCGCGATGCCGCTGGCGGAGGAGAACGGGAACCGTTTGGAGGTTCCCGGCGTCGACGGGCTCGGCACCATGCGCACGGATCGTACCCGGCTCCGACAGGTCCTGCTGAACCTCCTGTCCAACGCGTGCAAGTTCACGGAGGGGGGGGAGGTGCGTCTCGAGGTCGACCCCCGGCCGGGGGAGGTCTCCGACGGGTGGATCGTCTTCCGGGTCCGGGACACCGGGATCGGCATGACGGACGAGCAGATGGAGCGGTTGTTCGAGGCCTTCTCGCAGGCCGAGTCGTCGACCGCCTCCCGTTTCGGCGGGACCGGCCTGGGGCTGGCGATCTCGCGTCACTTCTGCCGGTTGATGGGGGGGGACGTGACGGTCGAGAGCCGGCACGGAGAGGGCTCCACCTTCACGGTGCGCCTCCCGCGGGAGGCACCGGTGATGGCCGGGACGACGGCGGCGCCGGAGAGCTCGTGAACGACGTGGGTCCAGCCGGGACGACGGGAGGAGGGGCGCTCGCCCGGCTCCGTTCGGCCCTGCTCGGCCTGAGCACGCGGATCTCCGAGGCCCGGAGCGAGGAGGAGGTGTGCGAGAGCGTGGTCGAGGGGTTGATGGACGAGGCGTTCGGGTTCGACGGCGCGGGGCTGTTCCTGGCGGGCGAGACGTCCTTCGATCCCGAGCTCAGGGCCGAAGCGGGCCGCTTCGACGAGCGGGACGGGGCCGGCGCCTCGCGGCTCGCGCTGCCCCTCCGGGTGGGACACAGCTCCATCGGGGAGCTGGTCGTCCAGCGCCCCCGGACGCGGGCCTTCGAGAAGGGGGACCTGGAGATCGCCGCCGCGGCCGCGAGCCAGGCTTCGATCGCCATCGCGCGGGCGCGGCTGATCGAGGCCGAACGCATGCGGACCACCGAACAGCGCGCGCTCCTCGAGACGCTTCGGGACCTCTCGGGAGAGCTCGAGCTCGATCGCCTCCTGCAGGTCGTCCTGGAGCGCGCCGTCACCCTCCTGGAGGTGACCGGGGGGGAGCTGGCCGTCTACGACGAGGAGTCCGAGGAGCTGGTCGTGGTGGCGAGCCACAACATGGACGCCGACGCGGTCGGCACGCGGATGGCCCTGGGGGAAGGCGCCATGGGACACGCCGCGGTGACCCGGGAGCCGATGATCATCCCCAACTATCAGGCGTGGGAGGGCCGCTCGCCTCAGTACACCCACGACACGGTCCAGGCGGTCATGGTGGCTCCGCTCACGATCGGCTCCCGGCTCGTCGGCGCCATCGCCAGCGTCCACTCCGATCCGAGCCGCGAGTTCGGGGATCCGGATCTGCGGCTCCTGAACCTCTTCGCCGCCCAGTCGGCGATCGCGATCGAGAACGCGCGGCTCTTCGCCTCCGAGCGGGAGAGGGCGGAGGAGCAGGAGGCGCTCCTGGACACCCTCGGCGACCTGTCGGCCGAGCTGGAGCTCTCGAGTCTTCTGGACGCGGTCCTCCGCCGGGCGATCAACCTCCTCGACGTCACCGGTGGCGAGCTGGCGATCCTCGACGAGTCGAGTGGGGAGCTGGTGATCGTGGCCAGCCGCAACCTCGAATCCGATCAGGTGGGAGTGCGCATGGGACTGGGC
>JAWVZN010000115.1:0-3825 GCA_033722155.1 Gemmatimonadota bacterium | reverse complement strand
GGGGATGTTGCCGACCGAGCAGACGAACGAGAGGATCGCGATCACGGGTCCGACCACCGCGTTCTCCAGGCTCACCCAGAACCCCGGGTGACCGCCGCCCGAGGGCGACAGGAAGAGCGTCTCCCACCAGCCGGTGGGCACGAGCGCGGCGAGCGAGCCGGCGATGATCAGCCCCAGCGCGACGTCCTTGCCGATCATCTTCCAGTCGGCGGTGAAGTAGCGTCCCACCGACGCCAGCCCCCGACGGGTGAAGAGCTTCGAGAGGGGGAGGTGGCCGCCGCCCCCGTGGCCGTGGCCTCCCGACTCGGCCCGGTCCCGCAGGTGCTCCCGGGCGCTCTCGAAGACCCCTGCGGGCGCGAACCACTTCAGCAGCACGGCCACCAGCAGGATGAGCAGCACGCCTCCGAAGAACTCCGCCGCCACGAAGCGCCAGCCGAGCAGCACCCAGATCACCAGCCCGATCTCGATCACCAGGTTGGTGGCGGCGAAGAGGAAGGCCGTCGCGGTGACGATGTGCGCGCCCTTCTGGAAGAGGGTCTTGCTCATGGCCGCGGCGGCGTAGGAGCAGGAGGACGAGGCCGCGCCGAAGCCGGTGGCTTTCAGCAGGGGGCCGAGCCCGAACCCGCCCAGGTGTTCGGCGATCCGGTCGCGGGAGACGAAGGTCTGGATGGCGCCCGAGATGGCGAAGCCCAGCACCAGGCCCCAGGCGATCTTCCAGGCCATGCCGGTGACGTGGCGGACGAGCTCGAGCGCGAGATCCATCGTCGGTCTCCTCTGTGTCGGGGACCGGGCTCTCCGGCGATCAGTGCACGTGCGTGCTCCCGTCGGCGTGGACGTGCACGATGCCGGCCGAGTCCGCCGCCGCCCGCCGGGCGGCGTAGGCCGCGGAGTCGAGCTGGGGGAGGCGCCGGACGAAGGCCACGATCCCGAGCAGCTCCTCGTCCGAGTGCGTCGGGCCGTAGGCGGGCATCCCGGCGAGCTTGATCCCGTGCTTCGTGATCCAGAAGAGCTCGGCGTCGGACCACTCCTCCGCCTCCTCGGCCAGGTCGGGCGGCGTGGGGGACATCCCCTTCCCGGTCTCGCCCCGCTCGACCCCCGGCGCTCCGTGGCAGTCCACGCACATGGCGTCGTAGTGGACGAAGCCGTGCTCAAGCGCGGCGGAGTCGGTGGGGAGCGTCACGTCGAGGTCGCCGGCGCGAGCGCTCACCGATCGATGCTGCAGGGCGCCCAGCACCCGCTCGGTGAGGTCGGCGTGGCCGGACGTCGCCGAGACGTCGTACCAGCCGGCGTAGAGCACCACGAGCCCTGCCACGGCCAGCCCCACGACGGCGGCGAGGGCTCCTGCGAGGGCGGGTGTCGTCCTGCTCACGCGTACCTCCTAGGGCGACCGGGCGTGTCGATGGTTGCTCCCGACGATGCGACCGATCGACCGGATGCGAAAGCCGTTCCGGTCGGCGTCGTCTCACCCCCGCCCCGCGTCCAGCTCCCCCGCCGTTCGCGCGATCCGTTCCCAGGCGGCCTCCACGTGCCGACGCCCGGTCCGCGCCTGCCCGACACAGAGGCGCAGCACGTAGCGGCCGTCGAGCTCCGTGTGCGTGAGGAAGAGCTCCCCGCTCGCGTTCAGCCGCTCCAACAGCTCCCGGCTCGCCTCGTCGCCGTCGACGTGTCGGAAGCAGACCAGGTTCAGCCGGACCGGCGCGGCCAGCTCCAGGCGCGGGTCCTCCCCGACCCGATCGGCGAGCCAGCGGGCGAGCTCCACGTGCCGACGGACCAGCCGCCGGAGCCCCTCCACCCCGTAGTGGCGGATCACGAACCAGAGCTTGAGGGCACGGAACCGACGGCCGAGAGGGACGTGCCAGTCGCGATAGTCCACCACCTCGCCGCTCGCGCTGGCCTCGTTCCGGAGGTACTCCGGGTCTATGGAGAGGGCGCCCGTGAGCCGGCGCCGGTCCCGCACCCAGAACGCGCTGCAGTCGAAGTTCGTGAGCATCCACTTGTGCGGGTTGAAGACGTAGCTGTCGGCGAGCTCCAGCCCTTCGTGGAGCCCCCGGTGCTCGGGGCAGAGCGCCGCCGTGCCCGCCATCGCCGCGTCGACGTGGAGCCACAGGTCGTGCTCGCGGCAGATCGATCCGACCTCGGCCACCGGGTCCACCGCCAGCGAGGAGGTGGTGCCCACGGTGGCCGTCACGAAGAAGGGCACGCGGCCGGCCGAGAGGTCGTCGCGGATCGCCTCCTCGAGGGCGTCGGGCCGCATGGCGAAGGCGTCGTCCACGGGCACCAGCCGCAGGTTCCGGCGTCCGATGCCGGCGATCTTGATTCCCTTCTCGATGGAGGAATGGGCCTGGGCCGAGGTGTAGGCGACGAGCTCGCCCCCGGCCCCCGCCCCGCGCTCGTTGGCCTCGCCGCCCGTGGCCCGCTCCCGCGCCGCCACGATCGCGCAGAGGCTGGCGTCGGAGGCCGTGTGCTGGATCACCCCTCCACCCCCGTGCTCGAAGCGGAAGGCGTCGGGGAGGCCGAGCATCCCGACGAGCCACTCCACGACCTGCATCTCGAGCTCCGTGCAGGCGGGGCTCGTGGACCAGAGCATCCCCTGCACCCCGAGGCCCGAGGAGATGAGGTCGGCGAGGATCGAGGGGCCGGAGTGATTGGAGGGGAAGTAGGCGAAGAAGTTCGGCGACTGCCAGTGGGTGACGCCCGGCAGGACCGTCTCGTCGAGGTCGGCCAGCAGGGCCCCGAACGACTCGGGGTCCTCGGGAGGCTCGTCGGGGAGGGCGCTCCGGGTCTCGCCCGGGTCGACCCGGGAGCGCACGGGGAAGTCCTCCACCCGCTCCATGTAGTCGGCGACCCAGTCCACGGCCTCGCGGCCCCGGCGTCGAAATTCCTCGGGGTTCATCGCTGCTCCTCCCGGTCCGGCAGCGGCTCGCCCTCCCGCCCCGTCAGCTCGCGGTACAGGCGACGGAGCCGGGCGGTGACCGGGCCCTCCTCGCCGCTCCCGATCGTTCGGCCGTCGATCTCGAAGGCGGGCACGAGCTCGCCCACGGTCCCCGTCGTGAAACACTCGTCGGCGGTGTACATGTCGGCGAGGCTGATTCGCTTCTCGGCGGCCGGGATCCCGTGCTCGCGGCAGAGGTCGAGGACGATGCCCCGGGTGATGCCCGGGAGGCAGGAGTCGGCGAGGGGCGTGCGCACTTCGCGGTCGCGGACGAAGAACAGGTTCGTGGCGTTGGTCTCCGAGACGTAGCCCTCCACGTCCAGCATCACGGCGTCGTCGGCCCCGGCGACGTTGGCCTCGATCTTCGCCAGGATATTGTTCACCAGGTTCGCGTGGTGAATCTTCGAATCGATGCACTCGGGCGGGTTCCGCCGCACCGACGCCGTGACCAGCCGGAGCCCCCGGCTGCCCTCGTAGCGCGGAGGCTTCCACTCGGCCAGCACGATCAGGGTGGGCCCGGAGCGGTTTACCGACGGGTCCATGTTGGAGGTCGTCTTCTCTCCCCGGGTGAGGGTGAGGCGGACGTGGGCCTCGTCCCGCATCCCGTTCGCCTCCAGGGTGGTGAAGAGCGCCTCGCGTATCGCGTCCGTGGAGGGGATCTCCTCGAAGGCCAGGGCGTGCGCCGAGCGCCGCAGCCGCTCCAGGTGCGGATCCAGCGCGAACACCTTCCCGTCGTAGACCCGGATCCCCTCCCACACGGCGTCCCCGCCCTGCACCACGCTGTCGAAGACCGAGACCTTGGCCTCCTCCCGCGGGACGAGGCCGTCCCCGACCCAGACCTGCAGGGATTCGTTGCGCGGATCGGGCAGGGTCGGATGCGTCATGGTGTCTCC
>JAWVZN010000114.1:0-4079 GCA_033722155.1 Gemmatimonadota bacterium | reverse complement strand
TGGCCCGCTCGGTGGAGTACTTCCGGATCCCCCGGTCCGTTCTCACGATCTGCGTCGGAAAATCGACGTATGCGCGTTGTGGCATCATCGTGAACGTCACCCCCTTCGAGCCCGAGTGGGAGGGGCACGTGACGCTCGAGATCTCCAACACCACGCCCCTGCCGGCGAAGATCTACGCCGACGAGGGGATCGCGCAGGTGCTCTTCTTCGAGTCCGACGAGGAGTGCGACACCTCGTACGCCGACCGGGGCGGGAAGTACCAGGCGCAGCGCGGCGTCACCCTCCCGAAGCTGTGAGGCGCGGCCCCGGGGCGCGGGCTCTCGCGGGCGTCGTGGCCCTTCTGGCCGCGACGCTCCTGCTGGCGGCGGCCTGCCTCTACACGCCGCCGGAGCGGCTCCCCTCCTCGATCCGGATCCTCTACTCCAAGACGACCCGGGACTCGCTGGGACCGAAGACCGACATCTGGTTCCTGGTGGCCCGCCCGGGCAACGAGCTTCGCCTGACCGGACCCGAGGGGGCCGACACCCAGCCGGCGTTCGCGCCGTCGATCCTGCGGATCCTCTTCACCCGCGAGACCGACGGGCGCAGCGAGATCTGGTCGATGGAGCTCGACGGAAGCGGGGCGCGGCGGCTGATCGGCGGGGAGGGGGAGGAGGTGCGCGACCCGGCGGTCGCCCCCGACGAGCGGAGCCTCGCCTTCGTCCGGGAGAGCGGAGGCCGCTCCGAGCTGGTGGTCTCCGACCTCGACGGGACGAACCCGAGGGTCGTGCTCGAGGGAGCGTGGCGCCGGCCGGCCTGGTCGCCCGACGGAGACGAGCTGGTCGTGGTGGGGATGCGCGAGGGGGTCCCGCGGCTCTTCGTCGTGGGGGTGGACGGGGCCGAGCCGCGCGAGCTGACCCCGGGTCGCCCCGGTCCGCAGGACCACCCCGACTGGAGCCCGGACGGCCGTCTCGTCGCCTTCACCAGCGGATCCGGGGCCGGAGCGGAGATCGCGGTCGCGGAGGTGGAGGGCGGTGGGGTACGGAGCGTCACCGACAACGACGTGCGGGACGCCGATCCCGCCTTCGGCCCGGAAGGCGAGCGGCTCGTCTACGTCTCCCGTCGTCCGGAGGGGACGGACAACCTGTGGATCGTGGGGGTCGGCGAGGACGGCGCCGAGGCCGACGCGCTCACCGAGAGCGAGGAGGAGGACGCCGGGGACCCGGCGTGGCCCTAGCGGTCGGCCTCAGCTCTCCTCGGCCGCGGCCGCTTCCCTGGCGGCGGCTCCGTTGGCCATCGTCTGCTCGATCAGCTCCACCGTGTCCTCGTAGCTGAGATCCTCGATCAGGGCGATCTCGCTCACCAGCAGGTCGCGGCTCTTCTCGAACATCCGCTGGTCGGAGCTCGAGAGGGAGTTCTCCGACCACTTGGGATACATGTCCCGCAGGATCTCGGCGACCTTCAGCGGGTCGCCGGACTCGAGCTTCGTCTTCACCACCTTCATCCGGCGGTTGAAGTTCCGGTTCATCTCCTCGGGCTCGCCCGTGAGCACGCTCTTCAGCTCCTCGTACTCCTCCTCGTCGAGGGGAGGGCGGATCGCGGAGAGCTCGACGCTGCCCTTGGGAACGAAGATCTTCCGTCCCTTGGAGACGCACTGGATCTCCAGGCACTCGAGTGTTTCGCCGCCCACCTCGATGTCCTCGATGCCGGCGACGCGGCCGCCCCCGTATTGGGGATGCACGACCTTGTCGTCTATCTTGAATTCGTCGTTCGACATGTGGCCTTTATCTGCGGCGGCGGTTGCGCGATCGGAGCTTGCGTTGCCGACGTTCGCTCGGCTTCTCGTAATGGCGCTTCCGCTTCAACTCGGAAAAGATGTTCGACTTCTTGACTTCGCGACGGAACCGCTTGAGCGCGCTTTCGAGCGACTCGCCGTCGCGAACGTGGACCTCCGCCATCGGGCTCCCTTTCGTCGGTGGGCCTGGTGCGTGAAACGAGTGACTGCGTGGTAACGCAGAAAGATATACGCAGCCGTCCGGAACGTCAACAGGAACGGGGCAAAACCCGTTCACGCCAACCGTTTGTGGCGGTGTTCGGCTCGGGGGCCGCGCCCCCGGAGGATCTCGAGCGGGCCCGGGCCCTCGGCCGCGCGCTGGCCGAGGCCGGCTACGGGATCCTGAACGGCGGCTACGGGGGCACCATGGAGGCGACGGCCGCCGGCGCGAAGGAGGCGGGAGGGGAAGCGCTCGGGATCACCTGCGCCGCCTTCTCCCGCTCCGGCCCCAACCCCCATCTGGACGGGGTGGTCGAGGCCCCCACCCTGATCGAGCGGATGGGGGAGCTGATCGACCGCGCCGCGGGGTACGTGGTGCTGCCGGGCGGAAACGGGACCTTGGCCGAGCTCGCCTCGACGTGGGAGCACCTGCGCAAGGGGTTGCTCGAGCCGCGGCCGCTGGTGGTGTGGGAGCGGCCGTGGCGGCGGATCGTGGCCGTGCTCGAGGAGACGCCGTACCTGCGCGGCGACCCGGCCCCCATCGTGTGGGTGAGCGAGGTCGACGAGGCGGTGGCGGCGATCCGGGAGCGGGTGCCGGCGGACGGCCCCTAGCGGCCGGCCTCCGTCAGCGGGACGTCGCGGAGGGGATATCGCTTCCAGCCCGGAGCGTCGAAGTGCCACCACTCGCTCTCGAGCCCGGACCACCCCTCGGCTCGCATCGCGGCCTCCAGCCGCTCGCGGTTGGCGATCGCCTCGGGCGGCAGGTCGGTCGCGTCGCGGTGCGCCTTCGGGGTGAAGTCGTCGTGGTCGGTCGGCAGCGGCACCGGCTCGCCCTCGATCGTGGCGAGCCCCACGTCCACCGCGGCGCCCCGGTTGTGGCGCGATCCCTCCTCCGGGTCGGCCACGTAGGTGGGGTCGGGCTTGATCTCCCACATCGCGTACTGCACACTCCGCGGGCGGTAGCAGTCCCACACGACGAGGCGGTATCCTTGGGCCCGCAGCCGTCCCTCGGCGGCCAGAAGCCGGTCGGCGGCGTCGGGGACCAGCAGGCACCGCGCCTCCTCGTAGAGAGCGCGGTCGAGGAAGTTGTCGTCGGTGGCGTAGCGGATGTCCAGCATCAGGTCGGGGTCCCGTTCGCCCACGTCGACGAGGGGCGGGGCACCCCGCTGGGCGGTCGCCCCGGCGCAGGCGAGCGCGGCCACCACGACGGCGCCGAACAAACCGCGGACGAGAACCGTATACATCGGCGAAGGCCTCTCCAGCGTTCGAGGAGCGAATGAGCGAGATCCCCGACATCGTGGTGCCGGAGCTCGAACGTAGCTCCCCGGGCCTCGCCCCGCATCCGGATCCGGAGTCGTTTCCCACCCTCGAGCCCGGCCACCTGGACGCGCTGTGGTTCCAGGTCACCGGCACCGTGTGCAACCTCGAGTGCACCCACTGCTTCATCTCGTGCAGCCCCGTGAACCGGACGTTCGAGTACCTCTCGGTGGACGACGTGGCCCGGCGGCTGGAGGAGAGCGTCGCGCTGGGGGTGCGGGAGTACTACTTCACCGGCGGCGAGCCGTTCATCCACCCGGAGATCGTGGAAATCCTCGCCCTCTCCCTCGAATACGGGCCCACCACGGTCCTCACCAACGGGACCGTGTTGAAGCCCTCCCAGCTCGGCCCGCTGGCCGAGGCCGCCGTCGCGAGCCCGTACTCGCTCGAGTTCCGGGTGTCGATCGACGGTTTCGACGCCGCCACCCACGACGCGATCCGCGGGGAGGGGTCGTTCGAGCGGGCGATCGAGGGGGTGCAGCGGCTGCTGGCCCACGGATTCCTCCCGATCGTCACCGCGGTCCGGACGTGGCCCGAGGGGGAGGAGCCCGAGGTGTACCGCGGGTTCGTCCGGATGCTCCAGCGGCGCGGCGATCCCCACCCCCGGGTGAAGCTGATGCCGGCGCTGAAGATCGGCGCCGAGGCCGAACGCGACCGGGGCTATCGGCGAAGCGAGCGGGTCACCCGCGCCATGGTGGCCGACGAGGAGTTCGACCTCTCCCAGCTCGTGTGCGCCAGCGCGCGGGTCGTCACCGACCGCGGGATCTGGGTGTGCCCGATCCTGCTGGAG
>JAWVZN010000113.1:0-4237 GCA_033722155.1 Gemmatimonadota bacterium | reverse complement strand
GACACCCTGCTCGGCTCCGACTCGCACACCCCCACCCAGGGCGGTCTCGGCATGCTGGCGATCGGCGCCGGCGGGCTCGACGTCACGGTCGCCCTCGGCGGAGGCGCCTATTGGCTGCCGATGCCCGAGGTGGTGAACGTGCGGCTGGAGGGCGAGCTTCCCGACTGGGTGACCGCGAAGGACGTGATCCTCGAGATGGCCCGGCGGGTCACGGTGAAGGGCGGGAAGGGGAAGATCTTCGAGTACACCGGCCCGGGCGCGGCCGCGCTCTCCCCCTACGAGCGGTGCACGATCGCGACCATGGGGACCGAGCTCGGCGCCACCACCTCGATCTTCGCGACCGACGACAAGACGAAGGACTACTTCGAGCGGCTGGGCCGGCCGGGGGACTTCCGGGAGGTCGCCCGGGATCCCGACGCCGAGTACGACGACGAGATGGCCCTCGACCTCTCCGAGCTCGAGCCGCTGGTCGCGTGCCCCTCGATGCCCGACAACGTGGTTCCGGTCCGGGAGGCGGCCGGCACGGAGATCGACCAGGTGATCGTGGGCTCGTGCACGAACGGAGCCTACGAGGACCTCCTCGCGGTGGCGAAGATCCTGAAGGGCCGCCGGGTCGACCCCGACGTGAACTTCGTCGTGGCCCCCTCCTCGAAGCAGGCGGCCGAGATGATCGCCCGCGAGGGGTGGATGGCGGACATCCTGGCGAGCGGGGCGAACCTCAGCGAGTCCACCTGTGGAGCGTGCATCGGCGTGGGCCACGTCCCCGCCCCGGGCCAGAAGAGCCTCCGTTCGTTCAACCGCAACTTCCCGGGCCGCAGCGGGGTGAAGGGAGACCAGGTGTATCTCGCCAGCCCCGAGGTGTGCGCGGTCGCCGCCGTCGAGGGGAAGCTGGTCGATCCCCGCGAGTGGGGCGAGGCGCCGGAGAAGACGCTTCCGGAGGCGTTCCTCGGCTCGGACTCGGGACTGCTGGAACCGGCGGACGAGACGGAGGTGCTCGAGATCGAGCGCGCCGACCACATCACCGACATCCCGCTGTCGGAGCCGCCGGAGGACGAGGTCTCCGGAGAGGTGCTGATCGTCACCGACGACGACATCACCACCGACGACATCGTTCCCGCCACCGCGGAGATGCTCTCCAACTGGGCCAACATCGACGCCGTCGCGAGCTTCGTCTTCAAGCGGCTCGACCCCGACTTCCCGGATCGCGCGTTCGAGAAGGGAGGCGGCTGGATCGTCGGCGGCGCCAACTACGGCCAGGGCTCGTCGCGCGAGCACGCGGCGATGGCCCCCATGTACATGGGGATCGAGGGCGTGATCGCGAAGAGCTTCGCCCGGATCCACAAGGCGAACCTCGTCAACTTCGGCCTGCTCCCCCTCACCTTCGTCGACAAATCCGACTACGAGGCGATCGAGCAGGGAGACGGGCTCGTCGCCGAGGACGTGCACGCCGGCATCGAGAGCGGACGGATCGCGATCCGCAACGCGACGAAGGGGACGCGCTTCGAGACGCGGATAGACCTCACGGCCCGCGAGCGGGAGATCCTGAAGGCGGGCGGGGTGCTCCCCCACACGAGGGAGCACGGGATGGTCGCCGCCTGATTTCCGGTCCGTCCCCCATGTCGTCGCTTCCCACCGGCATGGTGACCTTCCTCTTCACGGACATCGAACGGAGCGTATCGCACTGGGAGCGGGACCCCGAGGCGATGCGGTCGAAGCTGTCGGTTCACGACCGGCTGGTGAGGGAGTCGGTGGCCTCCCGCGGAGGGGCCGTCTTCAAATCGCTGGGGGACGGGATGTGCGCGGCGTTCGAGTCGGTTCCCCCGGCGGTGAACGCGGCGGTGTCGATCCAGCGCCGCCTCCGGGAGAACGCGGTGCTGGCGGACCTCCGGGTGCGGATGGCGATACACGCGGGGGAGGTGGAGGAGCGGGACGGGGACTACCTCGGCCCCCCGGTGAACCGGGTGGCGCGCCTGCTGACGGCGACCCACGGCGGCCAGACGATCGTTTCGGGGGCTGCCCGGGACGCGTGCGGCGGACAGGTGGGTGCCGGCGTCGAGCTGATCGACCTCGGGGAGCACCGACTGCGGGACCTGGCGCGGCCCTCGCGCGTCTACCAGGTCGTCCATCCCGACCTCCCCTCGGAGTTTCCCCCACTCGCGTCGCTCGACCGTGTCCTCCACAACCTGCCGATCCGGCTCACCCGGTTCGTGGGGAGGGAGCGGGAGCTCGCGGAACTGGACGAGGCGATCGAGGAATCGCGCCTCGTGAGCCTGACGGGCGTCGGGGGCAGCGGGAAGACGCGTCTCGCCCTCCAGGCGGCCGCCGATCGGGTGGAGGAGCACCCGGGCGGGGTGTGGTTCGTGGACCTGGCGCCCCTGGAGGATCCGCGAAACGTGTGGCGGGCGGTGGCGTCCGCGGTCGGGGTTCGGGAGGACGAGCCGGGCCCGCTCCCCGATCAGGTGATCGAGCGGCTGTCGGGGGAGCCGACGCTCGTCCTGCTCGACAACTGCGAGCACGTGATCGAGGAGGCGGCGGCCGTGGCGGACCGGCTTCTCCGATCGGGATCCGCGATCCGGGTGGTGGCGACGAGCCGGGAGCCGCTGGGGGTGCCCGGGGAGGTGGTTTGGCCGGTGGTCCCCCTCTCGCACCCGACGGGCGGGGAGTCGACGGTGGAGGAAGTGGCGGATCACGACGCGGTCGAGCTGTTCCTCGATCGGGCGCGGCTCGCGGCTCCGCGATTCGAAATGACCGACGAGACGGCGCCGGCGGTGGCCGAGGTGTGCCGGCGGCTGGACGGCATCCCGCTGGCGGTCGAGCTGGCGGCGGCCCGGGCGCGGACGCTGCCGGTGGCGGAGATCGCGCGACGCCTCGACGACCGGCTGAGCCTGCTGATCGGTGGCGGGCGGACGGCGCTGCCGCGGCACCGGACCCTGCGGGCGGCAATCGACTGGAGCCACGAGTTGCTGGATCTCGAAGAGCGGGCGGTGTTCCGCAGGCTGGCGGTCTTCGTCGGGGGGTGGACGCTCGACGCGGCCGAGCGGGTGGTGCCGGATCCGGTGCCCGATCCCGCTGGAGAGGAGGACGAAGAGCCGGACGGCCGGGCCGCCCCACGCATCGACCGCGAGGCCGTTCTCGATCTCCTGTCGCGGCTCGTCGACAAGTCGCTCGTCCACCTGGAGGAGGTGGACGGAGAACCGAGGTACGGGTTCGTCGAGACGATCCGGGAATACGCCCGTGAACGCCTCGTCGACGCCGGCGCCGCGAGGGACGCGCTCCGGCGTCGCCACCTCGACTGGTGCGTCGAGCTCGCCGTGGATCTCTATGGAAGACCCGACCAAGTCCAGCGCGATCCGGAAGACAGGCAGCAGACGACGACACGGGTCGTGGACCGCGAGATCGACAACCTGCGGGCGGCGCTCCGGAGGTGCGTCGAATCCGGCGAGGGGATCGACTCGATGGTCCGGATCCTTCACGGCACGGACGATTACTGGACCGCCAACGGGATGGCGACGGAGGGGGCCGAGTGGGTCCGACGGGCCCTCGAGATCGGACCCGAATCCGACCTCCGGCGGTTCCAGGGACTCACGACGATGACGTACATGCTCGGTGCGATCGGGGAGTTCGACGAGGGCACGGAATACGGCGACCGCGCCCTTGCGCTCGCCCGCGGGTTGGAGTCCGACGAGCACCTCCTGGAGGCGCTCGCCGTCGCGTCGAGAGTCCGGTTCATCGGGGGACGGATCGACGAGGCGGTCTCCCTGGCCGAGGAGGGGCTCGCTCTCGCTCGGGGGTCCGGAGCGAACTGGCGGGCCGGGATCTTGTTCCTGATGCTGCTCGGCGAATGGTACCGGGCCGAGGGCCGTTTCGACGAGGCGCGGGCGATGTACGAGGACGGGATTCGGAAGGCCGAGGAGTTCGGGTTTCGGGGATGGCTTCGGATGGGTCTCTTCAATCTCGGTCAGGCGCTCCTCGAGCTGGGCGAGGTGGAGCGCGCCCTCGGGAGCTACCGGCGGTCGTACGCGCTCGGCTCCTCGTCTCGCCTGGCGCTCAATCGGTATCTGCCGGTACTCGGGACGGCGCAGGCGCTCGCGGCCCGGGCCGAGCACGAGAGGGCGACCCGTCTCTTCGCCGCCGTCGAGAGGGGGCTCGAGGAGCGCGGAATGCCGTTCGACGTGTACGAGCCCGTGGGGCGCCCCCTCCGTGATCGCGCGGTCGCGGCCTGCCGCGATGCGATCGG
>JAWVZN010000112.1:0-4275 GCA_033722155.1 Gemmatimonadota bacterium | reverse complement strand
GCCTTCGAGCTCGCCCCCGACCGGATCGGCCGGGTGTACGCGGCGAACCTGGCCGGCAGCGGCCTCGGGGCGCTCGCGGGCCTGGCGGCGGTCGCCTTCGTCCCCGCCGGACGGGTGCCGGCCGCCGTGGCGCTGATCGGCGGGCTCGCCGCCATCTTCCTCCTCCGGCGAGGCTGGCTGATCCCGCTCGCCCTCGCGGGCTGGCTCGCCCTCGGTCCGGAGGCGCCGATCCCCGTCTCCGACTACAAGGAGGGGAGCCAGGCGCTCCGCCTTCCCGACGCCGAGGTGATCGACCGCAGGGACGGCCCGCTCGGCCGCCTCGAGCTGATCGGCGCTCCCTCCCTGCGCTATCTCCCGGGGCTGAGCCTCGCCCAGCAGGAACCCGTTCCGTCGCGTCCGGTCCTGTACCTGAACCGACAGCCCCTCGGCCCCCGGGTCGAGGCGGCCGACACCACCCTGCTGGGCCGCACCCCGTCGGCGGCCGCGAACGCCCTGCGGCCCGGCGGAGGCCCCGCCCTCGTGCTCGGCCTCGGCGGCGGCGAGGGGGTGTGGCTCGCCCGCGCCGGAGGGGCCACCGATCTCGCGGCCGTCGACCCCGACGGACGGATCGACGCGCTCCTCGGGCCCTCCACGCTCGGCCCCGCCGTCCGCCGGGAGATCCTCCATCCGCGCGCGTTCCTGCGGGCCTCCGGGGAGCGGTTCGACCGGATCCTCGTCACCGAGACCGGCTCGCTCGCCGGCGGCGCCGCCGGGATGGCCGCCGCGGGTTCGGGGTGGCTCTTCACCCGGGAGGCGATCGCCGACATGTGGCGGGATCTCGACGACGACGGGATCCTGACGATCACCCGCTGGGCCCTCGATCCCCCCCGCGACGCCCTCCGGCTCCTCGCCACGTTCCGATCCGTCCTGGAGTCCGAGGGAGCGCGGGCCGCCGACCACGTGGCGATGGTACGCGGCTGGAGCACCGTCGCCCTGCTTCTCTCCAGGCGTCCGATCGCGCCGGAGGAAGTGGACTCGCTGCTCGCCTGGGCGGAGTCGCAATGGTTCGACGTTCCGTGGGCCCCCGGCGCCCCGGCCGAGGCCGCCAACCGGTACCACCGGCTCGATCCCGACTGGTACCGGATCGGCGCCGAGCGCCTCCTCGGCCCGGATCCAGAGCGGTTCGTCGAAGCGTACCCGTTCCGGATCGATCCGGTGACGGACAGCGCCCCCTTCTTCTTCCACTTCCTCCCCTTCTCCGAGATCCCCGACCTCTGGGAGAGCGGCGGACGGCTCGCGCTGGCGTGGTTCGAGTGGGGGATCGTCACCCAGGTGCTGGTGCTCGTCCAGGCGGTGCCGCTGGCGGCCGCGCTGATCCTCCTGCCGCTCCTCTTCCTGCCGGGAGCGAGGAGGGGGCGGGCTCGCGGCGGTGCCAGCGGATGGGAGATCTTCGGGTATTTCGCGCTGCTCGGCCTCGGATTCCTGCTGCTCGAGATCTCCGCCATCCAGCGGCTGGTGCTGTTCCTCGCCCATCCGGTGGTCGCGACCGCCACGGTCCTGGGCACCTTCCTCGTCTTCGCCGGCCTGGGAAGCGCGTCGGCGAGGCGCCTCGCCGGACGCGCCGAATGGTGGCTCCCGTTCGCCGCCATCGCTCTCGTCACGCCCGCTTCGTGGCTCGCCCAGTTCCCCCTCTGGCAGCACGCCGCCGGATGGAGTCTCGTCGCGCGGGTCGCCGTCTCGGTGGCCCTGCTCGCACCGGTGGCGTTCTTCCTGGGGATGCCGTTCCCTCTCGGGTTGGCGCGGATCTCGGAGACCCGGCCGTCCTGGGTGCCGTGGTGCTGGGGGGTGAACGGATTTCTCTCCGTGGTCGCCGCGGCCACCGCTCCCCTCCTCGCCCTCGCGGTCGGCTTCCGTGGCGTTCTGTCGGTCTCGATCGTACTCTACGGCGCCGCAGCGGCGCTGTTCGCCCGTCTCCGCGGCGGATCCGACGGCGGCTTGCGATCGGCGTCCCCTCCGATTTAGGCTTCACCCCTTCGCGCACCCCGCGTTCCTCTCCATCCGGCGAGGCCGATGACGAAGGACCCCGAGATCCATCTGTCGCACGAGGAGGGGGTCGCCTACCGGGAGGGCGTGTACCGCCCCCTCGACGTGGACGCGCTCGAGCCCGCTCCCGAGACCCCCGAATTCCCCCATCCCGGCCACGGCGAGCGGTTCCGGCGCTGCGACGAGGTGCCGCGGGTCCCCCGCCTGCGGGACGTCGTGGGCCCCTCGGTGATCGCCCTCGGCATGGGTCTCGGGGCCGGGGAGTTCCTCCTGTGGCCCAACCTGGTCGCCGCCAACGGCTTCTCCATCTGGTGGCTGTTCTGGGTCGGGGTGCTGACCCAATTCGTGGTGATCGGCGAGATCGAGCGATGGAGCCTCGCGACCGGGGAGTCGATCTTCGCCGGAATGGCCCGGCTCACCCGGGTTCCCTTCTGGCCGTGGTTCTTCCTGATCGCCACGCTCGTCTCGTTCTTCTGGCCCGGATGGGCTTCCCAGTCGGCCTCCTTCACCCGCGAGATCGTCAACGCCGCCGCCGGACGCGAGGCGCTCGGGGCGTGGCAGCCGATCGCGCTCGTCATGATGGGGTTCATCTGGATGGCGCTGGCGCTGTCGCGGATCGTCTACAACGCGCTCGAGAAGTTCGAGATCCTGCTCGTGCTCCTCTTCTTTCCGCTCCTGTTCGTGGCGCTGCTGACCGCCGGCATCCTGCCGGGAGACGTCGGCGCGCTCCTCCGGGGCGCGATCTCGATCGGCTCCGCGCCGCCGGAGCTGCTGTCGGGCGATCAGTTCCCCACCCTCCTGATCGCCGTGGCCTACGCCGGCAGCGGGGGGACGCTGCTGTTGGCGCAGTCGCTGTGGGTGCGGGACAAGGGATTCGGGATGGGGGCCTACCAGGGGCGGATCGCCGGGATCCGGGGGGAGAACGAGCCGCTCCACGACCCCGGATTCGCCTTTTCGAGCGCGGTCGAGCGGGCCCGGGAGCGGTTCCGCGGCTGGATGGCGCTCGCCGAGCGGGAGCTGCTCGCCACCTTCGTCGTCCTGATCCTGCTGAGCGTCGTCATCACGACGCTCCTGGTGTCGGCGACGATCGGCGTGAATCGCCCCGAGCTCGCGGGCGATCTGAACGGGATGGTGTTCGCGCAGGCGGAGGCCCTCCGAGCGCAGTCGGGGCCGTGGATGGCGATCGTCTTCCTCCTGGGCGGCGCCTTCGTCCTCTTCTCCACCCAGGTGGGGATCGTCGATACGGTGACCCGGATCACGGGCGACATCGTCCACGAGCGGACCGGGCGCCGACGCGGGTGGACGCTCAAGCGGACCTTCCTCGTCCTGCTCACCGTCTTCGTCGGCGCGAGCATGGCGGTGATCGCCGTCTCGTGGGCGCTGGGGGAGTCGGTGGAGGCGCTCGAGCCCAACTTCCTCGTCCTGATCGCCGGCCCGTTCACCATCACCTCCATGTACTGCTTCGCGCTGGTGGTGGCGCTGCTCAACACCTGCCATCTCCCCCCCGCGCTGAGGATCCCGCGCTGGAAGCTGGCCGGCATGTACTGGGCCGTCGTCCTGTGGGGATGGTTCACGGCGGAGACGATCTCCCGCTTCCTCCTCGGGACGGTCCTGGGCGAGTCCGGCGCGGTCGTCACCACGATCGGGCTCCACCCGGTTCGTGTGGCCGTCTACGCGGCGTGGCTCGCCTCCTTCGCCTGGCTGCTGTGGCGCACGGCCGGCCCCGGCTGGCTCCGCAGGGACGAGGGCGTAGTTTGAGGGTCCGATCCCGAAGTCCCCTTCGCCTCGATCGGAAGGCCGTCACCATCCCTCTCCGCCTCGCCCTGATCCTCCTTCTCGCCCTCGGCATCGGCTGCGGGGACGCCGACGTCGAGCCCGTGAGCGAGCGGGCCGGCACACCCCCGGACACCGGGCGCCGGATCGAGGCGACGCCGAGCGAGACCGACCCCACCGCCACGGCGGAGCCCGAGGACCCCACGGAGACGGAGGCCGAGGTGGCGGCGGAGCCCTCGGCCGCCGACACGACCGGGGCGCCCACCGCGCCTCCGCCGTCCCGGACCTGGGCTCCGGCCCCGCCGGGAGGGTACGCGGTCGACTCGCGGCCGGCCGGCGAGGGGAGGCTGGCCCGGATCGAGTACGCCTCGCCGAAGACCGTGTCCGAGCTGGCGGAGTTCTACGACCGGCGGATCGACGCGACCCGTCGGCTGGAGATCCTCACGGCCGACGGGTCGGTGGTGGCGTGGGGCCTCTCCG
>JAWVZN010000111.1:0-4518 GCA_033722155.1 Gemmatimonadota bacterium | reverse complement strand
GCCCGGGTGAGGGTGAGGTTCAGGTGCTTCGGCCCGGACTGGTCGGCCGTGATGAAGGGGAGGTTGATCTCGGTCTGCTGGGTGGAGGAGAGCTCGATCTTCGCCTTCTCGGCGGCCTCCTTGATCCGCTGGAGCGCCATCGGATCCTTCTTCAGGTCGATCCCCTCCTGCTTCCGGTACTCGTCGGTGATCCAGTCGATCACCCGCTGGTCGAAGTCGTCGCCGCCGAGGTGGGTGTCTCCGTTGGTCGCCTTCACCTCGAAGACGCCGTCCCCGATCTCCAGGATGGAGATGTCGAACGTCCCGCCCCCGAGGTCGTAGACGGCGATCTGCTCGTCGGACTTCTTGTCGAGCCCGTAGGCGAGCGAGGCCGCGGTCGGCTCGTTGATGATCCTGAGCACCTCGAGGCCGGCGATCCTGCCGGCGTCCTTGGTGGCCTGACGCTGGTTGTCGTTGAAGTACGCCGGCACGGTGATGACCGCCTGCTCGACCGTCTGGCCGAGGTAGTCCTCCGCGGTCTGCTTCATCTTCTGGAGGATCATCGCGGAGAGCTCGGGCGGGGTGTAGGTGTCGCCCTGGATCTCCACCTCGACCTGGCCGTCGTCGCCGCGCACGATCTCGTACGGCATCTGCTCGCGCTCCTCGGCCACCTCGTCGTAGTGGCGGCCCATGAAGCGCTTGATCGAGAAGATGGTGTTGTTGGGGTTGGTGATCGCCTGTCGCTTGGCGACCTGGCCCACCAGCCGCTCGCCGTCCTTGGTGAACGCGACCACCGAGGGCGTGGTCCGGGAGCCCTCGGCGTTGGGGATGACGACCGGGTCGCCGCCCTCCATCACCGCGACGACGGAGTTGGTGGTTCCGAGATCGATTCCGATGACCTTCGCCATGATGACTGCCTTTCGATGAAATTCGCCGTATTCCTGCCGCGATCGCAGGTCGAATTCGAGAAACCAGGTTCCGAGCATACAAGTCGGCGCAATGCCCGTGCCACGCGTTTCCATGCCATATTGACAGGGCATTGACGCCGTTCTCTCCCCGGGCTACCCTCGCTCCGTGCACTTCGCGCGCGTACTCGGATCCGTGGTGAGCACCCGGAAGGTGGAACCGCTCACGGGCTACCGGCTGCTGTGGGTCCAGCCCACCGACGCCCGGGGCCGCGACCGGGGCGAGCCCCTCGTCGCCGTGGACACCGGACAGTACGGGGAGGGGGAATGGGTGTACTTCGTCACCAGCCGGGAGGCGTCGCTGCCGCTGCGCGACCCGTTCTGTCCCGTCGACGCCGCGGTCGTCGGCAAGATCGACCGGGTGGACCTCGCCGGCGAGGAGCCGAGGCGGACACCGGAGGCGCTCCGATGATCCTCTCCCGGGTGGTCGGCACCCTCACCTCGACGGACAAGGACCCCGAGCTCGCCGAGTACAAGATCCTCGTCGTCCAGCCCCTCTCTCCCGAGGCGGAGGGCGACCGGTTCGACCTGGTCGACGAGGGCGAGGAGCTGCTGGCGGTCGACCGGGTCGACGCCGGGGAGGGGGACGTCGTGCTCGTGGTGAAGGAGGGCAATTCCGCCCGCCAGATCACCGGCCGTCCGCGGGTGCCCCTGCAGGCGGTGGTGATCGGCGTGGTCGACCGGGTGGACCGGCTGGAGACGGCCCGTGGCTGACCTCGACCGGATCGCCGACCTGATCGCCGCCGAGCTGCTCGCCCAGACGGAGGACGGCGACGCCTGCCGGCCGGGCGCCTGCGACGCCGACTGCAACGGGGCCCACTGCGCCGCCCACTGCGCGGACAAGGTTCGCCGGCTGATCGACAGCGGCGCCGACCGGATCACCGCCGGGCCGGGGATCGGCGCGTGCGACAACGTGCTCGCCCGCTCGATCGACCACACCCTGCTCGCCCCCGACGCCGACCGCGACGAGGTCGAGGCCCTGTGCGACGAGGCGGTCGAGCTGTGCTTCGCGTCCGTGTGCGTGAATCCGTGGTGGGTGCGGCTGTGCGCCGAGCGGCTCGCCGAGACCCCGGTCCGGACCTGTACGGTGGTGGGCTTTCCCCTCGGAGCGAATCGCACCGAGACGAAGGTGTACGAGGCGCTCCGGGCGGTCGAGGATGGTGCCACCGAGCTCGACATGGTGCTCAACATCGGCGCGCTGAAGTCCGGCGAGTACACCGCCGCCGAGCGGGACATCGCCGGGGTGGTGGAAGCGGCGGAGGGCCGCGCGATCGTGAAGGTGATCCTCGAGACCGCCCGGCTCGCCGACGAGGAGAAGGTCAAGGCGTGCGTGCTGGCCCGCTCCGCCGGGGCCCGTTTCGTGAAGACCTCGACCGGGTTCGGGGGAGGCGGCGCGACCGAGGAGGACGTCCGGCTCATGCGGAGGGTGGTGGGCGGGGAGCTGGGGGTGAAGGCCTCCGGCGGAATCGGCGACCAGCCCACCGCGCTCGCGATGATCGAGGCCGGCGCCACCCGGATCGGGGCCAGCGCCGGAGTGGAGATCGTGCGCGGCGACGGAGCCGGACCGGCCCGCTCCTACGGGAGCGAGTCCGTCCCGGCAGGCGAGGGGAAGATCGCCGCCTCGGTGATCCCGGCCCCCAGGGCGAAGATCCACCGGCTCGGCTAGCGGACGGCGTCCTGACGCGGGAACAGGTCGAGCGGCCCGCGCCCGCTCCCGAGCGGGGGAGCGTTCTCGATCCCCACGCGCACCCACGCCCGTGCCCTCCGGACCGCCTCCCCGAGCGGCTCCCCGCGGGCCACGAACGCCGCGATCGCGCTCGCCAGCGCGCAGCCGGATCCGTGGGTGCTCGTGGTCTCGATCCGGGTGTCCACGAATCGCGCCCACTCCGTGCCGTCGAAGTAGACGTCCACCAGCCTCTCGCCGGGGAGATCCCCGCCCTTCACCAGCGCGGCCCCCGCGCCCATCTCCTCCACGATCGCCCGCGCCGCCGCCTCCTGGTCGTCCGGGGTCTCCACCTCCCGCCCCAGAAGCGCCGCCACCTCGGGCCCGTTCGGGGTGAGGAGGGTGGCCCGGGGCACCAGCAGCTCCCGCACCGTCTCCACCGCACCCTCCTCCAGCAGCATCGCACCGGTCGTCGCGACCATCACCGGATCCACCACGAAGGCGGGGAACGCGTGGCGGTCGGCGGCGTCCGCGACGGCCTCCACGATCCTCGCGTCGGCGAGCATGCCGGTCTTCACCGCGTCGGGCGGGATGTCGGCGACGGTGGTGTCGATCTGTCGGGCGACGAAGTCGGGGTCGACGGGGAAGACGCCGTCCACCCCCCGGGTGCTCTGGGCGGTCAGCGCGGTCACGGCGCTCGTCCCGTAGACGCCGAGCGCGTGGAAGGTCTTCAGGTCCGCCTGGATTCCCGCCCCGCCCGAGGAGTCGCTCCCGGCGACCGTCAACGCCACCGGAGGTCGTTCGGCGTTCACGGAACGGGCCTCGTGGCGACGGGCGCCAGGACGGTCGCTACCGGCAGTAGCGCTGCACCCGGCGCTGGATCCGCTGGAACTCTGCGTCGCGCAGAACCAGCCCCTGCCGGGGCGGCAGCTCCTCGATCTGCGCCCGGACGTCCCGGATCCGCTCCTCGGTGAGCGGGTGAGAGGAGAAGAACTGCTCCACCGCGCCCGGCTCGCGCTGGCGCCGCTGGATCAGCTCCTGGAACATCGTGGCCATGCCGTGCGGGTCGTAGCCGGCGTTGTACATGTAGAGGACGCCCAGCCGGTCGGCCTCCCGCTCGGCGTCGCGGCCGAACTTGGCGAAGGTTCCGCCCGCCACGATCTGGGCGAGGATCTGCTGGTAGATCGGGGGATTGGCGCCCAGCGCGATGCTGGCGATCATGTTCGCCTCGTACGCCTTCGAGAGGCGCTCGGTGCCGTGCCGGGCCACCCCGTGGGCGATCTCGTGGGCCATCACGCCGGCGAGCTCGGCGACGTTGTCGGCGGCGCAGATCAGACCCGTGTGGACGTACACGAGGCCGCCGGGGACGTTGAACGCGTTGATCGAGGGATCGACGACCACGTGGAAGCGCCACGGGGCCTGGGCGAGCTCCGTCTGGTTCACGATCCGCTGGCCGATCCGGTCCACGTAGGCGTCGACCGCCGGATCGTCGAGAAGCCGCATCTCGCGGGCGATGTCCCGCTCCAGCCGCTCGCCGAGCCGCCACTCCTCCTGGAGCGACACGTAGTTGTAGTCGCCGAAGGTCGCGCACCCGATCGACAGGGTGGCGACCGCGACCATCCCTCCGACCGGTCGCAGCGCGGCGTCGGCGAACCGTCGAGCCAGCGCGATCAGCATCCCTGCACCTCCTTCGGAACGCGGCCCCTAGCCGTCGTTCGCGAGTCCCTCCATAATATCGTCGTGTCCGTGGAAAGTTCCTGCCCGTGACGTCCCCGCCCGAGCTCCGTCCGCTCTCCCGGACCCGGAGGAAGGCGTTCGCCGACCTGGGATCGAGGAGCGGACGCGAGCGGCGCGGCCTGTTCGCGCTCGAGGGGCCCCACGCCATCGAGGACGCGCTCGAGCGGGGGCACG
>JAWVZN010000110.1:0-4525 GCA_033722155.1 Gemmatimonadota bacterium | reverse complement strand
CCGCGCCCTCGGGCCACTCGCCGGCCAGGAACGTCTCGACGGCCCGGTAGAACGCCTCCGGCCGGTCCGCCGACACCGCCTTGCCGGCGCCCGGGATCAGCAGGAGCCGGGCCTCGGGGAGCGCCCTCGCCCAGTCGCGCTGCAACGGGATCGACTCCGGGTGGAGCGCGCCGTGGACGACCAGCAGCGGAGCCTCGACGTGCCACATCGAATCGGTGAAGTCCCACTTCCCGAAGCTGCGGGGGGACACCCGGGCCGTGTAGCGGAAGTAGTACCGCACCGCCTCGGCGGGCATGGCGCAGTTGGTCCCGCTCCACTCGCCGGACTCCCCCCGCGCGAGCGCCAGCTCGCGACCGATCGCCTCGTACTCCCGGCAGTCGGCGACCGGATCGGCCGAGGTTCCCTCGAGCAGCGCCCTCATCACCTCTCGCAGCCGCTTCCGCAGGGCCGGGTCCGGCGGCTCGGCGGCCGCCCGAGCCCGGGCGGCGGCGTCCGACCGCCGCGGGCCGACGGCCCCGAAGAACACCATCCGCTCGACGCGGTCCGGGTGCTCGCGCGCGTATCTCGCGACGAGGATCGCGCCGAAGGAGTGGGCGACGAGCGTCATCCGGTCGAGGCCGAAGAACCGCCGCACCGCCTCGAGATCGGCCACGTGCCACCGCGCGTGGAGTCGGGCGGTGTCGGCCGGCAGCGCGGAGCGGCCGCCGCCCCGCTGGTCGTAGAAGATCACGGTGTGGCGCTCGGCGAGCGGCTCCAGCTCCGGCAGCACGGCGTGCATCCCCGCCCCGGGGCCGCCGTGGACGGCGACGAGGGTGTCCGGCGCGGAGCCCACCACGCGGTAGTGGATCCGCGCGCCACCGGCGCCCGGGAGAAAGCCCTCCCTCGAGCGATCCGCGTCATCGCCCTCCGGGGTCGGATTCGGCGCGGCGCACGCCCCCGTCGCCGACGCCGCCAGCGCCGCGGCGAACCAGAGAAGCATCGCACGGGATCCGCTCCCGATCATCGCCCGAGGAAGAACTCCACGATCACCTCGCTCGCCTCCACGTCCTGGCTCTCCCTGCCCAGCGCCCCCGAGAAGTTCGCTGGCGAGCCCGGCCAGGTGTGGCCGCCCCCCTCCACCCGCCACAGCTCCACCACCGCGTCCCCCGCGCACCCGCCGAAGCGCTCGAGGATCACCCGCGTGCCGTCGTCCTCGACGTCGGGCTGGGGCTCGATCGCGGGGTCCGACGAGCAGCGGTTCCGCTCCACCCACAGGTCGATCGTCTCCTCCAGCGGGATCGAGGTGACGAAGTCGCCCTGGCGGCCTCCCGGGGGGAACTCCCGGTCCTCGGTGCCGTGGAAGAAGAGGAATGGCACCGGCCGGGAGGGGGCGCAGCCGCGGGCGTGGACGTCCAGCATCGTCGCCGCCACGCTGGCGAAGGCGGCGAAGCGCTCGTCGATCGTGCAGGCGACCCGGTGGGCGAAGAGCGCTCCCTGGGAGAAGCCGGTGACGAAGATCCGGGATTCGTCGATCGGCGCGTCGCGGAGCATCTTCTCCACCAGGTTCAGCACGAACCGGAGGTCCTCGATCCCGTGGCGGTCCGCCCGCGTGCACGGTCCTCCGCACCCGAGCGCCCACTCCCCCACCGCGGAGTTGGGATACACGACGACGAAGCCCTCGCGATCCGCGATCGGATCGAGCCCGCTGATCTGGCGCATCGTCTCCCCCGTGCCCGGCACCCCGTGGAAGGCGAGCACCAGCGGCACCGGATCCGCCGGATCGAGCCCCGGCGGGATGTGGACCTCGAAGAAGCGGTCGCGGTCACCGGCGAAGACCGACCTCCGGTAGTCGCCCGGACCGGGGAAGGGCTCCGGGTCGAGATCGACCGGGGTGCCGCCACCACCCCCGCACGCCAGAGCGAGCGCGGCGAGGACCGCGAAAGAGGGATTCCGGGAGAACACGAGCCTGATGATACCGCCCGCGGAGCCCGGGCACTTTCACGTTTTTGTGATTTCTACGCGATATGGAGTGGACCGGGGGTCCATTCGTGGACCTGCCCGGCGGTCAGTTCCGGCGCCTCGCGAGCAGAGAGGTAAACACCTTCGAGGGCGGCGCCCCGAGCTCGCGGCGGAACGCGGCCGTGAAGTGGCTGTGGGAGGAGTAGCCGAGCCCGAGCGCGAGCTGGCTCAGCTCCCCGATCGATCCCGCCCGGTCCAGCGCGGCGATCAGCCGGAGCCGGTTCACGTGGCGGAAGATCGTCACGCCGGTGGCGCGCTTGAACACCCGGCTCAGGTAGAAGGGGGAGTAGTCGGTCTCGCCGGCGATCTCCTCCAGGGTGAGCGGCTCGCGGAAGCGCGCCGCGCACAGCTCGAGCACGCGCGAGACGGCGCGGCGGTGCCTCCGGACCGTCCTCTCGCCGCCGCCTTGGCCTTCGGCGTCCGCGCCCCGTTCGAGGAGCTCCCCGATCAGCCCCAGCGCCATCTCCTCGAGCTCCGGTGGCGGCGGAGATCCGCGGGACGCCAGGAGCAGCTCGCGGAGCCGAAGCGCGGTGGCCGGGGCGATCGCCGTCTCCGCCGTCGGCTCGGGATCGTCGCGGCCGAGCTCGTCGAGGATCCGCCGGAGCAGCTCCCCGTCGACGCGCAGCGCCAGGCCGTGATCGCCACCCTCGATCGGATGGGTGGTCCGGTACTCCTCGCCGCGGCGGAAGAAGAGGACCGTGCCCGGCGTCGCCACGCCCTCCCTGCCGCCCAGGTGCTTCCGGAAGGCGCCCTGGAGCGGGAAGGCGAACGTGTGCTCGGGGTTCACCTCGCGGGCCTTCTCCCCGCCCGCCCTTCCGCGGCACCGCCACTCGTCGATGGAGATGCCGTCCGCTTCGTAGATCCGCTCGTAGTCCGCCATCGTCGGGTCTCCCGTTTCACCCAGCACCGGATTCCGGGATCGCGCCCCCCGGATTCGGCCGCACGGTCCTGCCTCCGCGGTGTCTGATGGATCCGTCGTCCTGGCGGGAGGCCCGGGCCTCGTAGGAGAGGACCGCGGCGTCCTCCGTCGACCGGGTGACGCGGGCGTCGGTGATGGAGACCGTGCTCCATCGCTGCCCCTTCGCCACCCCGTCGATCGCCTCCTCCCGGCCCATGAAGCCGACCTCCGGGAACACCATCAGGAACTCCTCGGCGAGGTTCCGGGCGTAGTAGTCGACGCCGGCCGTCCAGAACGGCTCCTCGATCCCGACGAGCGTGTCGACCAGGCTCACCCTCTCACCGCCGGCGGACCTCCGCCTCGACCGTCGCCAGGATCCGGTCCAGCCCCTCGACGTACTCCGCCCGGTTCGTGTCCCTCGCCCGGTCCCGAAGCCGGTTCAGGATCGCCGAGGCGCGGGTCAGCTCGTCGTACTCGAGCGCTTCGAGGTCGCGCTTCCACGGGCCCGCCTGGAGCTGGGCGACCTGCTCGTGGCCCAGGTCCCCGATGTGCTCGAGGAGCCGGGCGACGGGCTCGGGACCGTCCTCCTCGCGGAGATCGTCGGCCATCTCCCGGAAGTCCGCGCGCCAATCTCTCATCGGGTGCCTCCCTTCGAGCCGCCCGGCCCGATCCGCGTCCGCCTCTCGCACGTATGGTACGTCGTCCCCGGCCCCTGCGCCCGCCCCGGGTCGAGCGTCAGATCGTCTCCACGCTGGCTCGATGACCGGGGACCCGGGCGAGCCGCTCGTCGCGGGTCACCAGATCGCACTCCAGCCCCTCGGCGAGCGCGAGGTAGGCCGCGTCGTACGCGGTCGCGTTCTCCCGCAGGCTCCAGATTCGCGGAAGAAGCGTCCGGTGGGACCACCGGTGGAGGGGGAGGTCGTCCAGAAGCTCCAGCGCTCGCCGCGCCCGGCCCGCGCCGATCCTTCCCCCGAGCGTCCAGCGCCGGAGGACCTGCGCCACCTCGAGGTCGACCAGATGGGGCGCGTTCCAGGTGCGCTCGGAGAAGAGCCGCTCCTCCAACGTCTCGACGCCGGGTGCCCGGATCAGCATGTCGAGCACCACCGAGGCGTCGACGACGATCAACGCGCTTCGCGCTCGGCCCGGAGCGCCTCGGCGGAGCTCTCCCCCGGGTTGGCCGGCTCGAGCTCCCCCAGCCGATCCCGCACCTGGTCGAGGCGCGGCCGCGCGGCGCTCTCGCGGACGATCTCGAGCAGGTAGGCGGAAAGCGACTTTCCCTCCAAGGCGGCCCGCGCCTTCAGCGTGCGGTGGAGCTCCTCGGGGACGTTGCGAATCTGAACCATCTTGGACATGTGATAATATTACTTACATGCATTATGCATGTCCACACTGAATTCAAGAGTTGGTCTACCGCTCCTCCCGGCGCGCGAACCGGACGTTCTTCACCCGCCCCGCGCTCACGCGGAGCCCGTCGACGGCCCCGGCCGCGTCGCGGGTGAAGCGGACCTCGTCGAGAAACCACGCGTCGCCGCCGAAGAGATCCCGGACGACGGGCTCGAGGGCCACCGGCTCGTGCATCAGGTGGCGGGCGACGAGCGCCCCCTCCTCCAGCGCGATCGTCCACGTCGT
>JAWVZN010000109.1:0-4641 GCA_033722155.1 Gemmatimonadota bacterium | reverse complement strand
CTCACCCCCTACGAGAACATCCAGGCGAGGATCTACGCGGTGCCGAAGGCCACGCCGGAGTGGATCCTCGTCGGGATCAACGACCGCGACCCCCGGATCCACGACGTGTACCGTCTCAACATCGAGACCGGCGAGCGCGAGCTCGTCCAGGAGAACCCCGGCGACATCGCCGGCTGGATGGCCGACCTCGACGGGAACCTCCGGCTCGCCTCGCGGGTGACCGACGACGGCGGGACCGAGATCCTCCGGGTCGAGGGCGACGAGCTCGTCTCCGTCTACCGGTGCGAGCCCGCCGAGACGATCTCCCCGATGCGCTTCCACCCCGACGGCGAGCGGGTGTGGATGTCCACCAACTGCGGCGAGGGCGTCGACCTGGCGCGGCTGGTCCTCTTCGACCCCGGGACGGGGGAGATGGAGGTCGTGGAGAGCGATCCCGAGGGGGAGGTCGACTTCGGCGGCGCGATCTTCAGCGAGGTGGACGACCGGCTGCTCGCCACCACCTACACGGGCGACCGCGTGCGGATCTACCCGAAGGATTCCGTCTTCGAGAAGGACGTGGAGCGGCTCCGGGAGGCCGGCCTCGACGGCGACCTCTTCTTCCGCACGCCCACCCGCGACGACCGGATCTGGATCGTCAAGAACATCGTCGACGTCGACGAGGGTCCCAACTACCTCTACGACCGTGAGACGGGCGAGGTGGAGCTGCTGTACCGGCCCCAGCCGTGGATCCCGACCGAGCACATGGCGCCGATGGAGCCGGTGCGCTACACCGCCCGCGACGGCGAGACGATCCCCGCCTACCTCACCCTGCCGAAGGGCGTGGAGCCGAAGAACCTGGCGGTCGTGGTGATGCCGCACGGCGGACCGTGGGGCCGGGACGCGTGGGGCTTCAACGAGAACGCCCAGTTCCTCGCCAACCGGGGCTACGCCGTGCTCCAGCCCAACTTCCGGAGCTCCGCCGGTTTCGGGAAGCGCTTCCTGGCGCTGGGGGACCGGACGTGGGGCACGGGACCGATGCAGCACGACATCACCGACGGCGCGAAGTGGCTGGTCGAGAAGGGGATCGCCGACCCCGACCGGATCGCGATCATGGGCGGATCCTACGGCGGCTACGCCACCCTGGCCGGCGTGGCGTTCACGCCCGAGCTGTACGCCGCCGGCGTCGACATCGTCGGCCCCTCGAACATCATCACGCTGCTGAACACGATCCCGCCCTACTGGGAGCCGCTGGTCGCGATGTGGCACGAGCGGGTGGGCGACCCGAGCGACCCCGAGGACCGGGCGCGGCTGGAGGCCCAGTCGCCGCTCAACTCCGCCACCGAGATCGTGGCCCCGCTGCTCGTCATCCAGGGCGCCAACGATCCGCGGGTGAAGAAGTCGGAGAGCGACCAGATCGTGGCCGCGTTGCACGAGCTGGACCGGGACGTCGAGTACCTCGTCGCCCCCGACGAGGGGCACGGCTTCGCCGGCGAGCTGAACACCCTCGCCATGTACGCCTCGATCGAGCGGTTCCTGGCGAAGCACCTGGGCGGCCGCTACCAGGAGAACATGCGGCCCGAGATCGAGGAGCGGCTGCGGGCGTTGACGGTGGACCCGGCCACCGTGGAGCCGCCGGCCGCCGCGCAGGCGGGCGGCCGGTAGGGCCGAACGGCACGGAGGCCGGGCGCGACCCGATCGGGCAGCCGCGTCCGGCCCCGGCCTTCCCCGGGCGAAGTTCCTGGCCGGCCTTCCCCCCCGGGTGCCCTATGAAACTCGAGTTTCGCGATTCGGCAAAACTCGAGTTTCATAGTGCGTCCGAACCCCGTCGCCACCCATCGGAGACGGGGGGAGAGGTGTCGGTTTTTCGACAGGTGGCGGGACACGACCCGCTCGATCTCGAGCTTCATCGATCTCGGAGCACCTCGTCCAGGAAGGCGGCGATCGACTCCCACAGCACGGGCTGGGCGAAGACGTCGGCGTGGCCGGCGGCGGGGACGTCGATCCACCGCCTGGGCTCACCAGCCGCCTCGTAGAGGGAGCGGGAGGCCTCGCGCGGGATCACCCGGTCGTGCGCGCCGCGGGCGAAGAGGATCGGGGCCCCCACCTCTCCGATCCGGTCGATCGCGGCGTAGCGGTGATCCTCCCAGGTGAGGAGGAAGCCGGGGACCAGGGGGTAGAGGGCGCGGCCGACGGTGCGGGTGTCGGGCATGGGGCCGATCAGGACGAGGCCCGCCGGGCCGCCGGTCGCCGGATCCTCCTCCACCCGGGCGGCCAGCTCCACCGCCACGGCCGAGCCGAGCGAGTTTCCGAACAGGACGATCTCCCCGGGCTCGGCGCCCCGCTCGAGAACCTCCCGCCAGGCGGCCTCGGCGTCGGCGTAGAGTCCCTCCTCGGAGGGCTCCCCCTCGCTCGCCCCGTAGCCCCGGTAGTCGATCAGCAGGACGTCGAGGCCGAGGCGGGCCAGGTTCTCCGCCAGGTCGCCCCGGCTGGTGATGGTGCCGGCGTTGCCGTGGAAGTAGATGGCGGCTCCCCGGCGCGGCACGGCCTCCCGCCGAGCCCGCCCGGCCGGGAACCACCAGCCGTGGATCTCCACCCCGTCGGCCGCCTCGAAGCGCACCTCCTCGGCCCCCTGGTAGCCCCACGCGGCGGGGCCGGTGCGCCCCTCCGGCAGCGGCTCGGGGTGGTAGAGGAGCCGGGGCAGCGCCCACGGCACGACGAGCCGCAGCAGCACCCCGGCGAGCAAGACCGCGGCGGCGATCGTCGCGAGGACCTCGATGGCCTTGATCACGCCCCCTAAACTACAGGGAAGAGCCGACGTTCCAACGCCGTTCTCGAAAGTTGACTGATTTCCTCCGGATTCGTACGTTCTAGGCCGATCAGGGAGCCCGCCGGAGGGCCGCACCGAAGAGGGAGAGAGCCATGCGCTTCACCACCCAGGCGGAATACGGTCTCATCTGCGCCGTCCACCTCGCCCGCCGCGCCGGGGAAGGCCCGGTGGCCGCCCGCGAGATGGCGGAGGTGGAGGACCTGCCCGCCGACTACACCGAGAAGATCCTCCGCCGGCTCCGCCAGGCGGGCCTCGTGAGCTCGGTCCGGGGCGTCTCGGGCGGCTTCGCGCTCGCCCGCGAGCCCGGCGAGATCTCCGTGAAGGACGTGGTGATCGCCACCGAGGGGACCACCTTCGAGGTGAACTGCGAGACCCGGCCGGTCGACGACGAGCGGTGCGCGGAGGATCACGACTGCGTGATCCGTCCGGTGTGGCGGGCGCTCAAGGAGCGGATCGACGAGCTGCTGGCCGACATCCGCCTCTCCGACCTCGTCGAGCAGGGCGAGGAGGAGATGGAGGAGCTGATCGAGCTCGCCTGGAGCGAGGAGGAGGAAGATGCCGCTCCGACCGCCGCCGAGCCGGCCTGAACGACCGATATCATCCAAATCACGGAAGAGGAGTACATGAGCGACAATACACCGCTGCTGCAGATCGAGAACCTGCACGTCGCCGTCGCCGAGACGGGTGACGAGATCCTCCGGGGCTTCGACCTCACGGTCGACCACGGGGAGCTCCACGCCCTGATGGGCCCGAACGGCTCGGGCAAGTCCACCCTCGCCAAGGTGATCGCCGGCCACCCGGCCTACGAGGTGACCGAGGGTTCGATCACGTATCGGGGCGAGGACCTGTTGGACCTCGAGGTGGACGAGCGGGCCCGCGCGGGCGTCTTCCTCGCCTTCCAGTACCCGAGCGACATCCCCGGCGTCACGATCGCCCAGTTCCTGCGCCAGGCGAAGGTCGCGAGGACCGGCGAGGAGATCAGCCCGATCGACTTCTACGACGACCTCCGCGAGTCGATGAAGCTGCTGGAGGTCGACGAGAGCTTCGCCGAGCGCTTCGTCAACGAGGGGTTCAGCGGCGGCGAGAAGAAGCGGAACGAGATCCTGCAGATGGCGGTCCTCGAGCCCGAGCTGGCGCTCCTCGACGAGACCGACAGCGGGCTCGACATCGACGCCCTCAAGACCGTCTCCAACGGGGTGAACACGCTCCACGAGGATCTGGCCGAGATGGGCGTCCTGATGATCACGCACTACCAGCGGATTCTGAACTACATCACGCCGGACAAGGTCCACGTCATGGTGGCGGGCAAGATCGTCCGCTCGGGCGGGCCGGAACTGGCCGAGCGGCTCGAGGCCGAGGGGTACGACGAGTACCGCGGCGAGCCCGCTCGCGTCGCGAGCTGAGGAGGGGAAGACGATGCCGTACGACCAGAAGGTAGCCGAGCTCGACCTCGACGATTACAAGTACGGGTTCCGCGATCCCGACACCTACGTCTACAAGTCGGAGAAGGGGCTCTCGAAGCGCGTGGTCGAGAAGATCAGCGCGATGAAGGAGGAGCCCGAGTGGATGCTGAAGTTCCGGCTGCGGGCGCTGGAGATCTTCGAGAAGAAGCCCGTCCCCACCTGGGGCGCCGACCTCTCCGGGCTCGACATGGACGAGATCTTCTTCTACGTCCGCCCGTCCGACCGCGAGGGGCGAGACTGGGACGAGGTGCCCGACGACATCCGCCAGACGTTCGAGAAGCTGGGGATCCCCGAGGCCGAGCGGAAGAGCCTCGCCGGCGTGGGCGCCCAGTACGAGAGCGAGATGGTGTACCACAAGATCAAGGAGGAGCT
>JAWVZN010000108.1:0-4707 GCA_033722155.1 Gemmatimonadota bacterium | reverse complement strand
GTCGACTCTCCCCATCGGGATCACGCACACCGGACAGCCGGGTCCGTGGACCAGCCCGATCTCTCCGGGGAGGATCGCGTGGAGGCCGTGCTTGTAGATCGTGTGGGTGTGGCCGCCGCACACCTCCATGAACTGGAGCTCCTCGCCGTCCGCCAGCTCCTCGATGCGGCGGACCAGCGAACGGGCGAGCCCGGGATCGCGGAACTCGTCGACGAACCGCATACCCTCGGGGCCGTTCACGAGACCCCCTCCGCCAGCGCCGACTGGGCCATCGCCACCATCGCGTGGTAGGCGGTGGCGTGGGCCTCCTGGATCCGCGGGACGTGGGCGCTCGGAGCCACCACGCACACGTCGAGGAAGCCCTCCTCCCCCATTCGGCCGCCCTCGTCGCCGGCGAACCCGATCGTGGCGAGGCCCCGGTCGGCCGCCTCCTCGAAGGCGCGGATCACGTCCACGCTCTCGCCGCTGGTCGAGAACCCGACCGCGACGTCCCCGGGCTCGCCATAGGCGATCACCTGGCGGAGGAAGACGCTCTCGATCCCGACGTCGTTGGCGACCGCGGTCACGGTGCCGACGTCGCGGGTCAGGTCGATGGCGGGAAGCGCCCGCCAGCCGGGACGGGGCGGGTCCGTGAGGTCGTCCACCAGATCGCGCGCGTCGGTGGCGCTGCCGCCGTTGCCGAAGGCGAGCACCTTACCGCCCCCCGCCACCGCGTCCGCGAGGATCCGGGCCGCCCGGACGAGGTCGTCGGCGTGGCGCTGCCAGGTGGCCCGCCGCAGCGCGACCACGTCGTCGCGCTTGGCGAGGGTGGACGCGCGCACGTCGGCGAGGACGGCGTCGAGATCGGCCGAGCCGTCGCCGTCGATGAAGGGGTAGAGGCGTTCCGTGATCCCGCTCACGCGTCCCCTCCCTCGTCGAGGCGGGCGATCGCGAACCCCAGGTGGACCACGAGCTTCTCGCCGGGAGCGACGTTGTCGAGGAGCGCGAGCGAGACCTCCTCGATCTCGTCGCCGATCCGGACCCGTCCGGTGGCGGCCGGCGAGCCCGCGCCGCTCGCCTCGACCACTTCGCCGATCCGCCCCTCGTCGGCGCAGATCGCGCAATGGCCGGACTCGTCGGGAACGCAGGCGGGCATCCCGGAGCCCGTCACAACAGCTCCTCGTGGTCGAAGAAGACGTGGACGAGCTCCCACAGCACGTGGTATAGCGTCTCGAGCGTCTCCTGGACCACAAGAGGGTCGTCGTCGGGCACGACGAAGCGGTGGTCGGCATCGGTCTCGGCGAGCGCCACGTCCTCCCGACCGGCGAGGGCGAGGGTGAGAAGACCCCGCTCGCGGGCGGCCGCGATCCCCGCGGCGGATTCCTCCCCGCCGTCGCCGGCGGCGATCCCGATCGCGATGTCGTCGGACGAGCCCACAAGCTCGACCCGACGGGCGAACGGCTCCTCGAGCGCCAGCGCGGGAAGCGCGCGCTTGCCGACCAGGACCGGATGGACGAACTCCACCGAGACGTGGAGCGCGTCGCTTCGGGCGGGCCCGGCGCCGAAGGCGAGCAGCCGCCCGCCACGATGGAAGCGCGCCGCCATGTCCCGGCACGCCCGCGAGACGTCGTCGGCGCGCTCCTCGAGGAAAGTGGACGGAACCGTCGTCGATCGCTCGAACACGGCGCCTCCCACCTCCCGGAGGCGGGCGTCGGCGGCGACGGTCGGCGGCGCCGTCACGCGATCTCGCTTCCGCGCAGGTCGTCGAGCTCCTCCTCGTACGCCCCGCCGAGCTCCTCGAGGAACTCCCGTGTCGCCGCCGCCTCCTCCTCGTCGATCTTCGAGATCGCGAAACCGACGTGGATCAGCACCCAGTCGCCCACGTCGAGCCCGTCGGGCAGCACCAGCCCCACGTTCACGTTTCTCCGCACCCCGGAGACGTCCACCTTGGCGATGTGGCCGGTCTCGTCCTCGAACGAGACGACCTTGCCGGGGATGCCGAGACACATCGTCGCTCCTCCTATCCGGTGACGGGGGTCGCGGGCGCGGCATCGACGCGATCGGGCTCCGTCGCAGCCCGCGCCCCGTCCTCGGCGAGCCGCCGGGCGGCCACCGCCGCCTGGCCCAGCGCGATGCCGCCGTCGTTCGGGGGCACCGACTCGTTGGCGTAGACGTCGAACCCCTCCTCGATCAGCCCGTCGATCGTGCCGTCGAGGACGCGGGCGTTCTGGAAGGTGCCCCCCGAGAGGGCCACGACCTCGAGGCCCTCGGCCTCGCGCGCCCTTCGCGCTCCGGCGAGGATCGCCGCGATCACGGTCTCGTGGAAGCGGGCCGCGATCCCGGCGGGATCCGCTCCGGCGTCCACGTCCTCGGCGATCGCCCGGATCGCCGGCCGGAAGACGACCTCGAAGCCTGGCGCCGCGGGATCGCCGCCCGGTTCCGGGGGCTTCTCGGCCAGCTCGACCGGATACGGTTCGGCCGCTCCGTGGCCGGCCAGACTCTCCAGCTCCATCGCCGGCTGTCCCTCGAAGGCGGCTTCCTCGCGCAGGCCGACGATCCAGGCCACCGCGTCGAAGAGGCGCCCCGCGCTGGAGGCGAGGGGGGCGTTCACCCCCTTCTCCACGAGCTGATCGAGGATCCCCCACACCGACCGGTCGAGCGAGGGAAGAAGCGGGAGGTCGAGCCCGGGAAGCGTCCCGTAGGCGAGTCGGATCCACGCCGCCCCGGTCCGCCACGGCTCGCGGACCGCGGCCTCGCCGCCGGGCAGGGCCACCGGCTCCAGCCGTCCCAGCCGACGCATCCGGGCCCCGTCGACCGCCAGGAACTCGAACCCCCACACCGTCCCGTCCGGGCCCCAGCCGGTGCCGTCGAGCGACACCCCGAGGAGGGAGCCCTCGAGGCCGTGCTCGGCGGCCACGCTGGCGGCGTGGGCGTGGTGGTGCTGCACCCCGATCCGGGGCAGCCCGCGCCCCTCGGCCAACTCGCGCGCCAGCCGGGTGGAACGGTAGTCGGGGTGGAGGTCGTGGGCGATCGCCCCGGGCTCGATCTCGAAGAGGCGCTCGTAATGCTCGACCGCCTCCTCGAGGCTCGCCGCCGCCTCGATCGTGTCCAGGTCGCCGATGTGGTGGCTCACGAAGGCGTGGGGACCGCGGGCGAGGCAGAAGGCGTTCTTCTGCTGGGCGCCGAGGGCCAGAAGAGGGAGGGACGCCTCCGGCGACATCGGGACCGGCCGGGGAGCGAAGCCGCGGGCGCGCCGCATCGGGACCACCCGCGCCCCGGTCCACCGCACCACGCTGTCGTCGCACCGCATCACGATCCGCCGGTCGTGGGTCAGCATGCCGTCCACGAAGGGGCGGAGACGCTCGAGGGCCTCCTCGTCCCGGTACGCCATCGGCTCGTCGGAACGGTTGCCGCTCGTCATCACCAGCGGCTCTCCGACCCGCTCCATCAGGAGCGAGTGGAGTGGCGTGTAGGGGAGCATGATCCCGAGGGTCCCCATCCTGGGTGCCACCCCGTCGGCGACCCGGGCGTCGGGCCGGCGGGGAGCGAGGAGGATCGGCCGGCGGATCGATTCGAGCAGCTCCTCCGCCACCGGGTCGAGCTCCACCAGCCCCCGGGCCGTCTCCAGGTCGGGGACCATGAGGGCGAACGGCTTGGCGTCCCGGCGCTTCCGCTCCCGGAGGGTCCCCACCGCTTCGGGGTCGGCCGCGAGGCAGGCGAGATGGTAGCCGCCGAGCCCCTTGACGGCGAGGATCCCGCCCGCCAGCAGGCGTCTGGCGGCCCGCTCCATCGCCTCCTCCCCCACCGGCCCCTCCGTTCCGTCCACACCCCGCCAGGCGAGCGCCGGCCCGCAGGCGGGACAGGCGGTCGGCTGGGCGTGAAAGCGACGGTCGCGGGGGTCCTCGTACTCCTCCCGACACTCGGGACACATCGGGAACGCCTTCATCGAGGTGTTCGGGCGGTCGTACGGGATGTCCTCGACGATGGTGAAGCGGGGACCGCAGTTGGTGCAGTTGAGGAAGGGGTATCGGTGGCGGCGGTCGCCGGGGTCCCGCATCTCCCGCAGGCACGCCTCGCAGGTGGCGACGTCGGGCGAGACGAGGGCGAGCCGCTCCGCGCCGGACTCGCTCGCCTCGATCTCGAAGCGGTCGAAGCCGGCGGACGGAAGGGTTTCCGTCTCGACCGCTTCGACCACCGCCAGCGGAGGCGGTTTCGAAACGAGCGTCTCGGCGAAGCGGTCGAGAATGGAGGGTTCGCCCTCGACGTCGATCACGACCCCGCGGGCGTCGTTGACGACCCTGCCGGCGAGGCCGTGCTCCTCGGCGAGGCCGAAGACGAACGGACGGAAGCCGACCCCCTGGACGATGCCCCGGACCGTGATCTTCCTCCGCTCCAACGCGCCTCCCTTCGCGGATCCCGCGAGTCGACTCCGCGGCCCCGGCGCCGACACCCCATCGTACGCCCGGCCGGGTACGGCATCAAGCAGCTTCGGTTTTCCGAAGTGGCTGGCGCCCGGCGGATTGCGCGATTCTAGTACACGTAGTCCACGCCGAGGTAGGCCGCTGCGCCCGGCATCGGCCACCCCTGGAAGAGCTCGTGATCCTCGTCGGTCACGTTCTCCACCTCGAGGCGCAGGCCGAGACCGTTCACGAACCGGTACCATCCCTTCAGATCGGCGACGAAGTAGTCGTCGAGGGGCACCATCTCGTCGTCCTGCTGGAACCGATC
>JAWVZN010000107.1:0-4834 GCA_033722155.1 Gemmatimonadota bacterium | reverse complement strand
CGAGTGGCGGGGGGTCGACGTCCTCGTCCTCGAGAGCGAGGACCCGCTGGAGCGCCTCCGCGAGGTCGCCGACGCCTACGGCCTGGGCTGGCCGCGCGAGCTGTTCACCCGGTGCCTCGAGTGCAACGTCGCGCTGGAGGAGGTCGAGCCGGAGGTGGTCGCGGATCGGGTGCCCGCCCGGGTCCGGGAGACCCGGGAGCGGTTCCGCCGGTGCCCCTCGTGCGGCCGGGCGTACTGGCGGGGCAGCCACACCCGGCGGATGCGGAAGCGGCTGGAAGAGGCACTGGGCAAAGGCGGGGGGCAATGAGAATGGGCGGAGTCGAGCCCGTTCTCCCTCGAAGGTCGTCCCGCCGGGGATCCCGGCTCCCTTCCGGGAGCTCCCTTTCGATTCCTCCCGTGGGGAATCTCCCGAGCCTTCCTCAGCTTTACTCCTCCCCCGCCCGGGGCGGGCCACCGAACTCCTTCCACGTCTCCGCCAGCTCGGCGAGGCGGCGATCCACCGCGCCGTTGACCGTGCCCTCCGGATAACGGCCCTCCTCGTCGGGCTCGCCCATCCGCCGGTCGGTGAGGAGCTCCATCGCCTCGTCGATCGTCTCCACGGCCCACACGTGGAAGTCGCCCTCCTCGACGGCGTCCACGACGCGCCGGTGGAGCATCAGGTGCTTCCGGTTGGCGGCGGGGACGATCACCCCCTGCTCGCCGGTGAGCCCGCGGGCCGCGCAGATGTCGAAGAACCCCTCGACCTTCTCGTTCACCCCGCCGACCGGCTGGACCTCGCCGTGCTGGTTGATCGACCCGGTCACCGCGCGGTCCTGGCGCAGGGGGATCTCCGAGACCGCGGAGAGGAGCGCGGCGAGCTCGGCGACCGAGGCGCTGTCCCCCTCGATCTCCCCGTAGGTCTGCTCGAAGACGAGGCTCGAGGCGAGCGCCAGCGGCCGCTCCCTGGCGTACCGCTCGCCGAGGAAGCCGAAGAGGATCAGCACCCCCTTGGAGTGGATCGGGCCGCCGAGCTCCACCTCGCGCTCGATGTCGGTCACCTCGCCCTTGCCGAGCCGGGTTCGGGCGGTGATCCGGACCGGGAGGCCGAACGAGAACTCGCCGAGCTGGTGGACGGAGATCCCGTTCACCTGGCCCGCCTCGCGCCCCTCGGTTCCGATGAAGATCGTGTCCCGCAGGATCTCCTCCTGCATCCGGTCCCGCGCCCGGCTCGAGCGGAACTCCCACTCCTCGATCGCCCGCTCCACGTGCTCGCGGGAGACGACCTCGGCGTCGTCCTCGCCCGACCAGTAATCGGACGCCTGGAGGAGGTCCAGGATGATGCGGGTCCGGACGGAGAGCTTCTCGGCGTCGCCGGCGAGGCGCGCGGCCCGCTCCACGACCCGCGCCACCGCCCCCCGGTCGAACGCCCGGAGCCCGGCATTCCTGACGAGGGTGGCGACGAGGCGGGCGTAGAGGGCCACGGTGTCGTCGTTCCGGTCCATCCGGTCGTCGAAGTCGGCGGCGACCTTGAAGAGCTCGCCGAAGTCGGGGTCGAGCGCGCTCAGGAGCGCGTAGAGGCGCCGGCTGCCGAGCAGGATCACCTTCCCCTCGAAGGGGAGCGGCTCGGGTTCGAGCGAGACGGTGCTCACCAGCCCCATCGCCTCGCGCGGGCTCTCGATCCGGATCTCGCCGGACCGTAACACCCGCTTGAGCCCGTCCCAGGCGAGGGCTTCACCGAGCACGTCGCGCGCCTCCAGAACCAGGTACCCTCCGTGGGCCCGGTGGAGCGCCCCGGCCTGGATCATGTTGAAGTCGGTCACCAGCGCACCCATCCGCGGCAGATATTCGATCCGCCCGATCAGGTTCTGGTAGGTGGGGTGGTCCTCGAAGACGACCGGCGCCCGCTCGGCGTCGGAACAATCCACGATCACGTTCACCCGGTAGCGCCGGAGCGGTCCCTCCGCGGGGGAGGGCCCCTGCTGCCGGGCACCGCCCCCGGCCATCGCCATCAGCTGCTGCATCCCCCCCTGCTGCTCCTCGCCGACCAGGTCGCGCGCGTTCTCGACCACGTCCTCCTCGACCGCGTCGAGGAATTCCTGCGCCTCGCCGTACTCCTCGAACGCCTCCCGCACATGGGCGAGAAGCTCGCGGGCCACCTGGCGCGCGGTCTCGCGGGCCACCTCGCGCACCCGCTCGCGCGCCTCCCGCCGGCGCCGCGGCACCCCGCGCACGATCTCCTCCAGCTCCTCCTGGAGCTCGGAGACGGCCCCCTCGATCCGCTCCTTCTCCTCGTCGGGGAGCTCCTCGATCTCCTCGGGGGAGAGCGGCTCCCCGTCCCGGACCGGCGCGAACCCCATCCCGCCGGGCGTCCGCATCAGGGTGAGCCCCCGCTCCTCGGCCTTCTCCTGGAGCTCCTCCAGCGCCTCCTGCTGGGGCTCGCCCGCCTGCTCCTTCGCTGCCTCCTCCCGCGCCTGGTGCTCCTCGCTCTCGAACGCCTCCTCGAGTGTGGGCCTCAGCTCCTCTGCGAACCGCTCCATGAACCGGGCGAGCTCGCATCCCAGGCCCGCCGGAAGGCGCAGGGTCCCCGGATTGTGGCTCTCCTCGAAGTTGTTGACGTAGCACAGGTCGGGGGGCGGTGGCTCGTCGGCGGCCCGCTCCTCGAGCAGACGCCGGACGATGGCCCGCTTCTTCGTCTCCTCCGGGCCGAGGGCGAAGACGTGGAAGCCCTCGGCGTCGATCGCCACGCCGAACCGGATCGCCGCGGTCGCCCGCTCCTGGCCCACCACCCCGGTATCCTCCAGCTCGTCGGTCGTCTCGAAATCGAGGGTCTCGGGATCGCATCCCCGATGGAGATCCGCCGCCTCGAGGGGGCTCACCGTCTCGTTCGCCATCGTCGTCCTCCTCCTGTCGATCCGATACGAATCGTCTGGCAGATCACTTCCGGTCGAGCCACGCCCGGAGCTCGTCGGCGGACATGGCGTTCAGCACGTCGCCGGCCTCCAGCCAGCCGCGGCGCGCCTGCTCCACACCGTACTCCACGTACCGGAGCCCGGCGACGGAGTGGGCGTCGGTGTCGATCGCCACCTTCACCCCGAGCTCCTTCGCCCGCCGCACCTGGACGTCGTTCAGGTCGAGGCGGTCGGGCTGGGCGTTGAGCTCCACCGCCACGTCGCGCTCGGCGGCGGCGTGGAGCACCGCCTCCACGTCGATCTCGTAGGGGTGGCGCCGGTTCAGGATCCGGCCGGTGGGGTGGGCCAGCACGTCCACCGCCGGGTGGGAGATCCCCGCGATCACCCGCTCGGTCATCTCCGCCTTCGGCAGGTTCATGTACGAGTGCACGGAGACGACCACGACGTCGAGCCCGTCGAGGTGGGCGTCGTCGAGGTCGAGGGAGCCGTCCCGCAGGATGTCCACCTCGAGCCCGCGCAAAATCTCGATCCCCTCCATCCGCTCCCGCACCTCGTCGATCTCCTCCCACTGCTCCTCCAGCCTGGCGGCGTCGAGGCCGCCGGCCACGGTGACCCGCTGGGAGTGGTCGGTGATCGCCATGTAGGCGTAGCCGCGGTCGCGGCACGCCCGCGCCATCGCCTCGATCGGGTCCTTGCCGTCCGACCAGGTGGAGTGCATCTGGAGGTCGCCCCGGATGTCGTCCACCTCGATCAGCTCCGGCAGCCGCCCCTCGCGGGCGGCCTCGATCTCCCCCCGGTCTTCCCGCAGCTCGGGGACGATCCACGGCAGCCCGACCGCGTCGAACACCTCCTCCTCGGTCGCGCCCCCGATCCGCTCGCCCTCCTCGGGGCCCGTCTCCTCCTCCGGCGCTCCCTCCGGCACGCGGAACACCCCGTACTCGCTGATCCGGAGTCCCCGCTCCACCCCGAGCTTGCGGACGGCGACGTTGTGCGCCTTCGACCCGGTGAAGTAGTGGAGGGCGGCCCCGTAGGAGCGGCGCGGCAGGATCCGGAGGTCCACCTGCAGGCCCGAGCGGAGGATGACGGAGGCCCGGGTCTCGCCGGCGCTCTCGACCCGTGCGATCGCGTCGAAGGCGGTGAAGTGCTCCATCGCCGGGGCCGCCTCCTCGCACACGGCCAGCAGGTCGACGTCGCCCACCGTCTCGCGGCGACGGCGGTAGCTTCCGGCCACCTCGACCTCCTCGATCCCCGGGCCCCGCCGCACGTGCTCGAGCAGCGGCCGGATCAGCGAGTCGGCGTCGGAGAGCTTGACGCGCTCGCCGTGCTCGCGGTGCTCCGCGATCGCGCGCCGCATCCGCTCGACCGTCTTCGCGCCGAACCCCTTCAGCGGCGCGACCTCGCCGGCGTCGAGGGCGGCCTCGAGCTCCGCCACCGACGCGATCCCGAGCTCCTCGTGGAGCCGCTTCGCCTTCTTCGGGCCGACCCCGTCGAGCTTCACGAGCTCGCCGAGGCCGCGCGGGATCCGCTCGGCGATCTCGTCCATCAGGGTCAGCCTGCCGGTCTCCACCAGCTCCTCGATGTAGCCCGAGATGTCCTTTCCCACGCCCGGCAACCCGGTGAGGTCCTCCCCCTCGGCCACCATCACCGGGATCGGGCGGGTGAGGTTCGCCACGGTGCGGGCGGCGTTGCGGTAGGCGCGGATCCGGAACGGGTTGGCGCCCTCGATCTCGAGGAGGTCGGCGATCTCGTTCAGGGTGGCGGCGATCTCCACGTTCTCCATCTCACACCCCCGCTACTCGGACAGGCCCCCGGCGCCGGCGTCGCGGAGGAGCGCCAGGAACGCCTCCTCGTCGAGCGTCTCCACCCCGAGCTCCTCGGCCCGCTCGGCCTTCTTCCCGGGGCCCTCTCCCACCACGACGAAGTCGGTCTCGCCGCTCACCGAGGGG
>JAWVZN010000106.1:0-4843 GCA_033722155.1 Gemmatimonadota bacterium | reverse complement strand
CGCGATCGCCAGCAACGGCGGCACCAGCGAGAGGACGCCGACCGTCTCGGTCAGGGCTTCACGACGTCCCGGACTTCACGACCTCGTCGCAGCGCGCCTCCGATCGCACCCGCCGGGCGATCCGCCGCTGGAGCGCCGACAAGTCGCCACCGGCGCGTTCCCGCTCGGCCCGCTGCCACTCCGTATCCGGTCCGCTCTCCAGGATCCGGTCGATCCCCTCGATCGCGGCGTCGGTGGTGCCGAGCCGCCGCGCCCACGGACGGGCCGTCTCCCGCATCGACTCGATCTCGTCCCGCAGCGCCACCGTCTCGCCGGTGACCGGATGGGCGATCGGCGCGTCCCAGTCGAATCGCTGCGCCTTGAACCAGCCGTCCTCGAGGAAGGCGGGCTCGAGCTCCCATCCGGGCTCGCCCCCCCGCCAACGCTCGATCAGATCCGCGACCAGCGCCTGCGAGACGCCCACGAACGTTCGCGACCGGTCGAGATCGATCGGCATGTCGAACATCCGGAGCTCGACGGTCCCGTACTCGACGTGGGGCCGCACGCTCCACCACAGGTGGCGCGGCTTCTCGATCGCCCCCGAATCCCGGAGCCCCTCGATCACCCGCTCGTAGTGGTCCCAGTCGCGGAAGACGGGGGCGTAGCCGGTGCGGGGAAAGGAGCCGAAGACGTGCATCCGGATCGTCTGGAAGCCGGTGTCGGCGCCCTCGAAGAAGGGCGCGTTCGCCGAGAGCGCCAGCAGCGGGGCGCACCAGCGGCGGAGCTGGTTGGCCACCCAGACGCGCCCGTCGTCGTCCTCCACGGAGACGTGGACGTGCATCCCGAAGGAGAGGTTGCGCCGGGCCAGATACTCGAGCTGCTCGCCGACCCACCGGTAGGCGGGGGAGTCGACGAACTCCTGCTCCTCCCAGCGGGCGAACGGATGGACCCCTCCGATCGCGATCGACACGCCGTGGGCGTCGGCGAGATCGAGGACCGCGCACCGGAGCGCGCGCACCCTCTCCACCGCCTGCTCCACGGAGTCGGAGCGCTCGATGTTCCCCTCGAGAACCGTGTGGAGCAGCTCGTAACCGAGCCGGTCCCGCAGGGCCGGACCGGCGGCGTCGAGGAGGAGGTCCACGACGGGGACGAGGTCTCCGGTCTCGGGATCGCACAGCTGGTACTCCTCCTCGACGCCCAGGGTGAGCCGCGGCTCCTCCACCGTCCGGATCACCGTCGGGGCGCGGGGGGCCGCCGCTCATCCATAGTGGATCCGGAGCCACTCCCGCTCCGCCTCCGTCAAGTCGTACAGGTCGTAGAGCCGCTGCTCGGCCTCCTCCTGCAGCTCGTCGATCCGGTCCTGGTTCCCGTCGATCTCCTCCTCGATCTCCGCCCGCCGCTGAAGGACGACCACCACCTGGGCGGTCGAGGCCGGAAGGCGGAGGAACTCCTCGAGCTCCTCCCGGGTCATGCCGCGAAGCCGGTCGAACCGCCACCGGAGCCACAGCTCGAGGTAGGTGGCCGCCTCCTCGGTGGTCGTGACGATCGTAGACCCGCGGCGGAAGATCACCACCGGACCGCGGCGGGCGACGCCGGCGACCTCGGTGAGCGGCCTGGGGACGTTCACCTCGCGGACGATCCCCTCGGTTCGGTGGACCGGAACCAGCGGCACCCCCGCCTCCTCGGCGAGCTTGTGCATCCGATCCCTCTCCACGAGCAGCTCGGCGTTCTTCGCGGACAGCTCCAGGATCTCGTCGCGCAGCTCCCGGAACTCCCCGCCGGTCCGCTTGGTGAGCATGGGGCACTGGAAGCCGGCGAGCCGCGCCTCGTGGGGCACGGCGTCCTCGCCCGAGGTCTCGCCGTGGTAGTGGACCCACACGAAGTGGAAGAGCCGGGAGTTGAGGATCACGGGAAGATCCTCGGTGGGGGTGGTCTTCATCCTCGGCACCAGGCCGATCAGCGGCTCCACCGGGATCGTCCCCGCCGGCGACAGCGCGGTCTTCGGATAGTTCTTCCGGTACCGGAAGACGAGCTTTCGCTTCTCGATCGACCTGGCGTGCGCCCGATCGAACACGTCGGACCGACCGGACTGGTGGAAGTGGAGCGGGGGGTGGAGCTGATGGCGGTCCCGGAGGTGTTCCCGGTACAGGAAGCCCACCGCCTTCCTCCGGGAAGCCCCGGAGCGGGACTCCCACTCCTCCCGGCTGATCAGCTCCTCGCGATCGACCGCGTCGAGAGGGTCGGACACCCCCGGAAGGAGGTCGCACAGGCGGTCGAGACGCTCGGTGCGTCGCTCGATGCTCTCGTAGCGGGCGGCGATCTGCTCGGGGGTGACCTTCTCGACCGCTTTTTCGAGCTCGGACGGTTCGGCCATATTTCGGTCTCCCTCTCGGTATTCGCGACCTGATCAGGCCGTCGTCAGAACGCGGGCGGGATCGAGCCGTGCCGCCCGATGGGCGGGAGAAACCGCGGCGAGAACGCTCACGAGAAGCCCCAAGGTAAGGCCCGCGACGACGATCGGCCACGAGACCTCGAAGAAGCTGGGGGGCAGAAACGGCAGGTCCGGGAGCGCCCGCTGCAGCGCCCAGTCGGCGACGCGCGACGCAGCGGCCGCGACTCCCGCCCCGAGGGCGGCCCCGGCCAGGCCGATGAGCCCCGCCTCCGAGAGGAACAGGAGCCGGATGTCGGCCCGGGTGGCCCCGACCGAGCGGAAGACGCCGATCTCGTGGCGCCGCTCCATGACGGTGAGGGTGAGCGCGTTGCCGATCCCGAGGCCGGCGACGGCGAGCACGACCGCGCCGATCAGGCCGAAGGCGATCCTCAGCACGTCGGTGAGGGTCCGGATCCGCCGCGCGGTCTCGCGGCCCGACGTGACCGAATACCCCATCGACTCGATCGTCTCGGCGATGGCGGCGACCCGCTGGGCGGACCCGGCGACGACGGTGAGCTGGAGAAACCGGGGGGTGGTCACCCCGGCGAGCTCCCGGTTCCATCGCTGCACCAGAGGGAGGGGCAGGCTCACCCCCACGAGCGGCACCCGGTCGCTCACGCCGACGAGCCGGACCGCCACCGGGCGCACCCTGCCGCTCCCCCTCGGGTCGAACGTGGAGCTTCCGAGCACCAGGACGGCCCGCTGGTCCCGGAGGACGTCGGGGGTGAGCCGGGGAAGATCGTGCGCCTCGGCGAAGCCGGTGTTGAACATGTCGATCAGGTCGCTCGACACGACGGCGGGGTAGGGGGGCTCCGCCTCGCCGTCCCCGAACTCCACGCCTGGCGGCAGCTGGTCGGCCACGAGCCCCGGCTCGATCCCGAACACCCCGGTATCGGTCCGGAAGCCCTGGCCGAAGAAGCTCGCCCGCAGCTGGGCCGGCAGCCGCAGCCCGGCCATCGGGAGCACCCGCTCGACGCCATCGATCGCGGCGATCCGCTCGGCGGCGCGCTCGTCGAGCGTGGAGAAGGGGCTCTCGAACTTCAGCGCGGCGAGCGAGAAGGAGCGGGGCGCGACGGTGAGGTGGGTGATCGGGAGCGAGGACACCACCCGGTCGAGCAGGGCCTTCCGGGTCCCGCTCACGAACGCCAGCAGGAAGACGAGCATCGCCACGCCGAGGGCGACCCCCCCGATCAGCGCCACCGATCGGAGGCCGTTTCGGCGCAGGTCACGGGCCGCCCGCGCCACCGCCATGCCGGGCCGGATCACGCTGCCGACGCCGGCGCGAGCCGGCCCTCGACCAGGTGGAGGGAGCGGTCCGCGACGGAGGTGATCGCCGGGTCGTGGGTGACGATCACCCCTCCGATCCCCCGCTCGTCGATCAGGCGCCGCAGCAGGGAGATGATCCCCCCGCCCGTGTCCGCGTCGAGGTTGCCGGTGGGCTCGTCGGCCAGCACGAAGTCGGGCTCGCGCACCAGGGCGCGGGCGATGGCCACCCGCTGCTTCTGCCCGGCCGAGAGGGTGCCGGCCCGCTGCTCGACCTGCTCTTCCAGGCCGACCTCGGCGAGCATGGTCCGGCCCCGCCCCTTCGGGTCACGGGGTCGGCGGTCGGCGAAGAGGAACGGGACGAGAACGTTCTCGAGGGCGGTCTGTCGCGCGTTCAGGTGGAAGGATTGGAACACGAAGCCGACCCGCTCGCCCCGGTAGCGGGAGAGCTCGCGGTCACTCCGGTCGAACAGGTCCTCCCCGTCGACCCGGACCCGGCCCGAGGAGGGCCGCTCGAGGCCGCCGATGACGTTGAGCAGCGTCGTCTTGCCCGACCCCGACTTCCCCGTCACCACCACCAGCTCGCCGGACTCGAAGCGGCACGTCACCCCATCGAGCGCGAGCACCGTCCTCCCGTCGAGGCGATACCGCCGGTCGACCTCCTCGCAGGCGATCTCCACGGAGTCGGGCGCTACTGCGCGCCGCCCGAACCGAGGCCCTTCACGTATCGCGCGACCGCGTCGATCTGGGCGTCGGTGAGCGTTCCCTTCCAGGCGATCATCGCGGTGCCGGGGCTGCCGTTCTCGATGGTGTTCCGGATCGCCTCCAGCGAGCCGTCGCCGGTGACCCACCGCCCGTCGGTGAAATCCGCCGGAGGCGGCTCGAGGCCGACCGCAGCGGGCCCGCCCCCCTCGCCGTCCTCGCCGTGGCAGGTGGCGCAGTTGGCGTTGAAGACCGCCTCTCCGCTCACCGGCTCGGCCGCGGTCTCGCCCGGGCCCGGCGCGGTGCCGGGCCGGGCGGTGTCGGCGGCCTCCGCCGGGGCCTCCTCGGCGGGCTCCGGACCGGCCTCCTCCCCACCTCCGCAGGCGATCAGGAGGGCGGCGAGGACGGCGGCGGTCGTTGCGCGGACGATTCGCTTCATCGCGCTCTCCTTCCGGGAGTCATCGAAGG
>JAWVZN010000105.1:0-4906 GCA_033722155.1 Gemmatimonadota bacterium | reverse complement strand
TACGGCCGCCACGAGGTCCGCAGCTTCCTGATCTCGAGCGCGATCCACTGGCTCGACGCCTACCACGCCGACGGCCTCCGGGTGGACGCCGTCGCCTCGATGCTGTACCGGGACTACTCCCGCGAGGAGGGGGAGTGGATCCCCAACGAGTACGGCGGGCGCGAGAACCTCGAGGCGCTCGGCTTCCTGCGGCAGCTCAACGAGGCGGTCTATCGAGAGTTCCCGGACGTCCAGACGATCGCCGAGGAGTCGACCGCCTGGCCGATGGTGTCGCGCCCCACCTGGCTGGGCGGGCTCGGCTTCGGGATGAAGTGGGACATGGGGTGGATGCACGACACCCTCCAGTACGTCGGCCGCGAGCCGGTCCACCGCGGCTGGCACCACGACGATCTCACCTTCCGGATGGTGTACGCGTTCAGCGAGAACTTCATGCTGCCGCTCTCCCACGACGAGGTGGTGCACGGCAAGGGGTCGCTGCTGGCGAAGATCCCGGGCGACGAGTGGCAGAAGCGGGCCACCCTCCGGACCCTGCTCGCCTGGCAGTGGGCCCAGCCGGGCAAGAAGCTGCTGTTCATGGGGGGCGAGTTCGGCCAGTGGGAGGAGTGGAGCCATGACGAGAGCCTCGACTGGCACCTGCTGGAGGAGCCCGAGCACGCCGGGATCCGCCACCTGGTGGGCGACCTGAACCGGCTGCTCCGCGAAACCCCCGCCCTCCACGAGCTCGACTTCGAGGCGGAGGGCTTCGAGTGGGTCGAGGCGAACGACGCCGCCAACAGCGTGCTCTCGTTCCTCCGGAAGGGGAGGTCCGGCCGGGAGGGCGCGGTGCTGGCGATCTTCAACTTCACCCCGGTCCCCCGAGAGAACTACCGGCTCGGCGTGCCCCGGGAGGGAGCCTGGACCGAGATCCTGAACACCGACGCCCGCGAGTACGGGGGCAGCGGGTGGGGGAGCATGGGCACGGTCGAGACCTCCCCCGTGCCCCACCACGGCCGTCCCCACTCGCTGGTCCTCACCCTGCCGGCGCTCGGGGCGGTCCTTCTGAAGCGCGACGAAGGAGGGGGCGCGTGACGGAGACGACTGCGGTGGAGTCCGGTCTCCGGATGCGCGGCCGCCCCCGGCTGGGGGCCGAGCCGCTCCGGGGAGGGCGGTGCCGCTTCCGGGTGTGGGCGCCGGAGGCCGAGAGGGTCGAGGTCGTGCTCGGCGAGCAGGGCGAGCGCGCCGAGGCCCTCGAGCCGGGCCGGCGCGGCTACCACGGGGCGGTTCTCGAGGACGTGGAGCCCGGCACCCCCTACCGCTACCGCCTCGACGGGGGCGAGCCCCTGCCCGACCCCGCCTCCCGCCACCAGCCCGATGGCGTCCACGGACCCTCGGCGGTGGTCGACCCACGGTTCGACTGGACCGACGGCGGATGGAGCGGGGTGGAGCTGGAGGACCTGGTGCTCTACGAGATCCACGTCGGCGCCTTCACCCCCGAGGGCACATTCGACGCGATCGTGCCGCGGCTGGCCGAGCTGGCCGACCTCGGCGTGACCGCGATCGAGCTGATGCCGGTGGCCGCCTTCCCCGGCGAGCGGAACTGGGGCTACGACGGGGTGTTCCCCTACGCGGTCGAGGCGTCCTACGGCGGTCCCGACGGGCTCAAGCGGCTGGTCGACGCCGCCCACGGCGCCGGGCTCGGGATCGTGCTCGACGTCGTCCACAACCACCTCGGCCCGGAGGGGAACGTGCTGGGCCGCTACGGGCCCTATTTCACCGACCGGTACGAGACGCCGTGGGGCGACGCGATCAACTTCGACGGGGCGGGGAGCGACGAGGTGCGCCGCTTCTTCGTGGAGAGCGCGGTCGCGTGGGTCCGGGACTACCACGTCGACGGTCTCCGGCTCGACGCGGTCCACGCCATCCTCGACACCCGCGCCCGCCCCTACCTCGAGGAGCTCGGCGTCGCCCTTCATCTCGAGGGCGACCGGCTCGACCGGCGGGTGCTGGCGATCGCCGAGAGCGACGACAACGACCCCCGCCTCGTGGAGCGCCACGAGCGGGGCGGCATGGGGCTCGACGCGGTGTGGTCCGACGACTTCCACCACGCCCTCCACGCCCCGCTGACCGGCGAGCGGCAGGGGTACTACCAGGACTTCGGGCCGCTCGCGTGTCTGGAGTGGGCCTACGAGGAGGGGTTCGTCTACGCCGGCCAGCGCTCGACGTACCGCCGGCGCCGCCACGGGCGATCCTCCGAGCGGATCCCGGCCGAGCGGTTCGTCGTCTACGCCCAGAACCACGACCAGGTGGGCAACCGCGCGCGCAGCGAGCGGCTCGCCTCGCTCGTGGATTCCGAGTCGCTCAAGCTCGCCGCCGCGGCGGTCGCGTTCTCCCCGTTCGTCCCGCTGCTGTTCATGGGCGAGGAGTACGGCGAGACCGCGCCCTTCCCGTACTTCACCGACCACGGCAATCCTGGTCTGGCCGAGGCGGTCCGGGAGGGACGCGAGGCGGAGTTCGCCGCCTTCGACTGGGAGGTGGAGATCCCCGACCCCCAGGCGGAGGAGACGTTCGAGGCGGCGCGGATCTCGTGGGACGACAGGGACGAGCCGGGCCACGCCCGGCTGCTCGCCTACCACCGCGAGCTGCTCCGGCTCCGGAAGGCGGTCGCCGCGCTCGCCACGCTGAAGAAGTCGCGGACCCGCGCCGAGTCCTCCGACGAGGACGGCTGGCTGATCGTCCGGAGGCGGGCGCCCGGCTGCGACGCCGTGCTCGTACTCCACTTCGGCGAGGAGGCCGCCGAGGTTCCGGTGGAGCTGGGGGAGGGCGCCTGGAAGCGGGAGATCGACTCCGCCGAGGAGCGGTGGGGCGGCCCCGGCAGCCGGGTTCCCGAGCACCTCGCGGTCGAGGGGGAGGGCCCGGTCCGCCTCGAGGTTCGGCCCCGATCGGCGGTTCTGATCACCCGCGGCTGAGTTGGGCCTCTACGAGAAGCACGTCCTCCCGCGGCTGATCCACCTCGCCTGCCGCCAGGCGACGATCGAGGAGCAGCGCGAGCGGGTGGTGCCGCGCGCCCGGGGCCGGGTGCTGGAGATCGGGATCGGCTCGGGGCTGAACCTCCCCCACTACGTGGGCCCGGCGGTCGAGCGGGTGTGGGGGCTCGACCCGTCTCGCCCGCTGCTCCGTCGGGCGGCCGACGCCGCCGGCGATTCGACGGCTCCCGCCTCCGTCCCGACGAGCTTCCTCCAGGGCCGTGCCGAGGCGATCCCCCTGCCCGGCGGCTCCGTCGACACCGTGGTGATGACCTGGACCCTCTGCTCGATCGACGAGCCGGGCGCCGCGCTGCGCGAGATCCGGCGGATCCTGGCGCCGGACGGAAGGCTCTTCTTCGCCGAGCACGGCCGCGCGCCCGAGGAGGGGGTGCGCGCCTGGCAGCGGCGGCTCACCCCCCTCTGGAAGCGTTTCTCCGGCGGCTGCCACCTCGACCGCGCGATGCCGGATCTGATCCGGGAGGCGGGATTCGAGCTCGAGGAGGTCGACGCCCACTACCTCGACGGCGCCCCCCGCTTCGCCGGCTACAACTACCGGGGCGTGGCCGCGCCGGGGTGAACCGGGTCAGGGGGTCGTGTCGGCCGGGGCCCCGGTATCGAGCGGGGCCGCGGCGTCCTCGGGAGCCGGCCCCTCGTGGGGGGCGATCGCCCCGGTGTCGGCGGCGGCCGGCGGGCTCTCCTCGGCGCTCGCGGCGTAGCCCCCACCGGTGGACTCGAGGTTCGGCTTCTCGCAGCCGGCGGGGAGCGCCGCGAGGGTGGCCGCGGCGGCGCACGCCGCGAGGGCGGTGAGGGGCCGCCTCACGGGGACACCTCGTTCCACCCCTCCACCACGACCCGGAGCGCGGCCTCCAGGTCGTCGCAGGCGGCGCAGTGGACCCGGATCATGGTGTCGTCGACGTTGGCGTACGCTTCGTCGTTCGTAGGGTCGACCGCCGCTTCCGTCCCGATCCCCTCCACCATGGTGACGGCCGGGTTCTCGAAGATCCGCTCGCGGAGGCCGGGGATCGTCTCGATCGGGTGCTGGAGCTCGTACTGGAAGAACTCGACCGGCACCCCCGCCTGCCGGTCCTCCGGCACGAAGGAGCAGATGGCGGTCCGGGCGCCGTAGCTCTCCACGTACACCTCGCCCGGCTCGTGGGCGGTCACGGCGAAGCCGGTCAGCTCCTCCACCTCGGCGTCGGAGACGAGCGCGCACGGATCGCGCTCGATCGGGTCCGGGAAGCTGTCGGGCTCGAGCGCGGCCCCGGGGCGGGCGACGGTGTCGACGGCGGTGTCGGCGGCCGCGCCGAGGGTGTCGGCGCCCTCGGGCGCCCCCTCCTCGGCCGCGCCCCCGCAGCCGAGCGTGAACGCGAGGGCCACCGCGGGCAGCGCGATCGCCGCCAGCGTGCGGGTGCGAGCGTGCATGTCGAGTCCTCCCGTGCGGATTCCGAAGGGTCGTGTCATGATAGATCCTCGGCGGTGCCCCGGCTGTAGGCCGTAAGACGCCCACTGTCCCCGCCGAGGGCCGTCCGGCTAACTTCTCCCGCGTCATGCGCGACCGCTACGTCTGCATCCACGGCCACTTCTACCAGCCGCCGCGCGAGAACCCGTGGCTCGAGGCGATCGAGCGCCAGGAGTCGGCCCAGCCCTACCACGACTGGAACGCCCGGGTCTCGGCCGAGTGCTACGCCCCCAACGCCCGCTCGCGAGTGCTCGACGGGAAGGGGCGGATCGTGCGGATCGTCAACAACTACGCCCAGATCAGCTTCAACTTCGGGCCCACCCTGCTCAGCTGGATGGAGGCGGAGGACCCGGACACCTACGCGGCGGTCCTGGAGGCCGACCGCCGCTCGGCGGAGCGCTTCGGGGGCCACGGCTCCGCTCTCGCCCAGGTGTACAACCACACC
>JAWVZN010000104.1:0-5090 GCA_033722155.1 Gemmatimonadota bacterium | reverse complement strand
CTCCCCGATGCCGACCGACCGCGTCGATCTCGTCGATGAAGATGATGCAGGGGGCGTGGGACTTCCCCTGCTCGAAGAGATCCCTGACCCTGGAGGCGCCCACCCCGACGAACATCTCCACGAAGTCGGACCCGGACATGGAGAAGAAGGGCCGTCCCGCCTCGCCGGCCACCGCCCGGGCCAGGAGGGTCTTGCCCGTCCCCGGCGGGCCGACCAGCAGCGCGCCCTTGGGCAGGCGACCGCCGAGTCGGCTGAACTTGTCCGGGTCCTTGAGGAACTCGATGATCTCCTCGAGTTCGGCCTTCGCCTCGTCGCAGCCGGCCACGTCGTCGAAGGTCACGTCGGGCGTGTCGCCGCTGAGCAGCTTCGCCTTCGACTTCCCGAACTGGAAGGCGCGCGAGCTGCCTCCCTGCATCTGCCGCCAGATGAAGACCCAGATCACGATGATGAGGATCCAGGGGAGCGAGCGTCCGATCCAGACCAGCCACTCGTTGCCGGCGGGCTCACCCTTCACCTCGACGCCCTCCGCCTGGAGCTGATCGACGAACTCGAGGCTCGCCTCGAAGGGGAGGCGCGTGTGGAAGCGGCGAAGCTCGCGCCCGTCTCGGGTCACGGCGGAAGTGAGGCTGCCCTCGATCTCCCGGCCCTCCCGGATCACCACCGACTCGACGTTGTCGGCGGAGAGCTGCGCTCGGAACGCGGTGTAGGAGAGCTCGCCCGCCGGCTCGCCCGACCCCTCCATGAGGGAGTAGGCGACCAGCGGCAGCAAGAGGAGGAGGATCCAGAAGGACGCGTTCTTCCACAGCCCGCTCCCGGACGACCCGCTCCCCTCCTCCGGACCCCGGCTTCCGCGCACCGTTTCCCTCCTCCTCAGATGCTCGCGATGAAGGGGAGGTGACGGAAGTCCTCGGCGTGGTCCAGGCCGTATCCGACGAGGAACTCGCGGGGGGCGTCGAAGCCGACCCAGCGCGGCTCCCGGATCAGTTCGTCCGCGACGTGCTTGTGGAGGAGCGCGCAGATCTCGAGCGAGGCGACGCCGCGGGACTCGAGGGCCGGCACGATCTCGTTCATCGTGTTGCCGCTGTCCACGATGTCCTCCACCAGGACGACGTTCCGTCCCTTCAGCGGGGTGCTGGGATCGTAGAGCGTGTTGACCTCTCCCGTCGAGCTCGTCCCGAGGCCGTAGCTGGAGACCACGAGGAAGTCGACGTGCAGCGGCCGCGACACGCAGCGCACAAGATCGGCGAGGAAGATGAACGAGCCCTTGAGCAGGCCGAGCACCAGGAGGTCGTCCGCCCCCTCGTAGTGCCGCGAGATCGACTGTCCCATCTCGCGGACCCGCTCGGCGATCTCGTCGGCAGAATAGACGATGCGCTCCAACTCACGGCCGCCCGTGGCACCGAGCGTCTTCTCGCTGTCGAGCGCTCCGACTTCAGACATCCTCCGACCTCAGGCTGAAGGCACGGTCGCCGGCGCGCGGCGCCAGCTCGGGATCGCGGCCGATCCCCTCGACCCACACGAGCGTCCCGTCGCCGTCCTCGGCGACCACCAGCCGGGACCGGTGGCTCTCGGGAACCCTGGCTTCGCGGAATAGCTCCTTGAGCTTACGCGTTCCGCTCCCGGTCCGCAGGCGGTCGCCGTCGGTCCATCCCCGGAGGCGGAGCGGGAAGCCGAGGCGCCGCTCCGAGAGCGTGACGACCCGATCCGCGTCGCCGCCGAGCGCCCCGTCCGCCGGTACCCGGTGCGTCCGCCACCTGACCGCCACGCGGCGGCCACCGACGGCGAGGGTCCCTCGGCCGGGGGCGCCCCCGTCGATGGAGAGGGTGGTGTCGGGGCGATCGGACGCCGGGCGGCCGATCACGAACCGGTCGAACTCACGGGCCAAGACGAGTCCGCCGCCCAGGTCCACCCGCCCGCCGCTGCGGCCTTCGCTGATAAACTGATTCGCCTGCCGGGTTCCGCCGCCCGAGAGCGTCACGCCCGTCCGTTCGGCCAGGAGCCGTACCGCCCGTCCGCGAATCTCGGGGATCGTGGTCCGGAGGACGGGACGGTCGAGCGCGACCGCCTCGTGCCAGCCCCAGCGCGGGGACGGTCTCCGCGCTCGCTCGACGGTGCGACCGGCTCGGGCGTCGAGGGCGGCGTCGGCTCGCCCCGCCGCCCGCGCCACCTCCCCGAGCCGACCCGCCGCCTCGTCCCAGGCCGCCTCCAGGGCGGGGAGCAGCTCGCGCCGGATGCGGGGACGCGCCCATCGTGGATCCCGGTTGGACGGGTCGTCCAGGTAGGGGGCGTCCCGACGCTCCAGCCACGATCGAAGCTCGTCCCGTCCGAAGGGGAGGAGCGGGCGGACGATGGATCCCCGCCTGGCCGGGATGCCGGCCAGGCCGGCCAGGCCGGTGCCACGGAGCATCCGGAAGAGGACCGTCTCGACCTGGTCGTCGGCCTGATGGGCCGTCGCGATCCGGTCCGCTCCCGCCTCGTCCGCGGACTCGCGGAGGAAGGCGTAGCGGGCCTCGCGCAGGGCCGCCTGATCCGGGGTGAGCTCTCCGGCGGCCCGTCCGACCCGGCAGGGGACGCCCGCGGCCTCGGAGCGGGCCGCGACCTCGTGCGCCTCCGCCGAGCTCTCCGGTCGGAGGCCGTGGTCGAAGTGGGCCGCCACGAGGCGGAGCCGCCGTTGGGGGGCCATGTCGACGAGGAGGTGGAGGAGCGCCGTGGAGTCACCCCCGCCCGAGAGGGCCACGAGCACCGTCGCTCCGTCCGGGATCAGCTCGGGATGGGCCCGGAGGTGCCGACGGAATCGCGCTCGGAGGTCGGCCGCCTCGGCGTCCCGGGAGGCGGGGGGGGAGCGGCGGGGACGCTTCAGGCCTGGTCTCCCTCGCCCCGCTGGCCGTCGAGCTCGCGATCGGTGTGCCGCGGGAGGCGCTCGGAGCGCGGAAGGCGGTCGCGCCAGGTGCTGGCGCCCCGGTGGAAGCTGAAGTCCTCGCGGTCCGGGACTCCGACCCCGAACCGGATACGGTCCGAAGGGGCACCTTCCCCCTCCCGTTCCGCCTCACGCTCGGCGACGCGCTCCCCCCGCTCCTCACTCTCGCCCGCCTCGCGGTACTTGCGGTCGGCGCTCCAGCCCCGGTCGTGACCGGCCACGTACGCCCGCATCGCCCGTCGCCAGTCCCCGACGCCCACGTCGGGGGTGCCGTAGGACTGCGTGTAGCCGCCCTCGTCGAACCGATCGCCGCCGCCCCGGCCGTACGTCTCCTCGTAGTCCCGGCGCGCCCGGTCGCGGTCGGCCATCCGCTCCTTGTCGGACGTCATACCTCCATCACCTCCTCCTCCTTCTTCTCGAGCAGCTCGTCGATCGCCGCCACGTGGCGATCGGTCAGGTCCTGGAGCTGGTCGAGGAGGCGGTGATACCGGTCCTCGCTGATCTCGCTCTCCCTCTCACGGCTCTGCAGCTCGTTCTTGACGTCCTGGCGGATCTGGCGGATCGACACGCGGCCGTCCTCGGCCATCCGGTGCAGCATCTTGACCATCTCCTTGCGCCGCTCCTCGCTCAGCGGCGGGATGGGGATCCGGACCAGGTTCCCGTCCACCGAGGGATTCAACCCGAGGTCGGCCTTCTGGATGGACTGCGCGATGTCGTCGATGATGCTCTGGTCGTAGGGCTGGACGACGAGGAGGTTCGCCTCCGGGGCGCTGACGTTGGCGACCTGGTTGAGGGCCATGGTCGAGCCGTACGCCTGGACCCTCACCGTGTCGAGCAGGGTGGGGGTCGCTTTCCCCGTGCGGACCGTGTTGAACTCCCGGCGGACGGATTCGACGGACTTGCGCATCCGCTTCTCCGCCTCCTTCATGAGCTGCTCGGCCATCGGCTTGCTCCTCCTCTGGTCGGGATGGGATCAGGCCACGAGAGTGCCCACCTTGTCGCCCCGGAGCGCGGAGAGGATCGAGCCGGGCTTCCGGATGTTGAGCACGACGACCGGCAGGTCGTTCTCCTTGCAGAGCGACACGGCGGCCGCGTCCATGACCTCCAGCTCGCGCGTCATCACCTCCAGGTAGGAGATCTCGGGGATGAAGCGCGCGTCCGGGTCGGACTCGGGATCGGCGGTGTAGACGCCGTCGACCTTGGTGGCCTTGAGGATGACGTCGGCCTCCATCTCGATCGCCCGCAGCACCGCCGCGGTGTCCGTGGAAAAATAGGGGTTCCCGGTCCCCCCCGCGAAGATGACGATGCGGCCCTTCTCGAGGTGCCGGAGGGCGCGCCGTCGGATGTACGGCTCGGCGAGCTCCTCCATCCGGATCGCCGTCATCACCCGCGTCTCGGTGCCGTGGCGCTCGAGCATGTCCTGGAGGGCGAGGGCGTTGATGACCGTCGCCAGCATGCCCATGTAGTCCGCCGACACGCGGTCCATCCCCTGCTGGCTGGCCACGGTGCCGCGGAGGATGTTGCCGCCCCCCACGACGAGGCCGAGCTCGACGCCGGCCTCGTGGACCCGGATGATCTCACGGGTGAGCTCCTCGATGACCGGAGGCTCGATACCGAACCCCTGCTGCCCGGCGAGCGACTCGCCGGAGAGCTTGACCAGCGCCCTCGGGTACTCGAGGTCCTCTCCGGCCTCCATGCCTCAGTCGCCGATCTCGAACCGGACGAAGCGCCGGATCGACGCGTCCGGGCCCGCCTCGCCCAGCAGGTCGCCTACGGTGCGATCCGGATCCTTCACGAAGCCCTGCTCCAGGAGCGTGTTCTCCTCGTAGAACTTCCGCATCCGTCCCTCCACGATCTTCTCCACGATCTCCGGGGGCTTCCCCTCCTCCTCGGCCTGCTCGCGGAGCACCTTCCGCTCCCGCTCCCGCTCCTCCTCGGGGATGTCCTCCCGGGACACCCCGGCGGGGGCGGCGGCGGCCACGTGCATCGCCACGTCGCGGAGGAGGTCGTCGGCGTCGGCGTCGAGACCGGCGATCTCGACAAGCACGCCGATCTTGCTCCCGAAATGAATGTAGCTCCCGATCCGGGCGTCGTCATCCGCGGCCAGCCGCACCCAGCGCCGGAGCCGCAGGTTCTCGCCGATCTTCGCCCGGAGGCCGTTGAGCTCCTCCCT
>JAWVZN010000103.1:0-5168 GCA_033722155.1 Gemmatimonadota bacterium | reverse complement strand
CCTCACCGGCCGCGTCTCGTCGGCGCCAGCCATCATCCGAGTCGACGGCGACCGGCTCGGCTCCGATACTTGGAGCCGTGGTCCTCGTATCGTGAGCGCGTCGTGTGTCGGCTATTACGAAATTGCGGAGGGGTTATTCCATGGAGATGATCTTTCACGCCCACTCGGGCCTGCGGTATCTGGTTCTCCTCGCGGGCGGGGTCGCCACGATCTGGTTCGCCTGGGGATGGCTCGCCGGGAGGCCCTACCGGGGCCCCGCGACGATCGTGATGCGGTCGTTCGTCGGCCTCCTCGATCTCCAGATCCTGCTCGGGCTCGTCCTGCTCCTCGCCGGATGGCGACCGCCGGGGATCGGCGGACACGCCGTGCTGATGGTGATCGCGGCGGTCGCGGCGCACATCGCCTCGGCCGCGAGCCGGCGCAGCGAGGAGCCGGGCTACTCGGCTCCGCTCGTCGGCGTGCTGCTGTCGATGGCCCTCGTCGTCGGAGGGATCCTGGCGATCCGCGACGCGGTGTTCTGATCAACCCGCCGCGGAGCGGAGCGCCTCCTCCAGGGCCGCGGCGTCGTTCGTGTCGTTGTAGAGGTGGGGGGAGACCCGGATCGCGTCGCCCCGGAGCGAGACGACGACGTCGCGCTCGTCCAGCGCCTCCCGGAGCCGGTCGAGCGCCACCCGGTCGGGGATCCGCACGCCGACGAGGTGAGCGGCGCGCCATTCCGGCACCTCCACCCGATAGCCCATCTCCCGCGCCGCCGCGAGGGACTCGGCCAGCACCTCGCGGCAGTGGGAGCGGATCGAGGCGATCCCCCATTCGAGGAGCTCCTCCAGCGCGGCCGCCAGGATCGGCCCGAGCACGAAGCTCGACTTCTCCCCCGCGTCGTAGCGGACCGCACCGGGCTGGTACGCCTCCTCGTAGTCGACCAGCCCGGCGAACTCCTCGCTTCCTCGCCGGTTGATCCAGTTCTCCTCCAGCGGCACGCCGCCGTCGTACCGGGGGCCGAACCACGCCACCCCGATCCCGTAGGGGCCCGTGAGCCATTTGTAGCCGGCGCACACGAGGGCGTCGGGGCGGATCCTCCCTACGTCGAACGGCAGCGCCCCTACCGACTGCGTCCCGTCGATCACCAGCGCGGCGCCCGCCTCCCGGGCGCGCTCCCCCACCGCCTCGAGGTCGAAGAGGGTCCCGTCGGTCCAGTGGACGTGGGGCACGGCGACGGCGGCGGTGTCGCGATCGATCGCCTCGAGGAGCCGCGCGTTCCACCCCTCCCCGCGGCTATCGGGCTCCGCCGGGGGAGCGACGGTGCGGAGTTCGGCGCCCGCCTCCCCCGCGACGCGGCGCCAGGCGTAGACGTGGCTCGGGAACTGCTCGTGGAGGACGACGACGTTCTGTCCGGCCTCCACCGGAGTGTTGCGGGCGGCGGTGGCGATCCCGTAGCTGGCCGCCGGCACGATCGCCACCCGCTCCGGGTCCCCGTTCACGATGCGGCCGAAGGCGCGCCGCACCCGGTCCGGGATCGCGAAGAAGTCGGCCGGCTCGATCGAGGTCGGATCCCGCGCCCGCTCGAGCGCCTCCCGACCGGCCGCCTCGGCCCGCTTCGAGAGCGGGGTCATGTAGGCGGCGTTCAGGTAGTGGAGCCCTTCCGGGAGCGAGAAGCGGTCCTTCATCCCGCCCGGCGCCGGCCGGGGGCCACCACCGCCTTCACCACCCGGCCCGCCTCGACGTCGGCCAGCGCCTCGTTCGTCTCCTCGAGGCCGTAGCGGCGGGTGATCATCCGCTCCCAGCCGACCCGGTCTCCCCGGCGGGCGAGGAGGTCGACCGCCCGGTGGAGGTGGCCGTAGTCGAACCCCCAGGTTCCGCGGACATCGAGGTGCTTGCGGTTGATCTCGGCGTGGGGGTTCACGGCGACCTCGCCCGCGTCGGTGTACTGGCCGACCACGACGTATCGTCCGCCGTCCCGGGTCATCCGCATCCCCTCCCTCACCGCCGACGGCGCCCCCGTGGCCTCGATCGTCGCGTCGGCGCCCCGTCCCCCGGTCCAGTCCCACACCGCCTCGATCCGCTCCTCCGGGGTGGTGCTGCCGACGGACACCGTCGCGTCGACCCCGAAGCCGCGTGCCGCCTCGAGCCGGCCCTCGGGATCGCCGATCACGACCACCCGTCCGGCTCCGGACAGAAGCGCGAGGATCGCCGCGTTGAGCCCCACCGGCCCGCTCCCCTGCACCGCGACCCGGTCGCCGAGGCGGATCCCGGCCCGATCGACCGCGTGGAGCGCGGTCATGAGCCCGCACCCCCCGGAGATCATCCGATCGGGGCTCACCTCCTCCGGAAGCCGGATCGCCTTCACCCCCGGCTTCAGCTCGATCGCCTCGCTCCACCCCCCCAGCAGCCCCTCGTCGGCCGAGTAGGTGATGCCGTACACCTTCCTCCGGGGGCACCGCGTCGACTGCTTCGCGACGAGGCAGAACCAGCAGTCGTGGCACGTCTCGTGGACGTCGAGGAACGTCACGACGTCCCCCGGACGGATCCGGGATCCCTCCACGTCGAACACCTTCCCACCGGTCTCCACCACCCGGCCGACCGACACGTGACCGGGCACGATCGGATACGGCACTCCGGGAAGCCGGCCGTGGTGGAGGTGCACGTCGGTGCCGCACACCTCCGACACGATCGTCTCCAGGACCATCCCGCCGGGCTCCAGATCGGGCCCGGAGCGCTCCTCCACGACGATCGGCTCGCCCGGACCCCGCATGATCGCCGCGCGGGTCACGTCGGCTCTTCGCGCGGCTCGTCGGCGAGCCGCCCGTACACCAGCACGTCGCCGACCCGATCCTCCTTCACGACCGCCCGGCGCATCCGGCCCTCCTGCGAATACCCGGCCTTCTCCAGCACCCGCGCCGAGGCCGGGTTCCACTCGAACACCAGGGCGGTCAACCGGTCAAGGTCGAACGCGTCGAAGGCGTACTCGGTCACCGCCCGGAGCGCCTCGGTGGCGATCCCCCTGCCGCGGTGGGGGCGCGCGATCCAGTAGCCGATCTCGGCGGTCCGGCGAAAGACGTCCGAGCCGGGCTCCAGGCCGATGCCGCCGACCGCCTCGCCCTCCACCACGATGGCGAAGTTCCGTCCGGGCTCCTCCGCCCGGCACCGCTCGATCCACTCCACCGCGTCCTCCCGTCCGTAGGGGTGCGGGAACCGGTCCCGCAGGTTCCTCCACACCGTCGGATCGTTGGCGTGGCGTGCGAGCGCGTCCACGTCCTCCTCGCGCCACGGGCGCACCGTGCACCGCTCGAGCCTCGTCTCCATCGGGCCTCCTCCGCCTCGGGGCTCACGCCTCCAGGATCGGGAAACCGCCCCGTTCGGTCTGCTCCCGATACAGCTCGGAGAGGCGCCGGGTCACCGACCCCGGCTCGCCGTTTCCGATCGTCCGGCCGTCCACCTCGATCACGCCCGCGAGCTCGCCCATCGTCCCGGTGCAGAACATCTCGTCGGCCCGGTACACGTCGGTGAGCGAGAGATCCCGCACCGCGTGGGGGACGTCGTGGGAGGCGCACAGCTCGAGCACCGTGGCCCGGGTGATCCCCTCCGGACACGCGCGGGTGTGGCCGGTGGCCACCTCGCCCCCGTCCACGACGAACACGTGGGTCGCGTTCGTCTCGGCCACGAAGCCGTCGACGTCGAGCATGAGCGCGTCGTCGGCGCCGGCGGCGTTCGCCTCGATCTTGGCGAGGATCGACGGGATCTGGTTGCCGCTGTGGACCTTGGGATCGAGGCAGTCGGGGGGAGGGCGACGCACCGAGCTGGTGACGAGCCGCAGACCGCTCTTCTCGTAGACGGGCGCCTTCCACTCGGCGAGGACGATCAGGGTGGGCCCGGAGTCGGCGAGCCGCGGGTCCATGCCGCTGGTGTACTTCACCCCCCGGCTCAGCGTGAGCCGGACGTGAACCCCGTCGCGCATCCCGTTCGCCTCCAGCGTGCGCCGGATCTCCCCGATGATCTCCTCGTGGGAGGGGATCTGGTCGAAGGCGAGGGCCCTGGCGGAGTCCCGCAGCCGGTCGAGATGCTCGATCAGCTTGAAGATCCTGCCGTCGTAAAGGCGGAGGCCCTCCCATACGTGGTCGCCCCCCTGCACCGCGCTGTCGAACGGGCTCACGCCGGCCTCGTCGCGATGGACGAGCTCCCCGGCCACGTTGACGATCAGGTCGGCGTTTCGCTCGTCGAAGCCCTGCAGCATCGCTCCTCCCCTCGACGGTGGCTCCCTCAGGCGGTCAGCCGGTGGTGGCGCAGCTCCCCGTACAGATCGTCGCAGGCGGCGAGCAGCTCCGCCAGCCGCGCGGGAACCCGGTCGGGCCTGGGACGCCACGGGCGGAAGCCGGTCGACTCGAGCACCGCCCCGTACCAGTGCTTCGCCCACGCGCCGTCGCTCTCCCGGGGGCCGGCCTCCCAGGAGAGCATCCGGTCGGTCCACGGAACGCCGAGCCTCTCGCAGAGCCGGGCGAGCACCCCCGGGGGATCCTCCTGCACGTCGCGGGCGTCGACGACGGGCGGTACGGAGCCCGTACGCTCGACGGAGCGGCGGAAGAGACGCACCTGCTGGGGGAGCCCGGTGTCGTCGATCCCCGGGTCGGGCGTCACCTCCACCAGCGAGCCGAGCATCTCGCGCGGCTCCCGGATCAGGAACGCGTGGCTGAGCCGATCCAGCCACTCCCCCGCCATGCCGGGCAGGAGGTGGTGGGCCATGTGCTTCTGGTAGAAGATCCGCTTCCCCTCCGGCACCGGCCCGGCGAGCCACTCCGCCACCCGTCTCCAGTCGGTCTCGTGGCGATCGATCACCTCCTCGCGGCCGGGGTGCTCCACCCCGGTGACCCGGAGGTAGTGAGCGTAGAAGGGCTCGTCCACCACGAAGGTGTCGCCCCGCGCCTCCCACGATCGCATCAGCGCGGTGGAGAGGGTCCGCGGGCCGGACCACATCGCGACCCGAACGCCCTCGTCGCGATCCCCCACTACCGCGTCAGCGATCGGGCGATCGTCTGGAGCTGCATGTTGGAGGTGCCTTCGTAGATCTGACCGATCTTCGCGTCGCGCCAGTACTTCTCCACCGGGTAGTCCTTCGTGTAGCCGTACCCTCCGAAGATCTCGATCGCCTTGCCGGTGATCCGCTCGGCGACCTCGCT
>JAWVZN010000102.1:0-5281 GCA_033722155.1 Gemmatimonadota bacterium | reverse complement strand
TCTTCGCCCAGGCGAACGTGGAGCTGTGGGACCAGCTGTTCGTGAACGGCGGGGTCCGCGGCGACAAGGCGTCGACGTTCGGCGAGGAGGAGCGCTTCTGGTACACCAACGGGAGCGTGGCGTGGGAGTTCACCGCGCATCCGATGTTCTCCGCGCTGCGGGGGACCGGTGCGGCCCAGCAGGACGGCCCGCTCGGCTTCCTCGACTTCGGGAAGCTCCGCTTCGCCTACGGCGAGGCCGGACAGCATCCGCCCGTCTTCTCGAACGTGAGCGCGTTCACGACCGGCACGATCGGCAGGGAGCTCAACTCGGTCTACGCCGGCTTCGACGGCGTGGTCTCCGAGGGCACGCTGGGCAACCCGAACATCGAGCCCGAGCGCTCCAAGGAGTGGGAGGTCGGCTTCGAGCTCGCCATGCTGGACAACCGCCTGGCGCTCGACGTGGTCCGCTACGACAAGCAGACCGAGGATGCCATCCTCTCCGTACCGGTGGCGCCGAGCACCGGGTTCTCCTCCCGGTGGAAGAACGGTGCGGAGTTCGACAACGAGGGTTGGGAGGTCCGACTCGACGGCCGTCCCGTCCAGGCGTCGAACTTCACCTGGGACGTCAGCGCCCAGTGGGCCAAGGACGAGAGCTGCGTGAAGGAGCTGCTGGGCACCGAGTCGGTATTCCTCACCGGCTTCTTCTTCTCGCGCGTCTCCGTGGTCCAGCCGCGTGACATCGACGGCGACGGAACGCCCGACGAAGAGGGGTGCTTCCCGTTCGGCGTGCACCGTGGTGGCGACTTCGTCCGCTTCGGCCGCGACATCACGGTCGGTGGCGTGGACATCGACAGCGCGTTCCCGAACGCGCCCGAGGGCGCGATCTTCATCGCCGAGGACGGGCTGCCCCGGGCCGACGGGCAGGTTCGCGTGATCGGCGATCCGAACCCGGACTGGACCGGGAGCCTGCGGAACACCGTCACCCTGTTCGACAAGGTGCGGCTCTCCGCGCTTCTCGACTTCGTGCAGGGCTTCGACCGGTGGAACGGAACGAAGGGGGTCCTCTTCTTCTTCGGCACGCACGAGGCCACCGGCCCGTGCCATGGAGAGGGGTGCACGTTCCCGTCCTTCGCGGACTACTACGACGAGGTTCTGAACGCGAAGCCCGAGACCTTCGCCGGCCCCGGAGTGGGCCAGGAGGTCACGCTGAACTGGGCCAACTGGTTCCTCAGCGGGATCGGCAGCGCCTTCACGGGTCCCCAGATCCAGTTCATCGAGGACGCGAGCTTCGTGAGGTTGCGGGACGTCTCCGCCAGCTACACGTTCGATCAGCCGCGGATCGCCGAGGCGATCGGCTTCTCGTCGATCGACGTGAAGGTGTCGGGCCGGAACCTGGCCACCTGGACGGACTACTCCGGGATCGATCCGGAGGCCGAGCTGGGAGATCAGATCCTCGGCCGCGGGCTCGAGTACTTCAACAACCCGTTCACCGAGTCGTGGGTCTTCACCCTGCAGTTCAACCGGTGACCGTGCGGAGGCGAGACGGAAGGTCGCGATCGTGGATCGGCCGGGCGCTGGTCGTCGTCATGCTGGCGGCGCCCGTCGCCACCTGCGACTTCGTGAGCCCGACCACCTCGGACCCCAACGCCGTCTCCGATCCAGCCCTCGCACAGCTGTTCACCTCGGCCCAGATCGCGACGTACGTGCTCACGGAGGAGGACCTGAGCAGCATATCCGCGTTTTTCGTGGAGCAGCTCGCCCCGACCAATCGCAGGTTCCTCAGCGTCGGCCAACCCGTGATCGGCGAGGAGGAGACGAACGTCCTGTGGGACGTCATCTACACCGGGGGCGGGCTCGTCGACGTCCGGAACGCGCGGGCCCTGGCCGTAGAGCGCGACGACCGGACGACGCTCGGCATCCTGCAGGTGATCGAGGCGTACCTGATCGGGACCGCGGCCTCGGTGTTCGGGGACATCCCGTACTCGGAGGCGGTCGATCCCGGGATCGAGACGCCCGCGCTGGACGACCAGCTGGAGGTGTACGCCGCCGTCCAGGATCTATTGGACACGGCGATCGCCAACCTGCAGGCCGGCGACGACCCCACCCTCCCCGATGCGCGAGACATGTCCTTCGGCATGGACACGGCGGCGTGGATCGCCACGGCCCACACGCTCAAGGCCCGCTACCACGCCCACCTGGCGGAGCTGGAGCCCGGGCGCTACGCCCAGGTGATGGCCGAGGCGCAGCAGGGCATCATGGACCCGGCCGGCAACTGGGAGGCGTTCCACACGACCGCGGCCACCGAGGACAACCGGTGGTCCGATGTCGTGCGGACGCGGCCGGACTTTGCCAACGCGGGCGCGTTTCTGGTGAACCTGCTCCAGGAGTCCGACGACCCTCGCCTCGCCTTCTACTTCGAGCCACTGGAGGGAGAGTTCGTGGGCGCCTCGAAGGAGACCGGAGCGCAGGGCGCGAAGCTGTCCCGGAGGTTCTTCGCGGCGGCGGACTTCGCCTTTCCGATCGTGACGGCGTGGGAGAACGCCTTCCTCGCCGCCGAGGCGGCGATCGCGACGAACGACCCGGGGGCCGCGCAGGCGTGGGTGGACCGGGCGATCGAGGACCTGGAGGCGTACTGGTCGGCCCTCACCGGCGAGGCCGTGGACCTCCCCGATCCCGTCGTCGAGGACATGGCGGACGTCATCCGGGAGAAGTACAAGGCGATGTTCCTGAGCTTCGAGGCCTGGAACGACTACAAGCGGACGTGCGAGCCCGGGTTCGACAACGTCTACCCCGGCGGCGCGATGATCCCGTTGCGGCTGCCGTACCCGACCCAGGAGCGGAGCTCGAATCCCAACGTCCCGCCGCTGGCCCAGCAGCCCGAGCGGAACGCGAACGACCCCGCCCCCTGCCCGCCCAACGACTTTCGCCAGTAGGCGAGGGTCGGAGGGGGCGCTTGCTCCGGACCGCCCTCCCGCTACATCCTGATCGATCATGACGAGCCGGGGAAGCCGCCTCGCCGCGGTCCTGTTCGCCGACGTCGTCGGCTACAGCGACCTCTCCTCGACCGACGAGGCGAGGGCGTTGCGGTTGATCCGCCTCTTCCAGGAGCGGTGCGAGGAGTCGGTGTCCCGCTACGGTGGCCGGGTGGTGAAGTTCCTGGGCGACGGTGCGATGGCGCGGTTTTCGAGCGGCCGCGCCGCGGTCGCCGCCGCCGCGGACCTGCGGGAGAGCTTCGAGCACCCCCTCCACATCGGGATCCACGTGGGCGACGTGGAGTCCTCCGACGGCGATCTCCTGGGCGACGGGGTGAACGTGGCCGCGCGGCTTCAGGACCTCGCCGAGGCGGGCGAGATCCTCGTGAGCGGCGCGGTCGCCTTCCAGCTCCGTCAGCGGTCGGAGATGGAGTTCGAGTCGCGCGGGGAGCAGGAGCTGAAGGGGATCGGGCCGGTCCGGGTCTTCGCGGTCACCCTCGTCGAGCCGATCGATCCGGCTACGGTGCACCGGGAGAAGGCCGAAGACGCCACAGCGCCGTGGTGGGCGCGGAACGCGGGGCTCCGGGTGCTCGCGCCCCTCCTCCTCGTCGCGGGGATCGTCCTGGCGTGGCAGATGATCGGCGGGGGAGGGACCGCGAAGGCGTCCGATTCCTCGATCGCGGTGCTCCCCTTCGAGACCGTGGGCGACGCCAACCCCACGTTCACCTCCGGGATCCACGGCGACGTCCTCACGCGCCTCTCCAACATCGCGGACCTCGACGTCATCTCGCGCGGCTCGGTGATCGAGTACCGGGATCGCGACACGCCCGCCTCCGAGATCGCTCGCGAGCTGGGCGTCGTATGGCTCCTCCAGGGCGAGGTCCAGCAGGTGGGCGAGCAGGTCCAGGTGAACGCGCGGCTGGTCGACGCGCGGGAGGACCGACAGGTGTGGGCCGAGGGGTTCCGCCGGGAGCTGACGGCGGAGAACCTCTTCGACATCCAGCGGGAGATCACCCTCCAGATCGCCGCCGCGCTGGAGACCCGGCTCACCCCGGGCGAGCGGAGCGCGATGGAGCACGGGCGGACCGACGATCTCGAGGCGTACCGTGCCTACGTGAAGGGCCGCGACCTCCTCGACGACCGGACCGAGGAGTCGATGCGCCGCGCCATGGTCCACTTCCAGCGGGCGATCGATCGGGATCCCGACTACGCCGTCGCGTGGGCCGGCCTCGCCGACGCGCTCACGTATCTCGAGGGGTACCGGTATCCGATACCGGAGGGATCGGTCGATCCGGAGCGGGCGGCCCGGCGGGCGCTCGAGATCGAGCCCGACCTCGCCGAAGCCTATGCGTCGCTCGGGCTTCTGGCCCACGTCCGGCGGGAGACCGGCACGGGGCTCCGGCAGCTCGAGCGGGCGGCCGAGCTGCGGCCGAGCTACGTCGAGGTCCACGACCGGCTGGCGTGGGTGAACACGGTGAGCGGCCGGCCCGAGCCCGCGCTGGAGGCCGGCCGGCGCGCCTTCGAGCTCGATCCCCTGCGGCCCCAGCCCAACTACGTCGTGGGCCTCCTCGTGAGCGGAAACCTGGAGCAGACGATCCCCGAGGCGCGCCGCGTGCTCGACCTGAAGCCCGAGTACGGGACCGCCCACTTCTACGAGGCGCTGGCGCAGTACCACCTGGGCGAGTACGCGAAGGCCCGCTCCCTCCTCGAGGGCCTGAGGGTGGTGTGGGCGGGGGTCGGCCCGCAGGCCACCCTGGCCCTCTCCCAGATCGCGCTCGGCGACAGACCCGCTGCGCGGGAGACGCTGGCGGGGATCGACCCCGCCGACCACCCCTTCTCGACCGCCCTGGTGCGGGCCGCGCTGGGGGAGATCGACCTCGGCGCCGAGGACCTCCGGGGGATCGAGCCGTGGGAGTACTGGCCCACCCTCGCCATCCGCTACTTCTTCCCCGAGGTGCTCGGCCCCGTCCGGGACGATCCGGACTATCCGGCCCTGATCCGGGAGGTGGACCGGAGCTGGGGCCTGGTGGAGTGACGGCCCGGGGAAGCCGCCTTGCCGCGGTCCTGTTCGCCGACGTGGTCGGCTACAGCGACCTCTCCTCGACCGACGAGGCGAGCGCGCTGCGGTTGATCCGGGAGTTCCAGGAGGCGTGCGAGGCGGAGGTCTCCCGCTACGGCGGACGCGTCGTGAAGTTCCTGGGCGACGGCGCGATGGCGGAGTTCGGAAGCGGCCGCGCCGCGGTCGCCGCCGCGGGAGCGTTGCACGAGGCGTTCGACCATCCCCTCCACGTCGGCATCCACGTGGGCGACGTGGAGTCCTCCGACGGC
>JAWVZN010000101.1:0-5282 GCA_033722155.1 Gemmatimonadota bacterium | reverse complement strand
TCAACCGGTCGAACCGCGTCCTCATCGGTGGTTCCTCCCTCCTCTTCCGATCAGGTTCATGAACTCCATCCGGGTCGACGGCTCCTCCCGGAACGCCCCCAGCATGTGGCTCGTGGTCATGGTGGAGTGCTGCTTCTCGACCCCCCGCATCACCATGCACAGGTGGCGCGCCTCCACGACCACGCCGACCCCGATCGGATCGAGCTTCTCCTCGATCGTCTCGGCGATCTGCTTCGTCATCCGCTCCTGGACCTGCAGCCGCCGCGCGAACAGGTCGACCAGGCGGGGGATCTTCGAGAGCCCGACGATCTTCCGCTCCGGGATGTAGGCGACGTGAGCCCAGCCGAAGAATGGAAGCATGTGGTGCTCACATAACGAATAGAACTCGATGTCCCCCACCAGGACCATCTCGTCGTACTCCTCGGCGAAGAAGGCGTCGCCGAGCACCACGTCGGGGTCCTGGCGATACCCCTCGGTGAGGAAGCGGAGTGCGCGGACCACCCGGGCGGGGGTCTTGATCAGCCCCTCGCGCTCGGGGTCCTCGTCGATCTCCTTCAGCAGCTCGTAGACGAGCCGCTCGGCCGCATCGTTCGCGCGCCGGCCGGCGTCGTCGGCCAGGCGGTCGACCTTCTCCTCCGACTCCTTCGCGCTCACGCTCCCTCGCTCTTCTCCCGCGTCTTCGATGGCCCTAGCCGGCCAGGCCGAAGCGGAGCCCCGCCGCGCGGATCGCGAACAGCAGGGCCACCAGCCAGGCGGCGGAGAGCCCCCAGCTCAAATACTTCATCCATCGTTGCAGCCGGCGCGGACCCCGCTCGGTGATGATCGGCGTCAGCACGTCGCCGCTCCCCAGCGCGCGCTCGATCCGCGGCACCTCCCGCCTCCAGATCGCCTCCCACCGCATCTCCCACTCCGCGGTGAGCGCGTAGAACACGTTTCCGAGGAAGGCGATCGCTACGGGGAGCCAGCCGAGCCGGGCGCCGCCGAGCCCGGCCAGGGCGAGGCCCGCCAGGGCGAGGTTGGCGATCGCGTATGCGATCCCTCCGACCAGGAACACCCGCCGCTCTCGCTCCAGCTGGGAGGCGAGCCTGGCGAGCATGCGGGCCGGTTCGCGAGGCGGGTTCGTCACGGCAACGATCGCAATATAGAGTCCCTCCCCGACCGCTTCCATCCGACCCGCATCCGTCCCGGTTTGCTCCACCGGGGCGAGCGGGCGAAGTTTTTCTCCACCTTTCCACCGAATCGGAGGAGATGTCATGCCGCGATCGATTCCGGCGCTCGTCGCCGCCGCGCTGATCGGCGCGGCGGCCCCGCTTCCCGCTCAGGAGACGATGCGAGACACGATCCGCTATCGGCTCGGCTGGGACAATCCGGCGAGCCAGCTCTACACCGTGGAGACGACCGCGTACGTGGAGGACGGGCCCATCGTCTTCTCGCTGCCCGCCTGGCGGCCCGGTCGCTACATCATCCAGAACTACGCCGCCAACGTTCAGCGCGTCCGCGCGAGGGACGGGCAGGGGCGCCCGCTCGCGGTGGAGTGGGCCGACCTCGACTCGTGGCGGGTCGAGCCCGACGGGGCCGACGAGGTGACCCTCGCCTACGAGTACTACGCCAACGAGTTCGACGCCGGAGGATCGCTGTTGCGGCCCGGCCTCGCCTACTTCAACCCGATCAACCTTCTCCCCTGGGTCGAGGGACGGCAGAGCGCGCCGGCCCGGCTGACCCTGGAGGTCCCCGAGGATTGGCCGATCGCCACCCAGCTCGAGCGCACCGACGATCACGGCGTCTTCGTGGCGCCGGACTACCACGCCCTGGTCGACGCGCCGACGATCGCCTCCCCCGAGAACGTACGGTGGGAGTTCACCCACGGCGACGTGCCCTATTACGTCGTTCTGCGCCCGAAGCCGGACCTGGGCGCGTACGACAGGGAGACGATCCTCGAGGACATCGAGGCGATCGCCGCCGAGCTCACCGCGATGTTCTCCGGTGCCCCCTACGAGGAGTACTGGTTGCTCTACCAGTTCGTCCCCCGCCGCTTCAGCCACGCGGTGGAGCACGCCTCCAGCGCGTCGTTCGTCCGGTGGAACGAGTCGTTCTCCAGCCGGGAGCAGTACCTGGCACTGCTCGGCACGACCGCCCACGAGATCTTCCACGCCTGGAACGTGAAGCGGCTCCGGCCGGCCGCGATGTGGCCCTACTCCTACGACGACCCGCAGCTCACCCGGCTCCACTGGTTCACCGAGGGCGTCACCTCCTACTACCACTTCCTGAGCGTGGTGCGGGCGGGGGTGATGACCGAGGCGGAGTACTTCGACATGATCCAGCGGGCGATCCAGGCGCTGCAGAACTCGCCGGGACGGAAGGTGACGCCGGTCTCGCTGGCGTCGTGGACCTCGTGGCACACGGGCTACGGCGCGGGGAACCCGAACCAGTCGGTCTCCTTCTACACGAAGGGGGCGCTGATCGGGCTGCTGCTCGACCTGGAGATCCGGGACGCCACCGACGGAGCGGCCAGCCTGGACGACGTGATGCGCTCCCTCTACGCCGAGTACTACGAGCGGGGCCGCGGGATGCCCGAGGACGCGGTCCGGGAGGCCGCCGAGGAGATCGCCGGTCGCTCCCTCGACGCCTTCTTCGAGGCGTACGTGCACGGCGTCGACGAGCTCCCGTACGACGAGGCGCTCGAGGTGGTGGGCCTCGACGCCCGGCAGGTGGCCGAGCCCGACGAGCCCTCGGCGACGATGGGGGTCGCCCTGCGCGAGAGCGGAGGAGGGGCCGTGATCGTCAACGTGCTTCCGGAGAGCCCGGCGCTTCTGGCGGGGATCATGCGGGACGACGTGCTCGTATCGATCGCCGGCGAGGAGGTGGAGGGAACCGACCTCGACCCGATCCTGTCCGGATTCGAGCCCGGCGACCGGGTGTCCGTCGTCCTGCTGCGGGGCGGCGAGAGGATCGAGCGGGAGGTGACCCTCGAGGCGGGCGGCAACTTCCGGTGGGCCGTGGAGCCGGTCGAGGAGCCCACCCCCCGCCAGATCCGGATTCGGGAGGCGTGGCTCGCCCCGTCGGGAGAGCGAACGCCCTAACGCTCCATGATCTCCGCGAGCTCCCCGGCGATCTCCTCGAGGAGCGCGCGATCGCTCTCGTCGAAGGCGTCCTTCCAGTCGCTGTCGACGTCGATCTCCCCGAGGACCGATCCGTCGGACGCCAGGATCGGCACCACGATCTCCGACTTCGTCGACGGGAAGCAGGCGATGAACTCGGGCCGCTCGGAGACGTCGGGGACGACCTCGGTCTCCCCGGTCTCGGCGGCGAGGCCGCAGATCCCCTCGCCGACGGCGATCCGGTCGTGCTCGGTCTCCTCGGGCCCCTCCCAGGCGGAGAGCACGAGCTCGTCCCCCTCCACCACGTAGATTCCCACCCAGGAGTAGTGGTCGAACCGCCCCGAGAGGTCCTGGCACACGATCTCGTGGGCGTCGATCTCGTTGTTGCACGTCTGGAGCGCCTGGCGGATCTCCCGGCGCGCGGTCTCGTACGCCTCGGCGTCGATCTCGGGTCGCTCCTCCTCGCTCACCTCCGCCTCCTGTCGGCTCGGGACTCTTCGGGCAGGTCGGTCAACGCGTCGCGGATCACCCCGCGCACCCGGTCGCGCAGAGGCTCCACGTCGCTCTTGTCGAGACCGGTCGTCGCGATCGGGGACCGGACGTGGACCTCGATCCGGCCGGGCAGGATCCACCACGTCCCCTTCGGCATCAGCTTCTCGCTCCCCACGATCGCCACGGGCAGGATCGGAAGCCGGGTGTCGATCGCCAGATGGAAGCCGCCCTTCTTGAACGGCAGGAGCCGCCCGTCCCGGCTGCGGGTGCCCTCCGGCATCACCACGAACGAGACGCCGGCCGCGCTCTCGTCGGCGGCCCGCTTCATCGCGGCGATCCCCTTCTCCCGGTGTTGCCGGTCGATCGAGATGTGGCGGCTCATCCCGAAGACCCAGCCGAAGACCGGAACCTTCAGCAGCTCCTGCTTGCCGATCCATCGCAGGTCGCGATCCGCGTCCAGAATGTAGTGGAGCACGGGGATGTCGTACATGCTCCGGTGGTTCGCCATCACGATGTAGGAGGTCCCCGCCTCCACCCGGTCGAGTCCCTCCACCTCGAGGTCGACGAACGAGGCCCTCAGGATCGTCCCCACCCACAGATGCTCGAGCCCGCGGACGAAACGGCTGTCGGGAGCGATCCACCCGACGGCGAGGTACACGCTCCCCACGAAGAGGGTGAGCGCGGCGAGCGCGATCCAGCAGTAGATCGTCCGCACCGTGGCCCACGCCCACCAGATCGCCGGCCGGTGCTCGTGTCCCCGGACGTTCACCGGCGGGCGTCGGCGATGCGGGCCGCCCACCTCGAGAAACGCTTCGCGATCTCGTGGCGCGGATGCTCGAGAACGAACGGCTTCGCGTCCCGCACGGCCCGCGTGACCCGCTTCTCCTCGGGGATCGTCCCCAGCACCCCGCACTGGAGGGCGAGGTTCTTCCGGACCACCGCGCGAAACCGATCGAGGTACTGCCGCTCGCGCGGATCGTGGAGCCGGTTGAGGATCAGCAGGGGAACGTCCTCCCGGAGGATCGACACCACTTCGGGCCACGCCTTCGGGTGGCGGCGACGCAGCGCGTCCATCATCGACGTGAGGGTGCGGTCGTCGGCCTTCGACGGGTCGTCGCCGCGGAAGAACTCGAGCACGGTGAGGACGACCTCCTCACGCTCCCGAAGCTCGGTGAGGATGCGGCGGAGAAGGTAGTTCTTCAGGAACCCGTAGGCGTCGTGAAATGCCGCGGGCTCCGGGCTCGTGACGACCACCTTGTGATCGCCGAGGAAGTAGAAGTCGAGGGTGGCGGGAGAGCTCCCGGCCGGCAGGTCGAGGACCACCACGTCGGCCTCGAGCCCGACCAGCCCGCGGATTAGCTCCAGCTTTCGCTGGCGGAGGGGGTCGCCGGCGGTCACCGTGTCGAACGAGCCGGCGACGTAACGGAGCCCCGCCAGCCGGGTCGGGCGGGCGACGTCCGCGAAGCGCTCGATCCGCCCCTCGAACCAGTCGGCGAGCTCGCGCTCGGGCACCGGTTCCCCGAAGAAGAGATTGAGGTTGGATCCGCCGACGTCCAGGTCGACGGCCACCACCTCGAGCCCGGGGCCGGAGGAGCGGGCCAGGGCGAGCGCCAGGCTCGAGGCCACGAACGTTTTGCCCACCCCACCCTTGCCGCCACCCACGGCGACGAAGACCGGCCCCGAGGAGGGCTC
>JAWVZN010000100.1:0-5413 GCA_033722155.1 Gemmatimonadota bacterium | reverse complement strand
AGGAGTGCCTTCCGAGCACCATGTTCCGGGTGCGCCTCGACAACGGGCACCTCGTGCTCGCCCACATCTCCGGGAAGATGCGAAAGAACTACATCAAGATCCTGACCGGAGACCGGGTGACCGTGGAGCTGTCGCCCTACGACCTCTCCCGCGGCCGGATCACCTACCGCTTCAAGGACTGACGCTCCCCCGCTCCACCTCGAGCAGCTCCACCTCGAACACCAGCGTCGCGTTGGCCGGAATGACGTCTCCGGCGCCCCGCTCGCCGTAACCCAGCTCCGGCGGGATCACCAACCGCCGCCTCTCGCCCACACGCATGCCGGCCACGCCCTGGTCCCAGCCCGGGATCACCCGGCCGGCGCCGAGCCGAAACCGGAAGGGCTCGCCCCGGTCGTGGCTCGAGTCGAACCGGGTCCCGTCCGGCAACCAGCCGGTGTAGTGGACCACGACGGTGTCGCCGGCCCGGGCGGTCTCGCCGCCGCCTTCCTCCAGGGTCTCCCGGTAGAGTCCCGTTTCGGTCTTCTCCATCTCGGACAGGTTCACGCCGAGCTCGTCGGCGTACTCCTCGGCCACCCGGGCGGCCCGGGCCTCCTCGCCGGCGGCGGCCCCTTCCGCGATCGTGTCCGGGGGAGCGCCTCCCTCCGGCCCGGCCTCTCCGCCACACCCCAGCGCCAGGGCCGCGATCAGCGCTCCCGTCCATCCGCGTCTCGTCATGGTCCGTCCTCCTGTGGAAGGATTCGACATGCGGCGGTTCGCCTCGACGGGCCTCAGGAGTCGAGCAGCAACCGGGTGGGATCCTCGAGCCGCTCCTTCACGCGGACGAGGAACGTGACCGCTTCCTCGCCGTCGACGATCCGGTGGTCGTAGGAGAGCGCCACGTACATCATCGGTCGCGACTCGATCCGCTCCTCCCCCGATCCTCCGTCCTTCACCACCACGGCCCGCTTCTCGATCTTGTGCATCCCGAGAATCCCGCTCTGCGGCGGGTTGAGGATGGGGGTCGACATGAGGGAGCCGTACACGCCGCCGTTGGTGATCGTGAACGTCCCCCCCCGGAGGTCCTCGACCGCGAGGTCACCGTCGCGCGCCTTGGTGGCGAGCTCCCGGATCTCGCGCTCGATCTCGGCGAAGGAGAGCCGCTCGGCGTTTCGAACCACCGGCACCACCAGGCCGCGGGGGGTCCCCACCGCGATGCCGAGGTGGACGTAGTCGTGATAGACGATTTCGTCGTCGTCGATGAACGCGTTCAGCCCGGGAAACTCCCGGAGCGCAAGGATGGAGGCGCGGGCGAACAGGGACATGAAGCCGAGGCGGACACCGTGGCGCTCCTCGAAATCGCGGCGGTGCTCCTCGCGGAGCGCCATCACCTCGCCCATGTCGATCTCGTTGAAGGTGGTGAGGATCGCGGCTGTGCGCTGGGCTTCCACCATTCGCTCGGCGATCCTGCGGCGAAGCCGCGTCATCCGCTCCCGGGTGACGCCCTCCTCCTCGGGAGCCGCTTCGACCTCCTCCCGGACCCGTTCCCGGGTGACGCGCTCCCCGGGCTCCTCCCTCTCCGGTTCCTCTTCCTCCGTTTCCTCCTCCGCGGAGGGCTCCTCCTCGGGCGGTGGCTTCTCCCCGATGGGGGGCTCCTCCTCCTCGGGGGCCTCCTCCTCTTCCTCGATGGGCTCTTCCTCCTCCTCGGGGGCCTCCTCCTCTTCCTCGAGAGGCTCTTCCTCTTCTTCGGGGGCCTCTTCCTCTTCCTCGACGGCCTCCTCCTCTTCCTCGAGAGGCTCTTCCTCTTCCTCGGGGGCCTCCTCCTCTTCCTCGACGGCCTCCTCCTCTTCCTCGACGGCCTCTTCCTCGACGGCCTCTTCCTCTTCGGGGGCCTCCTCCACCTCCCCGATCCGGGCGATCACGTCGCCGACCGAGACCGTCTCCCCCTCCGACACGAGGATCTCGATGGTGCCGCTCTCCTCCGCGGCGATCTCCACCGTCGCCTTGTCCGTCTCGAGCTCGACGATCAGGTCGTCCTTCTCGACCCGGGCGCCGTCCTCGACGAGCCAGGTGCCGACGTCCCCCTCGGTGACGGACTCGGCGAGCTCGGGAACCTTGACGTCCACCTACGTTCTCCCTTCGCTCCTGGAATCCTCGAACGCGGCCTCGATCAACGCGGACTGCTCCTCCTCGTGCACCCGATACGATCCCGTCGCGGGAGAGGCCGCCGCCTCCCGCGCCACGTACTCCAGAGCGACGTCCCCGGGACGGTTGCGCTCGAGGCGATGACGGGTGTTGCGCCACGGACCCATGTTCTCCGGCTCCTCCTGAACCCACACGAGCCGCTCGAGGGCGGGATAGCCGGACAGCGCGCCGGCGAACCTTTCGTCGGGGAAGGGATAGAGCTGCTCGAGGCGGGCGATCGCCACGTCGTCGCGCTCCCTCTCGCGCCTCTCCTCGACCAGCGTGTAGTAGATCTTCCCCGAGCACACGAGCAGCGTGCGCGCGGAGGAGCGATCCACCTCGAACTCGTCGAGAACGGGCTCGAAGCCGCCGTCGACGAACCGCTCCAGACGGGAGACGGCGAGGCGGTGTCGCAGCAGGCTCTTCGGGCTCATCACGACGAGGGGTTTCCGGAAACCGCGCTTCATCTGACGCCGGAGCAGGTGGAACAGCTGCGCCGGCGTGGTGGGGTTGCACACCTGGATGTTCTCTTCGGCGCAAAGCTCAAGGAAACGCTCGAGCCGGGCGCTGGAGTGCTCCGGCCCCTGTCCTTCGTAGCCGTGGGGCAGCAGCAGCACCAGGCCGCTCATCTGGTGCCACTTGTACTCCCCGCTCACCAGGAACTGGTCGATGATCACCTGGGCCCCGTTGACGAAGTCTCCGAACTGGGCCTCCCAGATCACCAGCGTCCACGGGTCGGCGGTGGAGTAGCCGTACTCGAAGCCGAGGACACCGAGCTCGGAGAGCGGGGTGTTGAACACCTGGAGGACGTTCTGCTCCTCGGTGACGTGGTTGAGCGGGACGTACTCCTCACCGGTCTCCTGATCGGTGTAGACGGCGTGCCGGTGGCTGAAGGTCCCGCGCACCGAGTCCTGTCCCGACAGCCGCACCTTCGTCCCCTCGACGAGCAACGAGCCGACCGCCAGCGCCTCGCCACACCCCCAGTCGATCTCCCCCTCCTCGAGCACCATCGCGGCCCGCTTCTCCATGAGGCGCTTCAACCGCTTGTGCCAGCGGAAGCCCTCGGGAACGTCGGTGAGGGCGCGGGCGATCTCCTCCAGCGTCTCCCGGGAGACGGTGGTGTCGACGCTCCCCTGCCCGTCGGCGGCCTCGAGATCCATCCACGGCCCGCTCGGCTTCTCGACGTGCTGCGCGGGCATCTCCTGGGCCTCCACGTGGGCCTCGTCCAGGTCGGACTTCACCCGCTCGCGCATCGCCGCCACGTCCTCCCGGTCGACCACCCCGGTCTCCTCGAGGATCCCGGCGTACACCTCCGAGTTCGGGGGGTGGTCCTCGACGAGCTCGTACATCGTGGGCTGGGTGAAGGTGGGGTCGTCGATCTCGTTGTGGCCGTAGCGGCGATAGCACACGAGGTCGACCACCACGTCCCGATGGAACGCCTGCCGGTATCCCATCGCCAGCCGGGCGGCGTGAACGACCGCCTCGGCGTCGTCGCCGTTCACGTGGAACACCGGGGCGCCGACGATCTTCGCGATGTCCGACGCGTAACGCGTGGAGCGGCCCTCCTCGGGCGTGGTGGTGAACCCGATCTGATTGTTGATGATGACGTGGATCGTGCCGCCGGTCGCGTAAGCGTCGAGGCCGCCCAGCATCAGCGTCTCGGAGACGATCCCCTGGGCGACGAACGAGGCGTCCCCGTGCATCAGCAGCGGCACGACGCGTTCGCGCTCCTCGTCCCCCAGGGCGTTCTGCTTGGCGCGGACGATCCCCTCCACCACGGGGTCGACCGCCTCGAGATGGCTGGGGTTGAACGCGAGCGAGAGGTGGACGGTGCGGCCGTCGGAGGCCTCGTAGTCGCGGGAGTAGCCGAGGTGGTACTTCACGTCCCCGTATCCCTGGATCTCCGGCGGGAGGGGCCTTCCCTCGAACTCGGCGAGGATCTGGGCGTACGGTTTCCCGAGGACGTGGGCCAGCACGTTCAGCCGGCCCCGGTGGGCCATCCCCATCACCACCTCTTCCACCCCCGCGTCCGCGGCCTCCTCGATCATCGTCCGGAGCATGGGGACGAGGGTGGTGCCACCCTCGAGCGAGAACCGCTTCGCCCCGGGGTAGCGGCGGTGGATCGTCTGCTCGAAGGTGTCCGCCGCGATGAGCTCGCGGAGGATCTCGCGCCGATCGTCCGCCGAGAGATCGGGATGGTTCCGGACCGGCTCCATCCGCTCCTGGAGCCACCGCCGCTGCTCCTTTGCGGTGACGTCCATGTACTCCACCCCGATCGTCCGGCAGTAGGTCTCCCGCAGCGACTCCAGGAACTCGGCGAGTGTGCCCTCCTGCAGGTCGTGGTAGGTCGGGCACCGGACCTCCTCGTCGAGATCGCTCTCGTCGAAGCCGAACTCCGACAGCGCCAGCAGGGGGTGTTCGCGCTCTCCCCGGTCGAGCGGATCGAGATCGGAGATCAGGTGTCCGTAGGAGCGGTAGGTGTGGACGACGTCGTAGATCCGGAGCGCGGGGGAGACCGTCTCCTCGTCGACCCCCTCCGGGAGCGCTCCGCGGGCGGTGAGCACCACCGGCTCGCCCTCCCGGCGCGCGACCTCGCCGTTTCCGGCCCACTGCATCCCGGCGAAGAAGAGGGCCCACGAGGGATCGATCGCGTCGGGGTCCTCCAGCCACCGCCGATAGAGGGAGTCGACGTAGTCGGGGTTGGCGCGCAGGATGGCGTCGAGCGAAGGCATGGCGACAGACGAAGATAACGCCTCGAACGGCTCCTGCCATGAGACGGCCCGGGGAGCGGAGCCGGACGAGCGCCCGGAGGAAGGCCACGATCCGGTCGAGATCGCGGTCGTCGAGCACGGATCCCTCCAGCAGCGGACCGAGCCGGGCACCGAGGACGTCGCCCGACGCCCGTGCCGGGAGGGTTTCGATGTCGCCGGGAAAGAAAAAGGCCCTCCGGCCAGCGGGCCGGAGGGCCTCGGATCCCTCGACGGGATCGTCTCCGAAACCGAATCGTGCCGCCTGGAGCCCGAATGGCTCAACCTAGGTGCGACGCGAGCGCAGCGGGTCCCGAAGGACCGTGCCGCTCGTTCTCGTCGCATCTCCCTAGAAAGGAGGTGATCCAGCCGCAGGTTCCCCTACGGCTACCTTGTTACGACTTCGCCCCAGTTACCAGGCTTACCTTCGGCCGCTCCCTCCCGCCGAAGCGGGTCGGGCCACGGACTTCGAGTACTCCCGGCTTCCATGGCGTGACGGGCGGTGT
>JAWVZN010000099.1:0-5552 GCA_033722155.1 Gemmatimonadota bacterium | reverse complement strand
GTCGGTTCGGGCGGTCCCGAAGTTGGCACGCTCGGGATCGGCCGCGATCACGACGAGCTCGGTGGCCCCCTCCCGGTCGGGCAGGGCGCCCTCGTAGGTGCTCGTCTCGCCCGCGAAGTCGAGCGGCGTCTCGACGAGGGTCTCGCCCTCCGCGTCGAGCAGGCGGGCGACGATCGTGTAGCGGTCGCTGTCCCACAGCCCTCCCGGTTCGGTGGGGCAGCCGCACACCATCCGGACCCGGGCGAGCACCTCGATCGTCTCGCGCCGCGTCGTCTCGCCGCCCGGATCGAGGATCTCCACGATGAAGCCGTTCAGCTCGAGGATTACGCCCTCGCCCCGCACGTGCTTCCCGGGGACGAGGGTGAGGGTCTTCTCCGTACGCTGGATCGCGTGGGGGAAATCGAGCGGCGCTTCCGCCTGGATCGCCACCATCGTAGGGACGTCGAGGGAAAGGGTGGCGCGGAAGGCGGCGGCGTCCTCGGTGCCGTAGACGGTGGCGCCCCGATCCCGTGGGGTCCGCATGATCCTGTCCGTGTTGCCGGTTCCCCCCTGCTGCTCGCCCTCGGCCAGGATCTCGCCGGTCGCGGCGTCGCGGATCGTGATCCGCGCCCCCCCGACCCCCGATCCGATCACCTTGGCGTCCTTGGCGACCGCGCGGACCACGACCTCCGTCGGCGTCTGCGCGAGCGCGGGAGGCCGTAAGCCGTCAGCGAGAATCCAGGCGAGTGCGAGGCAGACGGCGAGGAGCTTGCTCGTGATCCGCATTCCACACTCCTTCGATGTCGGTTTTCGTACCTGTATGGGGATCGCGGCCGGGGCCGCGATCCGAAACGGGCCAGCGACAGCGTACCCCTCGATCGAGGAAAGATCCGTCAGTCGGATGACCGTTCAGGGCTCGAGCCGCGCCAGCCGGAGCGCGTTGCCCGTCACCGCCAGCGACGTTCCCATGTCGCCGACCACGACCGCCACGATCAGCGAGACCCACCCGAGCGGCACCCCGGTCGCGAGGGCGAGCTTCACCAGGATCGAGGCGGCCACGTTCTGGCGGATCACGCCCCGGCCGGCGTGGGAGAGGCGGTAGAGGTAGGCGAGGCGATCGAGGTCGTCGCCCAGGAGCGCCACGTCCGCGGTCTCGAGCGCGACGTCGCTGCCGGCGGCGCCCATCGCGATCCCGACGTCGGCCGCCGCCAGCGCCGGGCCGTCGTTGACGCCGTCGCCGACCATCGCGACGGCGCCGTACCGGGCCTTCAGCGCCTCGATCCGCTCCAGCTTCTCGGCCGGCAGGAGCTCGGCCTCCACCTCGTCCACCCCGAGAGCGGCGGCGACCGCCCCGGCGGTCTCCCGGTGGTCGCCGGTCAGCATGACGACCCGATCCACCCCCGCCCGTTTCAGCCGCGCGATCGCCCGGGCGGCTTCGGGCCGCTCCCGGTCGGCCACCGCGATCACGCCGACGGGGGCGTCCGGCGGGCCGACCAGCAGTGCCGTCTTCCCTTCCGACCGAAGCCGCTCCAAGGCCCCGTTCCCCGTGGCGGGCACCTCGAAGAGCTCGGGCCGTCCGACCGCGATCGCCCTTCCGTCCACCGCCGCCCGCACCCCCCGCCCGCGCACGGACTCGAACGCCTCGACCCGCCGCCCGGCCTCGCGCGACCCGGCGGCGTGGACGATCGCCTTCGCGATCGGGTGCTCGGAGCGCGCCTCGACGGCCGAGGCGAGGGCGAGGACCTCCTCCTCCGTCGTCCCGTCGAGCGGCACCACGTCGGTCACCTCGAAGCGGCCCGCGGTCAGGGTCCCGGTCTTGTCGAAGGCGATCACCTCGACCTCCCCCATCCGCTCGAGGTGCGCCCCGCCCTTGATCAGGACCCCGTTCTTCGCCGCGGCGGTGATTCCGCTGACGACGGCGACGGGCGTGGAGATGACCAGGGCGCACGGACAGGCGATCACCAGGAGCGTCAGCCCGCGGACGAACCACGGGACGAAGGCCGCCCCGAAGAGCGCCGGGGGGACGGCGACGACGAGGATGGCGGCGGCGGTCACCGCCGGCGTGTACCACCGTGCGAACCGCTCCACGAACCGCTCGATCGGGGCGCGGGTGGACTCCGCCTCCTCGATCAGCCGGACGATCCTCGCGAACGTCGAGTCGTCGATCGGATGGTCGACCCGGACGCGGAGCCACCCCTCGCCGTTGACCGTTCCGGCGTAGACCTCGTCCCCCACGGCTTTCTCGACCGGCACCGACTCGCCGGTGATCGGCGCCTGGTCGACCGCCGAGGCGCCGTCGAGAACCGTGCCGTCGGCGGGGATCCGCTCGCCGGGGCGGACGACGACCACCTCGCCCTCCTCGATCTCGTCGGCGGGCACGGTCGTCTCCCGGCCCTCGCGGACGACCGTGGCGGTGTCCGGCTTCCGGTCCATCAGCGCCTCGATCGAGCGGCGGGCGCGGTCGACCGAGTAGTTCTCCAGCCGCTCGGCGATCGCGAAGAGGAACGCGATCGCGCCCGCCTCCAGGTACTCCCCCACCGCGATCGCGCCGAGGATCGCGACCGTCATCAGGAAGTTCATGTCGAGTGACAGCGCCCGGGCGGCGCGGAGTCCCTTCGGGAAGAAGTTCCATCCGCCGATCAGGGCCGAGGCCACGAACCAGAGGTCGGCGGCGCGGAGCGAGGCGATCGGCCCCTCGAGGAGAGTCGGCCCCGGGATCCACCATCGCGTCAGAAGCCCGACGGCGAACAGGCCGACCGAGGCCCAGGTCCGGATCGCGGCGGGCTCGCGCCACGCGCCGGGGCGGTCCGCCGCGCGGTCCGGCGGCGCGGCGCCGCGCTCGACCGCACCGTATCCCAGCCGCTCGATCTCCTCGCGGATGCGAGCGGGCTCGACGCCGGGATCGTGGTGGACCCGGAGGCGGCGGGAGATCGGGTTGCCGACCGCCTCCTCGATGCCGTCGAGCCCCCGGAGCCGGTCCTGGATCTTCTGCGCGCAGCTCGGGCAGTCCATCCCCTCGATCCGGAAGGTGGTCTTCACGACTCCCGCACGTGCTGGAGGCCGATCTCGAGGAGCCGCTCGACGTGCTCGTCGTCGAGGCGGTAGTACGCCATCCGTCCGTCGCGGCGGTAGGCCACCAGCCGCATCTGCCGGAGCTGGCGGAGGTGGTGGCTGACGGCCGACGGGGTCCCACCCACCACGGCGGCCAGGTCGCACACGCAAAGCTCCCGCCCGGCCAGGGCCTCGACGATCCGGAGCCGCGTGGGGTTGGAGAGGATCTGGAAGGTGTCGGCCAGCCAGGCGAGCGTCTCGTCGCCGGTCCGCTGGCCGAGGGCGGCGTGGACCGCGTCCTCGTGGACGAGCTCGACGTCGCAGAGCGCGTCGGAGTCGCGCGCGGGGCTCTCCTCCTTCCTCACACATGAGAGTATTGTCACACGTTCAAGCGTCATCAAGGGGGAAGCGGTCGAGTGTCGGCTTCTCTCCGCCGCCGGCGTTTTTTCGGGCTTGCGCGATATACCCCTAGGGGGTATAATCTTTTTCACGTGCTTCCTTGCGCCGGCCCGTCCGGCGCGTCGCGAGCGATCGATCATCCGAAGGAGGAGCGACCCATGGCCACGAAGACCCGATACGCGCTCTCGCGCACCGTGGACCTTTCGTACGAGGAGGCCGAGAGCCGGATCCGCGAGGAGCTCGAGAAGGAGGGCTTCGGGATCCTGACCGAGATCGACGTGAAGGAGACGCTCAAGAAGAAGCTCGACGTCGAGTTCCCGAAGTACGTCATCCTCGGCGCCTGCGCCCCGCAGCTCGCGCACCAGGCGCTGACCGCCGAGCCCGATGTCGGGCTCCTGCTGCCGTGCAACGTGGTGGTGCGCGAGACCGGGGCGGGGGAGACGATCGTCGAGGCGATGGACCCGGACCCGGTCCTGGGGATCGCCGGGAACGAGGAGTTGAGGCCCCTGGGCGACGACGCTCGCCGGCGCCTCGAGCGGGCCCTCGACCGGGTGGCCGGATAGGAGGCGGGATGGCGAGGGCGACGAAGGAGGCCGGACACGGCTACCAGAGAAGCGGGAGGAAGGAGACGCTCAAGAACCGCCTGCGCCGGATCGAGGGGCAGGTGCGCGGACTCCAGAAGATGCTCGACGAGGAGCGGTACTGCGTCGAAATCCTCACCCAGATCGACGCCGCATCCGCGGCCCTCGCCCGCGTCCAGGACCGGATCCTCGAATCCCACATCAACCACTGCGTCGCCGACGCGCTGGAGGAAGGCGCCGAGCTCTCCGAGCGGCGTGAAAAGGTCGACGAGATCGTCGACCTGCTGAAGAAGTTCCGCCGCCGATGAGAGACGAGAAGACCCCCGTGGGAGTCGCCCGCAAGGTCCGGATCCCCGTCGAGGGAATGAGCTGCGCCGGCTGCGCCGCCAACGTGGAGCAGGCCCTCGCGGGGGTGCCGGGCGTCGAGGAGGCGACGGTGAACTTCGCCGCCGAGGAGGCGACGGTCACGACCGGAGCGGAGGGCCCGGACGCGAAGGCCCTCGCCGGGGCGGTCGAGGAGGCGGGCTACGGCGTCCGGACCCGGGAGATCGAGCTGGCGATCACGGGCATGCACTGCGCCTCGTGCGTGGGGAAGGTGGAGTCCGAGCTGGCGGCGGTTCCCGGCGTGCTCGAGGCGAGCGTCAACCTGGCGGCCGAGTCCGCCCGGGTGCGGGCTGCCGTCGGCACCGAGCCGGCCCCGTTGATCGCCGCGGTCGAGCGGGCAGGCTACGAAGCCGACGCCATCACCGAGGCCGAACGCGAGGACGAGGCGCGCGAGGCGGCCCGGGAGGCGGAGATCGCGGGGCTGAAGCGCCGCTTCTGGATCTCGGCGCTCCTCACCGCCCCGCTCGTCCTCTTCGAGATGGTCCCCCACCTGCTCCACCGGGTCGGGATCGATCCCGGGCTTCCGGTGCTGGATCCCTGGCTCCAGCTCGCTCTCGCGACCCCGGTCATGGCGTGGGCCGCCCGCCCCTTCTTCGTCGGGATGTGGAACGGGCTGAAGCACCGCTCGGCCGACATGAACACGCTGATCGCGGTGGGCACCGGCGCGGCGTACGGTTACAGCGTGGTGGCCACCGTTCTCCCCGGCGTCTTCCTCGCCGCCGGGATCGAGCCCGCCGTCTACTACGAGTCGGCCGCGGTGATCGTGACCCTGATCCTCCTGGGCCGCTGGATGGAGGCGCGCGCGAAGGGGCGGACCGGGGCCGCCATCCGGAAGCTCCTCGACCTCCGGGCGAAGACCGCCCGGGTCCGCCGCGACGGCGAGGAGGTGGAGATCCCGATCGAGGACGTGGCGCCCGGCGACGAGGTCGTCGTCCGTCCGGGCGAGAAGATCCCGGTCGACGGGGTCGTGGTCGAGGGCCACTCGGCGGTCGACGAGTCGATGCTGACCGGCGAGTCGATCCCGGTCGAGAAGGGGCCCGGCGACGAGGTGATCGGCGCCACGATCAACGCGTCCGGGAGCTTCGTGTTCCGCGCCACCAAGGTGGGCGGCGACACCGCGCTGGCGCAGATCGTGGAGATGGTCCGCGAGGCCCAGGG
>JAWVZN010000098.1:0-5681 GCA_033722155.1 Gemmatimonadota bacterium | reverse complement strand
GACGAGTTTCCGGAGTTCCGGCGCGACGTCCTCGAGGGGCTGCGCCAGCCCCTGGAGGACGGCGAGGTGGTGATCGGCCGAGCGCTGTGGCGTCTCCGCTTCCCGTGCCGGTTCCAGCTGCTGGCCGCGATGAACCCCTGCCCGTGCGGCCACTGGGGCGAGAACGACGAGCGGTGCGAGTGCCTGCCCCACCTCCGGGTCCGGTACCGGACCCGGATCTCCGGGCCGCTGCTCGACCGGATCGATCTCCACGTTCCCGTCCGGCGGGTGGCCTACGACGAGCTCGTCGACGGGAACCGATCGGAGTCCTCCGCGGCGGTGCGGGCGCGGGTCGTCGCCGCGCGGAAGCGCCAGCGGCGCCGGAACGGCCGGCGCAACGCCGAGCTCGACGTCCTGGAGTCCGGCGATTGCGAGCTCGATCGCGAGGGGCGCCGGCTGCTCGAGAACGCCCACGACCGGCTCGGCCTCTCGGCCCGGGCCCACGTCCGGGTCGTCCGGGTGGCGCGCACCGTGGCGGACCTGGCCGGAGAGCGACGGATCGCGTGCTCCCACCTGGAGGAGGCGATCCAGCACCGCTCGCTCGACCGGGGGGCGGGGGCCCGCCGGTCGAGGTGAGCGCCACCTCCACGTGAGCCTCCGGTCGCCTTGAGCGTTCCCTCCGCCTCCTCGCGGCTCGACGCGTTCCAGCGCGCGGTCGTGGAGAGCCGGGCGCGGACGATCCGGGTGGTCGCGCCGGCGGGCTCGGGGAAGACGAGAACGATCGTCGAACGGACGCTCCGGCGGCTCGCCCGGGGAATTTCCGCCGGGGCGACCCTGCTGCTCACCTTCGATCGAGCCGCCGCGGCCACGCTGGCGGAGCGGCTGGAGCGCGAGGCCCGGCGCCGGGGAGTGGATCCGTCCGGGGCGAAGGTGGCCACCCTGAACGCGTTCGGGAACCGGACCCTGCGGGAGCGGATCCCGGAAGAGGCGGGGAGCGTGATCGGGGAGGCCGAGCGGCTCACGATCGCCGGGGAGGCGCTCGATCGGCTGGAGGCGGCCGACCGGGATCTCCGGTGGGCGCTTCCGCTCCACGTCGAGGCGGGGGCCTGCCTGAGCCTCTTCACCCGGCTGAAGAACGAGCTCGTCGATCCCGGCGGGCCGGACCCCGACCGGGTAGCCGGGCTTCTCCTGGACGACCCGCGGCTGGCCGCGTACCTGCCGCCGGACCCCGAGGCCGACGGCCGGGGTCACGAGGCCGCCCGGGCGTGGAGCTGGCTCTACCGGGCCTACGACCGGGCGCTGCGGGACCGACGGGGCCTCGACTTCGACGACCAGAAGCTTCGCACGTGCCTTGCGCTGCGCCGCTCGGCCCGCCTCCGCCGCCACGTCCGGGAGGGGCTCGACGAGGTGGTGGTGGACGAGTTCCAGGACGTCAACCGGCTCGACTTCGAGCTGGTGCGTGCGATCGCGTCGGACGCCACGCTCGTGGTCGCCGGCGACGACGACCAGGCGATCTACGGCTTCCGCGGCTGCACCTCCCGCTACATCGTCGGGCTCGAGCGCCACCTGGGCCGGCCCGTGGAATCCCACGAGCTGCGGAACAACTACCGCAATCCCGCCAACCTCCTGCGGGCCGCAGGCCGGCTGATCCGCCACAACCGCGGCCGCATCGCCAAGCGGCCCGTGGCGACCGTGGAAGGCCGCGCGTCGATCGAGGCGCGCCGGTGCGCCTCGCCGGAGGAGGAGGCGGCCGCCCTCGGAGCGTGGGTGCGGAGCCGACGGGGGGAGGGGGCCCGGCTGGAGGAGGTGGCGGTCCTGGTCCGCACGCACGCGCAGGCGGCGGCGGTGGCGGGGGGCCTGGAGGGACGGGGAATCCCGTGCCGGACCGCGGGGACCGACGAGAGCCATCCGCCGGGTCCCGGAGGGGCGTCGGGCCGGACGCCGGGGCGGGGCCTGCCGGTCGCCACCTACTTCAAGGCGAAGGGACGGCAGTGGTCTCACGTGGCGCTCGCCGGCTGCAACGACGGAACGATCCCCCACGAGCTCGCCCCGGTCGACGACGAGCGGCGCCTCTTCTACGTGGGGCTCACCCGGGCCACCGAGAGCGTGCTCGCCACCTACCGACGCGAACGCGGGGCTCCGCCGCCGAGCCGCTTCCTCCGCGAGGCCGGCCTGGTCCGATCCCTGTTCGGCCTCCTCCGGTGAGGGAGGCGGCATGGCGCGCCCCCCCGACCGTGTGACGATCGCGCCCCCCGCGGCTACGTTGGGAGCCCGATGTCCGAGGCCCTCCGCATCCAGGCGCTCACCCTCCCGGTCGGGGAGATCGAGCCGGCCGACAAGTTCTGCCGCTGGGCGCTGGAGGCGAAGCCGGCTCCCGACGACGGGGACGGGCCCGTCCGGAGGGTGGGGTGGGGCCGCGAGGACCGGATCGAGCTCGTGGACGCGGGCGCGCTGGAGGAGGCCGAGGAGGCGGTGACGCTCCGGCTCGCGCCGCATACCCTCGAGGGCGTCGCCGGGTGGCTCGCCGAGCGGGGGCTCTCCCCCGAGCGGGTCGCGACGCCTCCGGAGGACGCCGGAGAGGCCGCCGAGCGGTGGCCCGACGCCCTCCGGGAGACGCTCGAGGAGGAGACGTGGGGGAACCGGACGGTGGTCTCGGTGCGCGGCCCCACCGCGCCCCGGATCGACCTCTTCTTCCCGCTCCCGAAGGAGGTCCTCGTCTCCCGGAGCCGGGTGGGCCCCTTCGCCTGGCGGAGCAAGGAGCGGGGCGACCTCGAGGTGCCCGGCCTTCTCGGGGTGACCACCGGGGCGCCCGATCCGGCGGCCTGGCGGGAGTTCCTCGCCACGCTGGGGGTGGTCCCGCCCGGGGAGGACCGCGAGGGCCCGCTGTCGGTGGGCGACCACCAGTGGATCGTCGAGGAGCGGGATCCGGGCGGGATCTACGGGTACGCGATCGTCGTCCCGGCGGCGAAGGTGAAGGACCTGGCGCGGACGATGGAGCACCTGGAGGTGGACCACCGCCTCGACGGCGCCCGGGTCCTGGCGGCCGATCCCGCCGGCAGGGTCGTCCTGGTGCACGGGGTGCGGGCGGCGTGACCGGCGGCGCGCTACCTTCGCGGCCGATGGCCGGAGCGACCCAGACCGGGACGACCGACCCCGCCGTCGCCGACGGGGATCTCGCCGCCAGGGAGGAGCGCCTCGAGGAGATCCTCCGGCGCCTCGGATCGGTCGTCCTCGGCTACTCCGGCGGGGTCGACTCGACGCTCCTGCTCGCCAAGGCGCTCGAGGTCCTCGGCGCCGGGAACGTCCTCGCGGTGACCGCGGCCACCCCCACCTACGCGGCCGAAGAGGTCGACGAGGCGGTCCGGCTGGCCGAGCGGCTGGGCGCGCGCCACGCGCGGATCGAGTCGAGCGAGCTCGAGGACGAGGGGTTCCTCGCCAACCCGCCCGAGCGGTGCTACTACTGCAAGACCGACCTGTACGGGGACCTCCGCGAGCTCGCCGCCGAGCGGGGCTACGCCGCCGTGATCGACGGCTCCCAGGCGGACGACGAGCTCGACTGGCGCCCCGGCTTGAAAGCGCTGGACGAGCAGGGGATCGCGAGCCCCCTGCGCGAGGCCGGCCTCTCGAAGGCGGACGTGCGGGAGCTCTCCCGGCGGCTCGGGCTCCCGACCGCCGAGAAGCCCGCCAACGCCTGCCTCGCGTCGCGTTTCCCCTACGGGAATCGGATCACGCCGGCCGCCCTCGAGCGGGTCGGCAGGGCGGAGCGGGCGGCCCGCGCGCTCGGCTTCGACGTGGTCCGGGTGCGGGACCACGGCGACGTGGCCCGGATCGAGGTGCCGCCCGAGCGGCGGGAGCGACTTCTCGCGGTGTCGGACGAGCTCGTCCCGCGGCTCAAGGCGCTGGGGTACGTGTGGGTCGCGATCGACGCCGAGGGGTACCGGTCGGGGAGCATGAACGAGGCGCTCGGCCAGGCCGGCGAGGGTGGACGGGTTTCCGGCGGGCCGGAGGACGGGTGAGCATCCGCCCCGACCACTGGATCGCCCGGATGGCGAAGGAGCACGGGATGATCGAGCCCTTCGAGGAGAACCAGGTGCGCGAGGGCGTCATCTCCTATGGTCTCTCCTCGTACGGCTACGACCTCCGGGTCTCCGACGAGTTCAAGATCTTCACCAATGTGTACGCCGCGACCGTCGACCCGAAGAGCTTCGACGAGCGCTCCTTCGTCCATTACCAGGGCGAGGTCGCGGTGGTCCCGCCCAACTCGTTCGCGCTGGCCCGCTCGGTGGAGTACTTCCGGATCCCCCGCTCGGTGCTCACGATCTGCGTCGGAAAATCGACGTATGCGCGTTGCTTCCGTGGCGACACGCGCGTCGCTCTCGTGGACGGGTCCACCCCGAAGCTGAAGGAGATGGCCGAGCGAGCCGAGGACGGGGAAGCCTTCTGGGGATATTCGCTGGGTCGCTACGGGCGGATCATGGTCACGCTACTGGAAGCGCCCCGGTACGTGGGGCGTGACGCCCTGCTCGAGCTGGAGCTCGACAACGGGAGAGAGATCCATTGCACCCCGGATCACGAATTCCTCCTTCGCGATGGGCGAGTCGTGCTGGCCGACGACCTGCGGCCCGGCGACTCCCTCATGCCTCTCTACCGAAACGTCGCTCGTGGCTACGAGATGGTGTATCAGCCCCTCAACGGATATCTCTACCCGACCCACCGGCTGGCCGACGAGTGGAACGTCAGAAACGGGATCTACGAAGATCGACCCGGCACCACCCACCGCCACCACAGGGATTTCGATCGCCGCAACAACAACCCGTGGAACATCGAGAGAATGGACGCGGAGGAGCACGTCCGGCTCCACAACGAGGAGAATTTCGGTGAGGACTTCGACTCCGAGGCACACGGAGATGCGATCCGGGAAGCGCTCGAGGAGCGGACGAAGGACCCGGAGTGGCGGAAGCATTTTTCGCGTGAGCAGCGTCGTCGAGCGGAGCGGTTCTGGAGCGAGGAGAAGTACCGCGAGATCCGTGCGAGATTGCGAAGGAAGCACAGGGAGAACTGGACCCCCGAGCGCCGCCGACGACAGTCGCGGACGATGCGACGGCACTACCAGGACCCGGCTATGCGGGAGCGCGCCTCGCGGATCCAGAAGCGGGCCTGGCGGCGGGACGATGGAACGCGCCGCGAGCGTCAGCGGGAGATCGCGCGCGCCATCCGGCTCCGACCCGACATCGGCGAGTCGGCGGCCCGGAACGCGCCGAAGAAGGCCGGATCCATCAGAGGCGCCGCGCGGTTGTTGGATTGCGACCGGTCGGTCTTTCGTCGTTTTCCAGACGTGATGAAGGCTGCCAGGCGCGTGGGGTGGGTGAAGAACCACAGGATCGAGCGCGTGACGGAACTTCCCGGGGACCACGACGTGTATTGCCTCACGGTTCCGGAAGCCGGCAACTTCGCGCTGGCCGCCGGCGTCTTCACCCGGAACTGCGGCATCATCGTGAACGTGACCCCCTTCGAGCCCGAGTGGGAGGGGCACGTGACGCTCGAGATCTCCAACACCACGCCCCTGCCGGCGAAGATCTACGCCGAGGAGGGGAGCCGCTCCGGCGGCGTGTAGAGGCAGGCCGCCGCCAGCAGGAGCGTCGCGGCCAGAAGGGCCACGACGCCCGCGAGAGCCCGCGCCCCGGGGCCGCGCCTCACAGCTT
>JAWVZN010000097.1:0-5701 GCA_033722155.1 Gemmatimonadota bacterium | reverse complement strand
TCGTGCTCGATCGGGTTCTGGGTCGCGAGCACCAGGAAGGGCTCCTCCAGCGAGTGGGTGGTGTCGCCGAGCGTGACCTGCTTCTCCTGCATCGACTCGAGCAGCGCCGACTGCACCTTCGCCGGGGCACGGTTGATCTCGTCGGCCAGCAGCAGGTTGGTGAAGACCGGCCCCTTGTGGACGGCGAACTCGCCCCGCTGCGGGTGATAGATCGTGGTGCCGAGCAAATCGGCCGGAAGGAGGTCCGGCGTGAACTGGATCCGCTGGAAGTCGCACTGGATCGCGGCGGCCAGGGTGCGGACCGCCAGGGTCTTGGCGAGGCCGGGAACGCCCTCCAGCAGCACGTGGCCGTCCGACAGAAGCCCGATCAGCAGCCCCTCCAGGAGCTCCTGCTGGCCCACGACCACCCTCCCCACCTCGTCGAGCAGCGTCCGCGTGAAGGCGCTCTCCCTCCGGATCCGCTCGTTCCGCTCGGCCAGGCTCGCGGAGGTGGCGGGGGCGGGGGCGGAATCGGGCATGAGAGGGTCTCCTTCTCGAGGATCGGGTCCGGCCTGAAATACCGGAACGCCTGCAGGAAAGTTCCGGCCCCGGGGGACATCCGCCCGGACGGCGTGCCGGCTCCTCAGGGGGACGTTCCCCCGATCCGCCACCCCCGGCGGGTGCACCGCGCGATGACGGTACCGCTCCGATCGGTCCGGTGCACGGTCGCGCCCGCGGCGCGAAGACGCGCCAGGGCGTCGGGATGCGGATGGCCGAAGCGGTTGCGAGATCCCACCGACACGACCGCGTGGCGGGGCGCCACCCGCTCCAGAAAGGCGGCGGTGGAGCTGTGGCGGCTGCCGTGGTGGCCCACGTGGAGCAGGCCGGCCCGCAGGGAGTCTCCCAGGGTCTCGACCAGGTGGCGCTCGCCGCGCCGCCCCAGATCCCCGGTCAGAAGCAGCCGGCACGCCCCGTCGGTGACCAGCAGGACCACCGAGGCCTCGTTTCCGGAGATCCGGGCCGTGTAGGGATCGGCCCCGATCCAGGCGGCATCGGGATGCAGGACGTCGACGCTCACCCCTCCGAGGCGGAGGCGCCGGCCGGCGAGGAGGCGATCGGCGCGGGGCGGCCCGCCGCCGGGCCCGGTCGCCGCGAGCAGGCCGAGCCAGGCGTCGCCCCCGGCGATCGGGCCGGCGCTTCCCCACCGCCGGACCGGAAGGGAGCGCACCACGCTCGCGGCCCCTCCGACGTGGTCCAGGTCGGCATGGGTGGTGACCAGCATCCCCAGCCCGCTCACCCCGTGGAGACGGAGGAAGGGGACGACCACCCGTCGGCCGGCATCTCCGTACGGATCGGCGGGACCCGCGTCGACGAGCCACGTCTCCCCTCCCGGCAGCCGGAGCACGATCGCGTCACCCTGGCCCACGTCCAGCCACGCCACCTCCAGTCGCTCCGGATCGCGATCCCCGCCGACGGCGAGGATCACGCCGGCGCCGCACGCCGCGAGCAGGAACGCCTGAGCCGGGCGCCGCCGGACGGTCGTCCACGCGACGGCGAGGGCCACGATCCCCACCACGCCCCACCCCACCGGGCCGGGGACCCACACCACGGGCCGGGTGGCCGCGGCGATCACGAGAGCTCGCAGGGTCCCCAGGGCCATCGACGCGACGTGGGCGACCGGGCCCGCCACCACCTCGAGGCTGATCGCATCGACCGCGAGGGCCGCCCAAGTGAGGGGGAGTCCCGCCCCCGCCAGCGGTACCGCGGCCGGGTTGACGAGAAAACCCGCCGGCGCGACCCATCCGAAGGCGGCGGCCTGGATCGGCAGGGTCGCCACCGTGGCCGCGCTCGTCGCCGCGAGACCGCCCGCTATCAGCCGTACGATCCGGGTTCTCTTCGGACTCCCTCCCGACCGCGTGATCCATCGCTCCCACGGGCCCGCCACCGCCATCAGGCCGGCCACCGCCGCGAAGGAGAGCGCGAAGCCCAGCTCGAGCAGCCGGAGGGGGTCCCAGGCCAGCAGCGCCACGGCGGCCACGCCCCACGCCTGCCACGGGGACACCTTCCGCTCTCCCGCGCCGGCGGCGAGAAACGCCACCGTCATCACGGTGGCCCGCAACACTGAGACGCGCCCGCCCACGAGCGCCGCGTACCCGACCAGCATCGCCGTCGCCGAGAGGGTGCGGGTGGAACGGCGGGCTCCGCAGAGCCGGAGCCCGCACAGGACGATCGCGGCCAGAAACCCCACGTGGAGGCCCGAGACGGCGAGCAGGTGGAGCGCGCCGGAGACGGCGAAGGCGTCGACCAGGGCGGGGTCGAGCCCGCGGCGATCCCCGAGCAGCAGCGCGGTCGCCATCGGCGCCAGACTTCCGAAGCGGAAGCGAATCCTGTCGCGCAGATGACGCTCGGCGGTCGCGAGGAGCGGAGGGCGGGCCCCGCTCCGGACGATCGCGCGCGACTCCTCCAGCACTCCTCGACGCCCTCCGGGTCCGAGCCCCCCGGGGGGAAACCGGGCGCCCACCCGCGCTCGCGGGGGCTCGGGCGCGAGCCGGCCCCGGAGCTCCCATCGCTCTCCGGGGGCGGGGCGCGGCGGCTCGTCTCCGCGCCACGAGAGGATCGCTCCCACCGCGGGTCGGCGGCCCCGGACGACCCGCCCCCGGGCCGACCACCGTCCGCCGGGGAGCTCCCTCGAGGACTCCACCTCCACCCCGTACGCGCCCGGCCACGACGCCCCCGACGACGCCGCACGCCGCCAGGCGCGAGCATCGTCCCGCGCCGATCCCACCGCCAGGACGATCCGGAGGCCGAGCGCCAGGACGAGCACGCCCCAGGCGATCCGGGCCCTCGATCGTCCCGGGCTCCAGGCGGATCGTCCGACCAGGGCGACCCCGCCGACGCCGAGCGCCGCCAGGCCCGCCGTCGGCCGGCCGTAGGCCGCCAGAAGGCCGGCGGGGACGAGGACCGCGACAGCGATCGCCGCCGGACAGACGGCTGCGGGACCGCGGCTCGCGCCATGGCGCCCACGGCCGACGTCGTGGTGCCCTGCGCTCTGGAAACGGGATCGTCCCTGCACGTCGCGGGCGAGGGAAGCGGAGGCCTGGCGGTGTGGCGGGTGGGTGCAAAAGGCGGACCCGAACGGTGCGGCGGGGCCGAGCGCGACCGGGGGCGATGGACGGGACGAGGGAAGATGCGGGACCGTCGGGGGGCCGACGGTCCGGGCGGGGAGCGCTCCTAGGCGGTCGGCTCCCGGGCCGGGGGCTCCCGCGCGGGCTCCTCGCGCTCGAGCTCGTCCACCCGCCGGCGGAGCCGGCGGAGCTCCCGCCGGGTGGCGAGGTCCGCCGGCAGGCCGATCAGGAACATGAGCGCCAGGCCGAGGAAGATCGCACCGTAGAGCGCGAGCACGGCCTCGCCCCTCCATCGCACGAGGCCGAAGTCCAGGATCACCGGGTTACCGCGATTGTAGAGACCGAAGACGACGAGCAGCGCCGCCAGCAGGATCGCCGCGACGATCAGCAGGACGGTTCGCCGTTGCACGTCCGACTCAGCCCGCGGCGACCATCGGAAGCTCGTAGAGCGCGCGCTGGTGGGTGACCTCCCCGTGGAGGGTGATCCCGGAGAGACCCGTGATCTCGACCGGCACGATCTTGCCGACCATCGCCGGGCCGCCCTCGAAGACGACCGTCTCCCGGTGCTCGGTCCACCCCGAGAGCATGTCCTCGCCCTTCTTCGCCTCCCCCTGGACGAGAACCTCCTGGGTGGTGCCCACCTTCTCGAGCAGGTGGGAGGCGCCGATGGAGCGCTGCAGCTCGTTGAGCGCCTCGAGCCGCTCGACAGCGATCTCCCGGGGCACCAGCCCCTCGTCGATCTCGGCCGCCGGGGTGTGGGGGCGGGGCGAATAGATGAAGATGTAGGCGGAGTTGTACCGGACCTCCTCCATCAGCGCCCGGGTCGCCCGGAAGTCCTCCTCCGTCTCGCCGGGAAAGCCCACGATCACGTCGGTCGAGAGGGCACAGTCGGGAACTGTCTCGCGGAGCATCGCGATCCGCTCGCGGTACCAGGCGGCGGTGTGCTCGCGCTTCATCGCCGCCAGCACCCGGTCCGATCCCGACTGCACCGGCAGGTGCACGTGGTTCATGATGGTGTCGTGGGCGGCGATCGTGTCGACGAGCTTTCGGGTGAAGTCCCACGGGTGGCTGGTGGTGAAGCGGAGCCTCCGGAGCCCGGGCACCTCCGCGACGGCGGCCAGCAGATCGGGGAAGTCGTGCTCGCCGTCGGTCCACGAGTTGACGTTCTGGCCGAGCAGCGTCGCCTCTCTCGCCCCCTCGTCGACCGCCCGCTCCACCTCGTCGACGACGCCTTCGAGCGAGCGGCACTTCTCCCGGCCGCGGGTGAACGGGACGATGCAGTAGCTGCAGAACTTGTCGCATCCCCGCATGATCGTGACCCAGACGGCGAAGTTCTCCAGGCGGTACGGCTCGAGATCCTCGTAGTTCTCGCTCCGGTTGAACCGATCGTACACCACCCGCTCGCCCTCGCCGGTCCGGTCGAGGATCTCCGGCAGATGCCGGTAGCTGTCGGGACCCACCACGAAGTCCACGTGGGCGGCGGTGTCGAGCAGCTCCCGGCCGAGCTCCTTGGCGACGCAGCCGGCCACTCCGAGGCGCACCTCCGGCCGCTCCAGCTTGTGGCGGTTCAGCTGGCCGACCCGGCCGATGACGCGCTGCTCGGCGTGGTCGCGGATCGCGCACGTGTTGACGATCAGGACGTCGGCCGAGCCGGGGTCGTCGACCCGCTCGTGGCCCTCGCCCTTCAGGACGCCCGCCATCAGCTCCGTGTCGGACACGTTCATCTGGCAGCCGTACGTCTCGATGTAGTAGCGGAGCGGGGCGGTCATGGGATCGCGGGCCATCGATCGCCGGCTACGAGGCCGTCCGCTCGCCTTCCTCTCCGATCACGGTGGGAAATCCCTCGGCCTTCCATCCCTGCAGCCCCGCCCGCATGTCGTAGACGCGGGAGTAGCCCAGCGCCTCGAGCGAGCGGTAGGCGTAGCGGGAGATCGGACACTCCACGTCGGAGCAGTAGACGACGATGGTGGCGTCCTTCGGGGGCAGGTTTCCGCCGGCACGGATGTCCACGTAGGGAACGTTGATCGCGCCCGGGAGGTGCTCCTGGGCGAACTGGACGGGGTCGCGGGCGTCGACGAGGACGAACTCCTCGCCCTCGCTCTGCCACTCGCGGACCCGCCCGGGGGTGATCACGACCACCCCCTCCTCGACGTCGAGCGCGGGTACGGAGGCGGGCAGGGTGTCGGGGGCGGAGGCGGTCTCCTCGGGGGCGGTGTCCCCCTCGGCCGCTTCCCCTCCCTCCCCGCCACCGCACCCGAGGAGGAGCGCGGCCGGCAGGAGGGCGAGCAGGATCGGGTTCGCGCGGGTGGTCGATCGTCGCGTCATGACGGGCCTCAAGCTACCGGCCTTCGGTCGGCGGTTCAACGGGGGCATCGGGAACGTCCGCACCCGTTTCCGCGGCGGTGTCCGGCGGGGCCCCGCCGCGGAGCTCCGCCAGCCACTGGCGGACGGAGGCCGCCTGGGGCGAGTCCTCGGGGACCATGGCGAGGAAGCGCTCCCACGCCTCTTCGGCGCGCGCGGTGTCGCCGATGGCGTCCCGATAGACGAGCCCCTCGAGGAAGTACACCTCCGGCATCCCGGGCTCGATCTCCTTCGCC
>JAWVZN010000096.1:0-5761 GCA_033722155.1 Gemmatimonadota bacterium | reverse complement strand
GAGCCGCAGTCGGGACACACGAACGTTCCCATGTTCTCGACGATCCCCACCACCGGGGCGCCCACCTTGTCGAACATCCGCATCCCCTTCTTGGCGTCGATCAGGGCGATCTCCTGGGGGGTGGTGACGATCACCGCCCCGTCGATCGGGACCGCCTGGGTGAGGGTGAGGTGGGCGTCGCCGGTGCCGGGGGGAAGATCGACCACGAGCCAGTCGAGCTCTCCCCACTCCACCTCCCGCAGGAACTGGGTGACCGCCGAGTGGACCATGGGCCCCCTCCACACCATCGGCGTCTCCTCCTCGACCAGGAAACCGAGGGACATGAGGGAGAGGCCGAACTTCCGGAGCGGGCGGATCCGCTTGTCGGTGGTCACCTCGGGCTGCTCCCCCTCGATCCCCGTCATCACCGGGATCGACGGGCCGTAGATGTCGGCGTCGAGCAGGCCGGTCCGCTGGCCCTGGGCGGCGATCGCCAGGGCGAGGTTCACCGCGACCGTCGACTTGCCGACCCCGCCCTTGCCGCTGGCGACCGCGAGGATCCGCTTCACGCCCGCGATCGGCTCCTGCGGCGAAGGCTTCTTCGCCGGCCCCGCGGCCGCTCCGGGCTCCTCCTGCAGGCGGATGGCGACCTCCTCGACGCCGGCGAGGCTCTCGATCTCCGCCTTCAGCTCCTGGAGCACGGTTTCCGACAGCGGACGCTGCGGATCGACGAGAACGTTGAAGTTCACCCGCCCGTCGTCGAGGTTCAGCTCCTTGATCCGACCGAGCGAGATGAGATCCTTGCCCGTGTCGGGATCCTTGACTTTTCGGATTGCGCGAATGACGTCTTTTTCCTGGACAGGCATGGAAATCGGTTTCCCGGCTTCGGGAAGAAACGGATGAAGCGAAGGAGAGCGAAAATATAGTGGTCCCCACCAGGGAGGTCATATGAGGTGCGTCGCGTGGTCGGCCGCGGTGATCGCCGCGCTGATGGCGCCGGCTTCGGGGCTCGCCCAGCGGGCCGCCGACGCCCCGGTGCCGGAGGTTCGCTTCCGGATCGGGGCCGAGGAGCTGGTCCCGATCGTCTACCCCGCCCGCTACCAGGGCGCCGGGGAGCGGCTCGAGGGGGACGCCGAATGGGTCCGGGAGGAGTCCGAGGAGCTGCGCCGGTGGTGGAGCCGCCGGGGGCCGGCCGTGCTGGGGAGGATCGCCCGGCTCGCCGGGCTCCGGTGGCGCTACGGCGACATCGAGGTGTATCCGGTCCGTCACTGGCCCGTCGTCTCGATCGAGTACCCGCTGGTTCTGGCCCTCGACGCGGTCCGTGACGGGAGCCGCGAGGCGCCGGTGCCCGACGAGCCCGACCTCCGCGTCCTGCTCCTGGTCCACCAGCTCGCCCACTACCTCCTCGACGATCCCCCCTTCCTGCGCGAGGAGGAGCGGGACGAGGCGTACGACCACCCGCTCCTCGCCCCCGGCGCCCTGGAGGTGGAGTCGATGGTCAACTGGGTGGTGTACGCGGCGCTGATCGACACGTGGGGCAGGAAACGCCTCATGGACGCCGTCGGGCACGAGTGGTGGCGGAGCCTGAACCCGAGCCACGCGTTCGTGGTGGAGGAGCTGATGCGGCGGTGGCGCCTCTCGGAGGCCCGGCCGCTGACGGAGTTCCTCCGGCGCAACCCTCCCGGGAGCGGGATCCTCGCGGTGAAGGAGCGGTACGCCCGCGAGGCAGGCGCCCCGGCCGGCCGGGCCCCCGGAGGCGGGGAGAACCTGACCGGAACCGAATACGGGGTTTCCCTGGGGGAGAGCTACGGGGGAGAGGTCTTCGTAGCGTACGTGGACCGCGGATCTCCCGCGGATCGGGCCGGGGTGGCACAGGGAGACCTGCTCCGCACCATCGAGGGGCGTTCGGTGGAGGACGTGGAGCGGGCGCAGCGGCGGTTGACCGAGTCGTGGGAGGACAACCGTGAGATCAACGTGAGCGTGACCCGAGAGGGACGAGAGCTCTTCTTCACGATCGAGCGCTAGCGGGGCGGGTTCCTGGACTCCGTGGACCCGTACCCCGACCTACCCCGGACCGTCGGCCTGCTGCTGGCGACCCTGGTGCTCGCGGCGATCCTCGCCGTGGGGACGATGGTGGCCTTCCCGAACTGGCCCGAGATGCTCAGGATGGCGCTGCCGACCGAACTCGCCCTGGTCGCGGCGATCGGCTGGGCCGTGGCCCGCACCCGCCTGGGGTGGCGTCGCGCCCTGCTGCTCGGGCGGCTGGAGCCGGCCACCCTCTTGCCGCTCGGCCTCGTGCTGATCGGGGCGATCACCGTCTTCGGCGAGCTGTACGTCGTGATGCAGAAGCTCGTGCCCGTTCCCGCCGCCTTCGAGGAGACCCTGAGGGAGCTGCTTCGGATCTCCGGCCCGGTGGACTTCGCGGTCACGGTCGGCGTGGCGGTGGTGGTGGCGCCGATCCTGGAGGAGGCGCTCTTCCGGGGAGTGGTTCTGCAGGGGCTCGCCCGCTCCCGCGGCCCGAGGGCGGCGGTCGGGTGGTCGGCGATCTTCTTCTCCCTGTTCCACCTCTACAATCCCTGGCAGATCCTGCCGACGTTCTTCCTCGGCCTGGTACTCGCCTGGGTGGTGATGACGACTCGCACCCTGCTCTCCGGGATCCTCGTCCACGGGGCGTTCAACGCGATCTCGCTCGGCATCTACGCCGGATCGGTGGGAGACGCTCCTGGCGGGATCTCGCCGCAATGGTTCGTGGCGGGGTTGGTGGCCGCCCTGGTGCTGGGAAGCCTCTCGCTGCTCGTCGGCATGGCGTGGCTCGAGCGGGTGACGGGGGGAGGGTGGTTCGAAGGGGAGGGGGGCCCGCTCGACTCCTCCGGCTCGCCGGTCGCCCCACCGCCCGGCTGACGCCTCCGGCCGGCCCGAGTCATCCGGATCGACCGCGTCGGTATCCCTCGGCGAACGCCTCCCGGTCCTTCTCGGTCCACCGGATCCTATCGGCCCGCAGCGCCTTCCGGAGGGAGCGCTCGAAGCGGTCGAGGTTCCTCCGGGCCGCGGAGCGGTCCGGCGGCCCGACGCGGGCCCGGTCGAGGTCGAGCAGGGCCGCCGACCACGCGCCGCCGGCTTCGCGGCGCAGGAGGAGGTTCGACACGTTGAGATCGGGATGGTCGAGGCCCGCGGCGTGGGCCTCGCCGACGGTCTCCCCGCACGCCTCGATCGCCTCCGTCCGCTCGTCGGAGGAGAGCGCCTCCGGGGCGAGGATCGACTCCAGGGACTCGCCGCCCGGAAGCCACTCGGTGGCGAGATCGGCCCGGTAGCCCGGCCGCGCGGAGACCGCGAGGCCCGCCACCACCCGGGGGGTGAACACCCCGGCGGAGCGCAGGCGCTCGCTGACGACGAGCTCCCGGAAGGGGCGCGGCGGCCGATCCAGGTAGCGGTCGCCGAGCAGCGGGGCCATCCATCCGCCTCGACGGTAGTGGCGGATCGCGACCTCGATCTCGCCGAGGCGGGCGACGTGGAGAGGCCCCCGACCCCCGTTCACGGTCCGCTCGGCCCGGCGCTCCGCCCACGCGTGGAGGGTCGGCGCCTCTTCCAGCGCCGCCGCGACCGCGTCGGCCGCCGCCTCCAGCGCGACGACGTCGCGATCGTCCGCGCGCCAGCGGCGGTAGCCGTCGGGGGGGAAGGAGGGCTCCGGCGGGGTCGCCGGAGTCGGTGTCAGCGGGAGGCGATCGGGGTGCCGCGGTCGTATTCGACGAGCTGCGCCCTGAACGAGCCGAGGCCCATCTTGCTCGAGATCCGGACCGGGACCTTGCGATCGTCGTCGGTTACCCAGATGCGGTTCTCGCCGCCCTTCTTGAACACGCCGCTGTCGGTCTTCACCTCCATGTCGAGGACGAGCGTCTCGAAGGAGCCCGCGGGCACCTTGATCCGCTCCCTCTTCCGGACCCGGACCACGACCGGGTTGTCGTCGGGGTCGGCCTGGTTGGTGAGCACGATCTTCATCCGCGGCTCCAGGGGGAGCTGCCGGAGGAAGTAGATGAAGGAGAGCTGGTCCACCGCGTTCTCGCTGGCCGGTTTCGTCTCGCCGTCGGGCTCGATCCTGAGGTGGCGTCGCTGGTCGAAGCGGTAGTCCCGCACCCTCCGTTCCCCCTCCTCGATCGAGCGCTTCCGGTAGCGGAGCGAGTGGAACCGCTCCGCGTCGAGCCACGACTCCTCGTGGGTGTCGATCTGGAAGACGTAGGAGGCCGCCCGGTTCGTCTCCGCGTCGAAGAGGATGTGGTAGGCGGGGCGGCCCTCGTAGGTCACGAGGTCGTCGATCGACAGGCTCATCGTCCCCGCCGGCACCACGCCGTAGCTCACCTCGTACTCCATCCGCTCCCCGGGAGCGAAGGGGGCCTCGGGGAGCGAGGGGTTGCTCGAGCCGTTCTGCGCTCGCAGGGGCACGGTGACCGCCAGCGAGAGGGTCAGGCCCAGGATGGTCAGGATTCGCTGCATCGTGGGATTGATACGAGCGGCGGAGGGGGAATGTTCCACCCGCCGGAGCCCTCTCAGCCGGGCGGAGCGGCGACCCGATCCACCCGTCCGGTGAGGGCGAGCCGGGTGCGCACCTCCCGGCCCGGCCGGTGACGCGAGTCGCGATGGCGGATGTCGTACCTGCCCTTCGCCCGCACCTCGGCGAAGGTCGGATGAAACCGTCCGAGGCGAAGCAGCAGCTCGACGTTGGCCGCCCCGCCCCGCGTGGTGAGCAGGCCCTCCTGGAAGGTGGAGATCGCGCGCTTGAGGGTGCCGACACGGTAGGCGCGGAACGTCGAGGTGTAGTCGGTGACCCCGGGGAGCGGCATCACCGCGCGCAGCACCGTGGAGACGAGGCGCGCCGTGACGCGCTTGCCGAGCGGCATCCCCTCGATCTCGCTTTCGGGATGCGTTCGGGCGCCGATCACCACGTCCGCGCCCGCCTCGATCTCCCGCACCATCTCCGGCACCGCGTCGGGCGACCACGTGAAGTCGGCCTCCAGGGTGATCGCGATATCGCGCTCCGGGTACCGGGAGAGCCGAACCGCCTCCCGCACCAGGCGGTCGAGCGAGGGGCCGAGGCCCCGGTTCTCGGCGTGGCGGAGCACCTTCACCGGCAGGAAGGAGCGGTATCGCTCGGCGACCTCCGCGGTCTCGTCGGCGGAGCCGTCGTCGAGGACCACGGCGAGGTAATCGCGATGCTCCTCGGCCATCACGCGGCGGATCTTGTAGAGGAGGAGCCCGAGGGTCTCCTCCTCCTCCCAGGCGGGGATCAGGAAGTACACCATGGCCCCCGAAAAATACGCCCGGGCGGGACCGGTGTCAGCCGTCCGGCTCCAGCACCGCGATCCGATCGGGTCGGTTCGGGACCATGCACAGGAACTCGAAGGGGCCCTCCACCACCTCGTAGGAGTGGGGGACTCCGGCGGGGATCAGCACCGCATCGCCCGGCTCGACCACGTGGACCTCCTCTCCCATGCCGATCCTCGCGCGCCCCCGGAGGACGTACTGCTCGTGCTCCACCTCGTTGGTGTGGCGGGGCATGCCGCCGCCCGCCTCCATGACGAAGCGGCGCATCGTGAAGTCGGGTGCGCCGTCCTCCTCGCCCAGGAGGATCTGCATCCGGGTGGAGCGGCCCGTCTCCACCCTCCGGGCGGGCTCCTCGTCCGCCTGCTTCACCACCCCGCCGCTCATGGCCGCGCGGCGGCGCCGGCGGTCTTGCGGTACCGGGGCCGCAGCGCGGGCGCGCGGGGCGCGCGCGCGGGCGCCCGGGGGG
>JAWVZN010000095.1:0-5855 GCA_033722155.1 Gemmatimonadota bacterium | reverse complement strand
TCCAGGTTGTAGCGGTTCTGCACGGTGACCACGTCGACGATCTCCCGCGCGGTCTCGAGCTGGTCCACGCTCACGTTGGAGATTCCGATCAGGCGGACCTTCCCCTCGTCCTGCAGGTCCTTCAGCGCCCCGACCGACTCCTCGTACGGAACGTCGGGATCCACCGTGTGGAGCTGATACAGGTCGATCCGCTCCACCTTCAGCCTCCGCAGGCTCCCCTCGCACGCCTCCCGGAGATGTTCCGGGCGGCAGTTCGGGACCCACTCGCCGGGACCGGGGCGGGTGTGGCCTCCCTTGGTGGCGACGACGAGGTCGTCGGGATAGGGATGGAGGGCTTCGGCGATCAGCTCCTCGGAGACGTCGGGGCCGTAGGAGTCGGCGGTGTCGATCAGGTTCACCCGCAGCTCGACCGCGCGACGCAGCACCCGCTTCGCCTCGTCGTGGTCGTCGGGCTCTCCCCACACCCCCTCCCCGGTGATCCGCATCGCGCCGTACCCCATCCGGTTCACCCGGACGCCGTCGCCGAGCTCGAACGTGCCCGCCGCGGTCGCCGTAGTGCGCTCTCCCGTCGTGGCCATCGATCGCCTCCCTGCTCCAACGTTTCCATTTCCCGGATCGATCCGGATCGAGAATGCCTCGTGGCCCGTGGGCTCGCCGTCACCCCGCGTACACTGGTTTTCCCTTCGCTTGACTCGCGAGATTTAGTTAGCATATACTTACCGTTAGTTATGCCTTACGAATCTTCCCTCGACGCCCTCGCCGATCCGTCTCGACGGGCGATCTACGAGATGCTTCGGGAGCGGCCCCGGTCCGTGGCCGAGCTGGCCGAGGCGGTGCCGATCAGCAGGCCCGCCGTCTCTCAGCATCTGAAGGTGCTGTCGAAGTCACGGCTCGTCCGGTTCCGGCGCGAGGGAACACGTCACCTCTACTACCCCGATCCAACCGGCCTCGCGCCGCTCCGCGAGTACGTCGAGACCCTGTGGGAGGACGTCCTCGAAGCGTTCGCCTCCGCCGATTTCGGGGAGGAAGGAGCAGAGCCATGAGCGAAGCCGAGACCCGCGTCCCGCCGGTGGAGCGATCCATCCAAGTTCCCTGGGACCCGGACATCGCGTTTCATCGCTTCACCGAGCGGATCGACGAGTGGTGGCCCCTGGAGACCCACGCCTGCGACCCCGTGAAGGCGGTGACGTGCGCCGTGGAACCGCGCGTCGGCGGTCGTCTCTACGAGACCACGAGGGACGGCGAGGAGCACTTGTGGGGAACGATCACCGCCTGGGATCCTCCGCGGCGCCTGGCATTCACGTGGCACCCGGGTCGCCCCGACGCCACCCGGCAGGACGTCGAGATCACCTTCACCCCCGAGCGGGGTGGCACCCGGGTCGCGGTCTTCCACACCGGCTGGGAGCGCCTCGGGGAGAACGCCGAGGAGACGCGCGAGCAGTACGGCCCCGGCTGGGAGTTCGTGCTCGCCCGCTACTCCGCGGAATGCTGAGAAGCGTTCATCGTTCGAGCCGCGCCGTGAGAGGTCACCCGTCGAGACGCTCCTGGAACGAATCGAGGAACCGGCCGACGTGGAGCGCGTCCATCAGGGCGTGGTGCACCTCCACCGAGACCGGCATCCGCTCGGCTCCCTCGTCTCCGTGATATCGCCCGAAGGAGATCTTGGGAACCGAGTCCTCCGGATCGTGGCGGCGGGCGTGGGCCATGCTCGTGAACGCGATCCACGGGATCACGGTGTGGTGGATCAGGTCGTCACGCTCGTCCCGGGGATCGAGCGCCCGATCCGACCGCCGGGCCGACACGAACGCCTCCTCGGCGGCCTCCGCGAACGCCTCCAGCGAGCCCTCGTAATCGACGTAGGCGAAGCCGAAGGTCCCGTCGGGCCGCAGCACGGTGGTCCCGGCGTGGATCACGTCGTGGACGACAACCCCGTCCCCGCGGATCCGGTACCGGAACGCCTCCACCCCGTTCGCGGCGGCGGTCGAGTGGAACAGCACCGTCACCGAGAACGACGGCCCGCCACCCCCCCGGCAGCGGGCGAGCGCGGAGGAGACGTCCACCTCCGCGCACAGGTTGAAGAACGGCTGGTCGTAATCGCGGAAGAACGCGAAGTGCTCCCGCCGCTCCCACGCGTCGAGGTCGAGGCGGCGGGGCCCGCTCATCCGGCTCGCCGGCGGCCGGTCACTCCCCGGCCGGCGCCTCCGTCTCCGTCAGCTGGATGTCCCATGCGTGGTCGGAGTGGGTGTAGAAGAGGCACGGCTCCGCGCTCGCGCAGGCGGTGACGTGGGGCGCACCGCCGGGCACGTACCAGTAGTCCCCCGGCCCCATTTCGGGCGGATCCTCCTCGCCCTCGAAGGGATTCTGCACCGTGCCGGAGATCACGATCCCGTGATAGGCGTGGGTGTGGGTGTGCATCGGGGAGGCGAGCTCCGGGGCGAACCGCACCAGCTTGCCGTGGGCCCCCTGCTCCCAGTCGCCGGTAACGGCGCCGAACTCCACGCCGGGGAACACCTCGGTCCACTCGACGTCTTCGACGTGCAGGACGGCGGGGCCGTCCGTCTGGGCCGCCAGGGGAGAGGCCGCGAGAGCGAGCAGGGCCACCAGAATCCACGATGCGCGAGCGTACGGAGTCAAGAGGGTGCCTCCTTCGGGCTGGAGCGAAGGGTGGAATTCGACCCTCTCACGCTATCCGACCCGGCGCGGTCGGTCAACGATCCGGAGGCTCGGCGATCGAGAGGCGGAGCGACACTTCTCCCCGGCGGAGCCGGACCCACACGAACACGGCCGCGGCGCCGATCGCCATCGCCGCCACGCCGGTGAGGCCCGCCTCCGGGCCGAAGGGCCCGCCTGTCCACAGGTCCGGTCCCCGCTCTTCGACCACGATCCACCGCGCCGGGGTGGTGACCCCGCTGACCGGAAGGCCGAAGATCGCGCCCTGGGCCAGGTTCCACGTCACGTGGAGGCCGATCGGCAGGGCCAGCGAACCGGTCCAGGCGTACGCGAACCCGATCAACAGGCCCGCCGCCAGGATCCCCACCGCCCCCTCCACCGTGGCGTTGGGGTTGGCTGCGTGGCCGGCGGAGAAGAGCGCCGCGGAGGCGACCACTCCGGCGGCGACCGCGCTCCGCCGCCCCCACAACCCCCGCGTCCCCTCGGCGAGATTACAGATCAGGTAGCCGCGGAAGGCGAGCTCCTCGTACCACGCGACCGCGACGAAGAGCGCCGTGGTCGCGAGAAACATCGGGACGAATCCGAGATCGGGGCTGCTGTCGACCGTGTGGCCGGTCACGACGACCCAGCCGAGGACGATCTCCATCGTGAAGACGACGCCGGCCAGCGCGACCCCGAGCGCGAGGCCGAAGGCGAGGTCGGCCCACCACTCCCGGTCGATCCGCAGGCCGAGATCCACGAGCGGGCGCCGGTCGAGCCCACGGCTGGCGGCCCACACCCCCGACGTGATCCCGATCGTCGCCGCGACGACGCCCACCCACAACCCACCACCCGCGACGGCGGCGAGAACGGTCCCGACCCCCCAGGCGGCCATGCCGGTGGCGAAGAACGCGAGCAGGAGACGCCAGCCGGCGCGGAGCCGTCCCTCGCTCGCGTTCCAGAAGAGCTCCCTCACCGCGCGGGGGCGGGGAGCCGCTTGAAGGTCCGGATGATCGGGTATTCGGAGGAGCCCTCGAGGACCCCGTCCAGGAGGTTCCAGGCGGCGAAGCCGTCGGGCGCGCGCGGCTCGAGGAGCTGGAAGGCGAGCCGGGCCAGCGGCTGGTCCATCGGCACCACGATCGTGCCGGCCGGCACCGTCCTTCGCGCCTCCTCCCAGCTCCCCTCGAGAGTCCGTCGGCGGTGACCCTGGTACGCCCGCTCGGCCACGCTCGAGGCCGCGATCCGGAAAACCTCGACGTCGAGCTCCCGCGCCTCGGCGAGCCGATGGAAGCCCGCTCCGTGCGCCTCGAGCCGCCCGGCCATCTCCTCGAGACCGGAGGGGACGAGGTATGCCGCGGGGGCGGTCTCGGTGGCGGTGGCCCGGAAGGCGGTGTACTCCGGCATCCGTTCGACGCGGACGACTTCGCGCTTTCGCAGCATCGGCTCCCCCGTGTAGGGGTGGGACTCCTCCTCCACCTCGCCGAGCAGGATCTCCGCGTCCTCGTCCACCAGCGCGAACTCCGTCTCCACCGCGAGATCCTCGCCCGGTACCGCGCGCCGGTCCGCCGAGTCGACGATCTCGCGGATCCTTTCCCCGTGGCGGGCGGCGAAGTCGAGGATCTCCTCGACGAAACGGCGCGTGACGTCGATCCGCTCCTCGAAGGACAGGTAGGCGTACGCCTCGGAGAGGATCGCCAGGCGGTTTCTCAGCCCGACGTAGTTGGTGCTGTAGCGGGGGCCGGGATCGTAGGTGTACCACCCACGGCGTCCCTCCAACCGCTCGAAGTCGGGCAGGTTGCCGTAGTGGTAGGCGCGCCACTCCCCCTCTTCCCGCATCGCCCTTGTGACTGTCGGCAGCAGGGAGTCTCGGAGGAAGCGTACGATCGCCTCGTCGGTGTCGGGATGGAGCGGTGGGGAGTAGGTGAGGTCGTAGCCGTGGATCGTGCCGTTCGTGGTGTGGAGGTCGACGACGAGATGGGGATCGATCGCGTCGAGGAAGGCGACGAGAGAGCGCGACTCCGGGGCCTCGAGCTTGGTGAAGTCGCGGTTGAGATCGAGCCCCTGGGCGTTGCTCCGTATCCCCATCCCGCCGATCGGGCCGTGCTGGAGCGGACGGTTCGTCAGCGCGATCCGCTCGTTGCCGTCGGCGTTGTAGATCGGCGCGACCCACACCGTGAGCCGGTCGGCCCACCCGGCGTGGCGGCCGCCGGCGAGGTCGCGGAGCAGGAGGAGCGCCGACTCCTTCCCCGCCACCTCGCCCGCGTGGATGTTCGCGAAGACGAGCGTGCGGGTCGGCCCCTCGCCCCACCGCGCCATGGGGAGGGCCCGCCCCTCGAAGGAGTAGCCGAGGGTGTCGAGCGCGATCGCCTCCGACCCCTCCGCGACCGCGGTCATCGTCTCGACCACGTCCTCGTAGCGCGAGGTCTCCCGGAAGTCCGTCCGCTCCGCGCGGGTGGGGGGCCCGACCTGCTGGGCGAGGCCGATCGCGGGCGGCGCGCCCAGCAGAACCGCCGTCGCTGCGAGGATCCGGAGCGCCCTCACCTCAGCGCACCCGCAACTCGCCCACCAGCAGACGTGACCAGAGCGGTCGCCGGGGGAAGGATTCCGCGCCGCACGCTCCGAGAATCGCACCGGGGCGCGGGTCCGGCAAGTCGGGGCGGCCCGGCGCCCGGGCCGCCCCCGGCCTCACATCCGGAAGAGGTACTGGAACTTCGCGAAGAACTGCCGCTCGGACTGGGTCAGGTCGCCGTCGCGGTGCTCGTCGAAGCGCTCGAACGTCTGGCTCGAGCCCACGAAGAAGAGCGTGAACGGGTTGATCTTGTAGGTGAGAAGGGGCTCCACGTCGAGCTCCTCGCCGAAGTCGTCCCACTGGACGACGAACCGGAGAAAGAGCTTGCGGGAGAAGTTGTAGGTTGCGCGGGTACGAAGGACGTAGCCGCTGAACAGCTCCTCCCCGTCCGGGCTCTCGAGCCGCGAGAACCGCACCGAGGGGTCGATCGAGAGGAGGTCGTTCGGTTTCAGCGTGGCGAAGACGTGCATGTCGGTCCCCTCGCCCACGAACGGATCGGTTACGTTGCGGGCGATCCGGTCGTGGGCGAGGGGACCGACATGCACGTCTTCGCCACGCTGAAACCGAACGACCTCCTCTCGATCGACCCCTCGGTGCGGTTCTCGCGGCTCGAGAGCCCGGACGGGGAGGAGCTGTT
>JAWVZN010000094.1:0-5888 GCA_033722155.1 Gemmatimonadota bacterium | reverse complement strand
TCGGCGTGCAGGATCGCGGGCTGGTAGCTCCATTCCGCGCCACCGGCCCGGTACTCCCGCAGGACTTCGTCCAGCGATTCTCGCAGGGGGACGGGGAGCTTCCGGCCCGATCCGTTCGAGATCGCTCTCCGCAGCTCGCGCGCTCTCGTCCGGTGGTCCATCTCCTCCAGCCCGCAGCCGGCGGCGGCCGACACGTCGACGCCGTGCAACGCGGCCAGGAACCCCCCCAGCTGACGGGCCGGAGCGGCGCGCTCCGCCTCCGGAAGAACCGACCACCGCTCCCGCGCGAGAGGAACGCCCTCCACCCGCTCGTGGACCGAGAGCGGCCAGGCGCCGGGCTCCGGACCCGTCACGAGCTCCGGCAGGGGAACGGCGACCGGCAGGAGGGGCGCGATCCGGGGCAGCAGGCACGCCTCCCGCTCCAGGGCGCGGGCGGCCTCCCCGTGCCGGGGAGCGCGGACGACCCGCTCGCCGTTCAGGAGCCACGCCCGGCAGAAGTCGCCCTCGCCGAGCAGCTCGAGCGAGGCCACGCCGAGGCCGGGGAGACGGTCGCGGAGCCGGTCGACCAGCTCCTCCCCCGACGGCGTACCCTGGATCCTCACCGCGCCGTGGCCAGTTCGTCGAGGAGCGCCTCGCCCTCCGGCCACGGCCCGAAGCCCGCGTCGGTGTTCAGGTGGCCGGCGTCTCCGGCGTCGACGAACCGCGACCCCCACGCCCGGGCCAGGTCGCGCGCCCGGTCGGGCTCGATCCACGGGTCCGTGGCGCTGGCCACCAGGACGCTCTCGAAGGGGAGCGGTTCCCTCGGGATCGGCGCGAAGCCGGCGATCTCGGGCGGGGCGTCGTCGCGTTCGGCGTCGGGCGGGGCCACCAGGAGGGCCGCCCGTACGCGCGCGGTCGCATCCTCCCCGCCTGACCGGACGGCCCAGTGGACAACGGCCAGGCACCCGAGGCTGTGGGCCGCGAGGATCGCCGGCGGACCCTCGGCCAGGGCCGCCTCCAGGCTCGTCACCCACGCCTCCAGCTCGGGCCGCTCCCAGTCGGGCATCTCGACGCGGCCGATCTCCGGTCGGGCTCGCTCCCAGAGCGACTGCCAGTGGTCCGGGCCCGACCCCGTCCACCCCGGGACGGTCAGGTTCCGGCCCCGCCTCACCTCTTCTCGCCGCCCACGCGATCCCGGTACGCCTCGAAGAGCCCGCGGGTCGTCGGCCCCGGTTCCCCGGTCCCGACGGGGGAGCCGTCGAGCGCGACGATCGGACGCACCTCGGTAGTGCTCCCGGTGAGGAAGATCTCGTCGGCGACGGCGATCTCCTCCACCTGGATCGCCCGCTCCTCGACCGGGTGGCCGCGCTCCCTCGTCAGCTCGAGGACGATCTCGCGGGTGATCCCGGGCAGGATCCGCGTCGTGGCCGGGTGGGTGACCACCCGGTCGCCGAAAACGGCGAACAGGTTCGCGTGGGTGCCCTCGAGGGCGACCCCGTCGCGCACGAGGATCGCCTCGTCGGCGCCGGCGTCGACCGCCGCCTGCTGGGCGAGGACGTTGGGAAGCAGCATCGGGGTCTTCAGGTCCACCCGGGCCCAGCGGAGATCCGGCTCGGTCACCGCCGTGAAGCCCTCCTCCCACCGCACGGCGGCCGGAGGCTCGACCCGCCGCGCCACGGCGAACACGGTGGGCTCGACCGGTTCGGCCGGGAACGCGTGGGTCCGCTCGGCCACCCCGCGGGTGACGTGCAGGTACACCTTGGAGGCGGGCTCGGCCGCCATCCCGCTCTCCTCCATGAGCCGCCGGTGGACCGGCTCGAGCGGGGCGACGTCGAGGTCGATCCGCAGCGTCGCCAATCCCCGCTCCAGCCGGGCGAGATGCCGCTCCAGCCGGACGAAGCGTCCCCGGTAGGCGGGGGTCACTTCGTAGAGCGCGTCCCCCAGCAGGAGCCCGCGGTCGCCCAGCGGCACCGTGGCGTCGGCCTCGTCCAGGTACGTCCCGTTCAGGTAGACGATGCTCACCGGAGATCCGGAGGGCTCAGGGGGACTCCGCTTCGCGACGATCCAGCCGGTCGAGGATGCGGCCGAGCTCCTCCAGGGCCTCGCCGTAGCCGGCCCAGTCGCCGCGCCGCTGGGCGGCGACCGCGCGGTCGTAGGCGGATCTCGCCTCCTCGACCAACCGCTGCACCTCCGCGGGAGCGGTGACGGGGGCGGCCTCGGCCGGCTCGATCTCCCCGGCCGCCTCCGGCGGGACCTCTTCCGCCGGTGCTCCCGGACGCTCGAGTTCGACCCCCGCGGCGCGCTCGATCAGCGCCATCATGGCGTCCTCGAGGGTCGGCTCCATGACGATCCGGGTGCCGTAGGTGGCGATCACCCGCTTCAGCTCGGGGAGCTGGCTCTCCTGCGCCTGCAGGAACAGCGGCTCCACGTACAGCACGGTTCGGCCGAGCGGGATCACCATGAGGTTCCCCCGCACCACGCTCGAGCCCCGCTGGCTCCACAGGGTGATCTGCTCGCTGATCACCGGATCCTGATCGATCCGGGCCTCCACCTGCATCGGGCCGTAGATCAGCCGGTCCTTCGGGAACTCGTAGAGCACCCGCCGGCCGTAGTTGCCCGGATCGCTCTTGGCCGCCAGCACCGCGATCATGTTGTCGCGCCGGGTGGGGGTGAACGGGAGGATCAGCTGGAACTCGAGCTCCTCGTCGTCGGGAAGCTGGAGCAGCACGTAGTAGGGCACCATCCGCTGGGGCTGCCCCTGGTAGATCTCGTTGGGGATGTTCCACATGTCCTCCCGGTTGTAGAAGACCCGGGGGTCCTCCATGTGGTAGGCCCGGAGCACCTCCGCCTGGATCGTGAAGAGGTCCTCGGGGAAGCGGAGGTGCTCCCGCAGCCCGTCGGGCATCTCGTCGGCCGGCCGGAACATCTCCGGGAAGATCGACCGGTAGGTGGCCAGGAGCGGATCCTCCTCGTCCCAGGCGTAGAAGACGACCGTCCCGTCGTAGGCGTCGACCACGACCTTGACGCTGTTGCGGACGTAGTTGAGCCGGCGCCGGTCACCGAAGGCGGCGAGCGGCTCCGAGTAGGGGTAGCGATCGCTCGCGGTGTAGGCGTCCTGGACCCACACCAGCCGTCCGTTCAGCAGCACCACGTAGGGATCGGAGTCGTACACGAGGAAGGGGGCGACCTTGCGGATCCGGCGTCGGATCTGGCGGTGGAGCTGGAGCCGGCTCTCGGAGGTGATGTCGTCGGTCAGGAGGAACTTGATCGTCCCCAGGTACCACGAGAACAGCCCCCGCCGCCACCACGATTCGATCGGCAGGCCCCCCTCGCCCTCGTAGGAGGTGTACACGTTCTCGTCACCCCGGGGGTAGTCGAACTCCTGCTCCCGGGTCGCCACCAGGGCGTAGTCGAGGGTGCGCTCGCCGTAATAGATCTCCGGCCGGTCGACCCGCAGGCGGTCGGAGAGGGTGTCGGGGACGATCGGCGGGATGTCGGAGATGTAGAACTTGGGCAGGCCCTCGGGGGTCACCTCGTTGACCGGGCTCATCACGAGCCCGTATCCGTGGGTGAAGATGAGGTGCTGGTTCTGCCAGGTGCGGACGTTGGCCGGCAGCTCCTCGACCGACATCTCGCGGGCCGATAGCATCACCTGACGGGGTCCGGCGCCCAGATCGTAGCGATCGACGTCGACGTCCTCGAAGGTGTAGTAGAGCCGCAGCTTCTGGAGCTGGCTGTAGGTGTCGAGGAGCGGCCGCCAGTCCCACAACCGGATGTTCCTGAGCGTCTCCTCGGCCTCCGACAGGCTCTCCACGGAGGCGCCCGGCTCGATGCCGAACGGCCGCGCCTCGACCGTGTGGAGGTCGAAGGCGCGCCGGGTGTAGGCGATGTTCCGGGCGATGTAGGGCTCCTCCCGGGCGATCTCGTTCGGCTCCACCTCGAACTGCTGGATCGCCCCCGGATAGAGCCCCTGGAAGACGATCATCCCGAGCACCAGCGCGCCCAGCGCGGTGAGGGTGAGCCCGTAGCGGCCCCGGACGAAGTCGTAGACCGTCACCCCGAACCCGGCCAGGGCGATCGCGATCAGCACCCGGTACCCCAGCACCTGGGCGTGGACGTCGGTGTAGCTGGCGCCGTAGACCACCCCGCGGGCGGAGTAGACCAGCTCGGCGAGGTCCAGGTGGTAGCCCCACGCCAGCACCAGGAAGAGCAGGGCCACGTGGGCCGCGAGGTGGCGAAGCGGCCGGTCGCGGAAGCGGATCCGGTTCTCGGCGATCTCGAGCCCGCCGCTCGTCACGTACACGATGCCGAGGATCACGAGCGCCGCGATCAGCAGCAGGAAGGCGAGGTTCTGCACGAGCCGGTAGACCGGCAGGGTGAAGACGTACCACCCCACATTGCGCCCGAAGAGCGGATCGACCAGGTCGAACGGGCGCTGGTTCAGGTAGGCGAGGACGTCGAGCCACGCCCCGCTCACCGCGGCGCTGAAGAGGAACGCCAGGAACGCGGCCCCTCCCAGCGCGGCCAGCGTGAGGTAGCGCGACGGGATCTCCTCGTGGATCTCGATGTTGGAGATCCGCCGGCGGATCGACCCGAAGCTGGTGGCCGCGATCCGCAGGTTCACGAAGAAGAAGGCGAAGATCACCGCCGCGGCCCCGAGCCGCACCCACAGCTTCGCCCAGAAACCGGTCCAGAAGACGTCATCGAATCCGAGCTCGTGGACCCAGAGCCCGTCCACGACGAAGTTCAGCACGCTCGCCACGACCAGGAAGACGACGAGCAGGACCCCACCGACGATGAGGCCGGTACGGCGGTTCACGGTCGACTCACCCGCGCCACGACACCTCCGCGATCCCGTGCTCCTCGAGGAAGGATCCCAGCTCGGCGGTGATAACGTCCAGGTCCGCCTCGGTCTCCCCCTCGGCGCGGGCCACGATCACCGGCTGGGTGTTCGACGCCCTCAGCAGGGCCCACCCGTTCGGGAAGGCGATCCGCACGCCGTCGATGTCGACCGTGTCGTAGCGCGCCCCGAACAGCTTCCTCGCCTCGCGCACCAGCTCCCACTTCCTCGACTCGGTGGTGTCGATCCGGATCTCCGGGGTCGAGGCGTAGCTCTTCAGCGAGTCGACCATCTCTCCCAGCGTCCGGTCGGACTCCGCCACGATCTCGCACAATCGGGCCGCGGCGAAGATCGCGTCGTCGAACCCGTAGTAGTCGTGGAAGAAGAAGAGGTGGCCGCTCATCTCCCCGCCGAACGGGATCGCCTCCTCCTTCATCTTCTGCTTGGCGAGGCTGTGGCCGGTCTTCCACATGAAGGGCTCGCCGCCGTGGGCCTCGATGTCCTCGGCCAGCGCCTTCGAGCTCTTCACGTCGAAGAGGATCCGCGCCCCCGGGGTACGCTCGAGCTGGTCGCGGGCGAAGATCGCGGTGAGCTGATCGCCCCGGATCAGCCGCCCCGTCTCGTCGACCGCCCCGATCCGGTCGCAGTCGCCGTCGAGCCCGACGCCGAGGTCGGCCCCGATCTCCACCACCCGGTCGCGCAGGTCCTCCACGTACGCGTCGACGGTGGGGTCGGGGTGGTGGTTCGGGAACGTCCCGTCAACCTCGCAGTGGAGGCGGTCCACCTCGGCGCCGACCCGCTCCAGAAGCTCGGCGGCGAAGAGGGCGCCGGTCGCGTTGGCGGGGTCGAGCACCACCGTCAGGGGCCCCTCCACGCCCACCCGGTCGGCCACCATGTCGCGGTACGCGTCGGTGACCGGGCGCTCGGCGGCCTCGCCCGCTCCCGAGGCGAAGTCGTCGGCCAGGATCAACCCCTTCACCTCCTGGATCTCCTCGCCCGAGAGCGGGAGATCGCGGTACCCCAGCTTGAAGCCGTTGTACTCCGGCGGGTTGTGGCTTCCGGTGATCTG
>JAWVZN010000093.1:0-5971 GCA_033722155.1 Gemmatimonadota bacterium | reverse complement strand
GTGAAGTTCCTGGGCGACGGCGCGATGGCGGAGTTCGGAAGCGGCCGCGCCGCGGTCGCCGCCGCGGGAGCGTTGCACGAGGCGTTCGACCATCCCCTCCACGTCGGCATCCACGTGGGCGACGTGGAGTCCTCCGACGGCGATCTGCTGGGCGACGGGGTGAACGTCGCCGCGCGGCTCCAGGATCTCGCCGAGGCGGGCGAGATCCTCGTGAGCGGCGCCGTCGCCTTCCAGCTCCGCCAGCGGACGGAGATGGAGTTCGAGCCCCGCGGGGAGCAGGAGCTCAAGGGGATCGGGCCGGTCCGGGTCTTCGCCGTCTCCGTCGTCGAGCCGATCGATCCCGGGGAGGTGCATCGGGAGGAGGCCGAGCCCTGGTGGAGCCGGTTCGGCCTTCGCGTGCTGGCCGCCTCCGCCCTCGTCGTCGCGATCATCCTCGGTTGGTTCGCCCTCGGCGGGGAGGGAACGCCCGAGGCGACCGCCTCCTCGATCGCGGTGCTCCCCTTCGAGACCGTGGGCGAGGCCAACCCGACCTTCGCCTCGGGGATCCACGGCGACGTCCTCACCCACCTCTCGAGTATCTCGGGACTCGACGTGATCTCCCGGGCCTCGGTCATGCGATACCGGGGTCAGGGGAAGCGCTCGCCGGAGATCGCCCGGGAGCTGGGCACGGCCTGGCTCCTCCAGGGTGAGGTCCAGCAAGTGGGCGAGCAGGTCCGGGTGAACGCGCGACTGGTGGACGCGCGGGAAGACCGGCAGGTGTGGGCCGAGGGGTTCCGTCGGGAGCTGACGACGGAGAACCTCTTCGACATCCAGCAGGAGATCACCCTCCAGATCGCCGCCGCGCTGGAGACGCGGCTGACGCCGGGCGAGCGGCGAGCGGTGGAGCGGGAGCCGACCGACGACCTCGAGGCCTACCGCCTCTACGCGCAGGGGCGGGAGCTCCTGGACCCGCGGACCGAGGAGTCGATGCGCCGCGCGGTCGGCTATTTCGAGCGGGCGATCGATCGAGACCCCGACTACGCCGCTGCGTGGGCCGGTCTCGCCGAGGCGCTCGCGCTACTGGAATCGTACGCGTATCCCACTCCCGAGGGGTCGATCGAGCCCGAGCGGGCGGCCCTGCGGGCGCTCGAGCTCGAGCCCGACCTCTCCCGAGGCCACGTGGCGCTCGCGATCCTGGCCCACCTCGACCGGGACAACGCGGCGGCGATCGAGCGGCTCCAGCGGGCCGTGGAGCTCCGGCCGAGCTACGCCCAGGCCCACAACCTCTTGAGCTGGATGTACCTGGTGAGCGGCCGGGCCGAGGCGGCGTACGAGAGCGCGAAGCGGGCGGTCGAGCTCGATCCGCTGGGGCCCGAGCCCCTCTCCAACTTGGCGTTCAGCCATCTGGTGAACGGTCGCCCGGAGGAGGCGATCGGCGAGGCCCGCCGGCTGCAGGACCTGGCGCCCGAGTACACGACGGGTCCCTTCTACGAAGCGCTGGCGCTGTACCATCTCGGGGAGTTCTCCGAGGCGAGGCCGCTCCTCGAGGACCTTCCGGTCGCGTGGGCCGGCGCCGGATCTCCCGCCACCCTGGCCCTGGTCCAGATCCGGCTCGGCGACGCCGCGGCGGCGCGGGAGACGCTCGCCGGGATCGACGCCTCGGCCCACCCCTTCTCGGCCGTCCTCGTTCGGGCCGCGCTCGGGGAGGTCGAGCTCGACATCGAGGATCTCGAGCGGATCGACTCGTGGGAGTACTGGCCCACCCTCGCCGTCCGCTACTTCTTCCCCGAGGAGCTCGGAGCCCTTCGAGCGGATCCGGACTACGAGGATCTCCTCCGGGAGGTGGATCGAAGCTGGGGCGTGGAGGGGTGAGGCGCCTACTCCTCGGGCACCCCCCACCCCTCCGCCTCCACCCGGCGCCGCTCCTCGGCCCGCTCGCCCTCCATCCGGTCGAGGAGAGCCTGGAATCGGGGATCGTCCCGCAGGGCCTCGAGCACCGGTACGGTCCGGAGAAAGCGGGCGTCCCGGTAGCCCCCGTCGAAGGAGCGCTCCAGCAGGCCGATCGCGCCGTCCACGTCGCCGGCGAGCAGCCGGGCGCCGGCCAGGCGATGCAGGAGATCTCCCTGGCTCCTTTCCGCCTCGATCCTGGACCTGGAGTCTCGCGTGACCTCACGCACGATCTCCTCGGCCTCCTCGTCCTCTCCCATCCGATCCATCGCGTAAGCCAGCCCGAGAGGGGACCACAGCAGCCCCTGGAACGGGGACTTCCCTTTGTTCACCCCGGGATAGAGAGCCCGGTAGTGCCGGCGGGCCTCCTTCCACCGCCCCTCGTAGAGCGCGAGGGCGGCCCGCCTCCGGATGACGTCCAACCCCACGTCTCCTTTCTGGATCGCCCGCAGGACCTCCCCGGCGCGATCCGGGTCCCCGTGACCGAAGAGCGCCGCGTCGAACGCCAGGTTTCTCGCGATTCGTTCCTCGACCCCCTTCCCGCTCCGCTTCACGTGCCGCTGGAGCCAGGCCTCGGCGACCTCGTCTCTCCCGAGGGCGAGGTTGAGATGGACGAGCACGCGGAGCGGCCATGGCGAGAGGGGGAAGCGACGGTGGACGCGATCCGCCCACTCCATGGCCTCCGCGATCCGGCCGCTCTGGTAGAGGAGCGCCACCATGTTGTTCATCGCCTCCATGTTCCCCGGCTCGAGGTCCAGCGCCCGTCGATAGGCGGAGAGCGCCTCCTCGGTTCGACCCGACGTGAAGGCGACGTCGCCGAGCTGAGCGTGCGCGTCCGCCAGCGTGGGGTCGATCTCGAGCGCTCTCCGGGAGGCGGCGACCGCCGAGTCGGCCCAGCTAGCGCTCCTTCCGCCCCAGGCGCGCTCCAGGTAGGCGTCGGCGAGCCCCCCCCATGCCTCCGCGTAGGAGGGATCGATCTCCAGGGCGCGCCGGTACAGCTCGATCTTCGAATCCGTAACCCAGGACCCGACCAGCGGGTTTCGATCGAGATGGCGCGCGCGCTGGTAGAGCTCGTGGGCGGCCCCGTTCCTGCCGGGGCGATCCCCGGCGACCGCCACCGCGACGAGGCCGAGCAGGGCGATCCCCGCGAACGGGGTCCGCCGTCCGAACCGGCCGACCGGCCTGACCGGCCCGGCCGGGACGGACGATCCCGCATCGGAGCCATCGTCGGATCCTCCGGTCGCGCTCGGGTCCGGCTCCCACCTTTTTTCCCTCAGCCCCGCCGCGAACTCCCGGAGCTCGGCGCTCGGGTCCGCGTCGAGCTCGTCGTGCAGCAGCCTGCGGTGCTCGTCCGCGATCCGGAGCGCGGCGGCCCGGTTCCCCGCCGCGTCCAGCGCCTCCATGAGCCGGAGCGCCACGCGGGAGTCGTACGGGTCCTCGTTCCACCGCTCCCGCCACCACTCGGCCGCAACCTCCGGCTCGCCCCGCTCCTCGGCCTCCTCGGCCAGCGTCTCCACCGCCCGATCGTAGCTTCGCTGAAGGCGGTCGCGCTCCCGGTCGATCCGGTCCATGAAGCCCGGCGCGCCGCCGAGATGGAAGCCGTCCAGGAAGGGGCCCTGATACAACGCGATAGCGGTCACGCGGTCTTCCCGGGACAACGCCTCCTCGAACTCGCATACGTCGCAACGGATGACGTCCGGGTCGAGCCGAAGATCGTCGCCGATCGATTCCAGGACCTCGCGGCCCAGCGCGCTCCGGATCTGGTGGACGCAGGTGTTGAGCCGGCTCCGAGCCTTCCCCTCCGGGGATTCCGGCCACAGGAGGGCCAGGAGCGTGTCGCGGCTCAGCCGGTGGGAGGGAGCGGTCGCCAGGAGAGCCAGCAGGGCCAGGGGGTGGCGGCGGGAGGCGAGCGGATGCACCACCCCGGGCTCGTCCTCGAGAATCGCGCCGCCGAGAAGCCTCATGTGGGCCATGAACCCGGTCTCGATGGAGAATTGACGTTGAGTTGACTGTTCGACTGCAGTATATACCGAAATGATAAGATTCGCCTGTATTGCGCCCGCCAGGAGAAGAGCGCCTGTGGAAGTCAACCGTGTCCGCGCACATCCCCGGAGACGCTCGAGCTTCGCCGCGCTGTTCGCGGCGCTGCTCGGCCTTTCGCTCCTCGGGAGCCCCTCCCCCGTCCTCGCCCAGCTCACGGTCACCGGACAGGTGACCGACGAGGAGCAGGCGTCCATCGCCGGGGCGCAGGTCGTGGTCCGCACGGCCGACGCCGGGACGGTGACCGACGCGCGGGGCCGCTACCGCCTCGTGATCCCCGAATCGCGACTGACGGGGGCCTCCGCGCAGATCCGCGCGCAAGCGCTCGGCTACCGCGGCGCGAGTTCCACGATCCAGCTCGAGCCCGGGGAGATCACGGAGAACTTCGTTCTGAGCTTCGACCCCCTCCTGGTCGAGGAGGTGGTCGCCACGGGGCAGGGCCTGGAGATGCGCCGCGAGGCCCTCGGCGCCACGGTGAACTCCGTCTCGGCGGAGGACCTCACCGCCACGCAGGAGAGCAACATCGTCTCCGCGCTGACGGGGAAGGCCCCGAACGTCCAGGTGTTCACCTCGAGCGGCGATCCGGGCGCGGGCGCGTTCATTCGGATTCGCGGATCGAGCTCGCTTCTGGGCGCCCAGCCGCTGTTCATCGTCGACGGCGTGCCGATCTCCAACGCCTCGGTGGATGTCGATGCCGCCCAGCAGGGCACGGTCGAACCGAACCGGGCGATCGACCTGAACCCGGAGGACGTCGAGTCGGTCGAGATCCTGAAGGGCCCGGCCGCGGCGATCTACGGCTCCCGCGCCGCGCAGGGCGTGGTGCTGATCACCACCAAGCGCGGCACTCCGGGCGACACCCGGGTGACGCTCAAGACCTCGATCACGCGGGACGAGGTGACCCAGCTTCAGGGCCTGCAGCGGACCCACGGGCGCGGTCTCGGCGGCGGCCCGTTCGGCCAGCCCGGCGTGAACCTCGCGCCTGGACTCTTCACGAGCTGGGGTCCGGCCCTCGATCCCGGCACGCCGACCTTCGACCACGCCGGCGAGGTGTATCGGATCGGACACACGTACGATACGGACCTGCAGATCTCCGGCGGCAGCGAGTCGACGACGTATTTCCTGTCGGTGAGCCGTCTGGAGCAGAACGGCGTGATCGTGGGCAACTCCGAGTACGACAAGACCACGGTCCGGCTCAAGGGGACCCACAACATCGCCAGCGATCTCAGCATCGCCGGGAACATATCCTACGCCGAATCGGGCGGGGACTTCATTCAGAAAGGCAACACGACGAGCGGAATCCAGCTGGGGGCCCTGAGGACCCCGCCGGAGTTCGACAACCTGCCGTACCTCGATCCGGAGACGGGCCTGCACCGCTCCTTCCGGTGCAACCCGGAGTCGTGTCGGGGGCCGTTCACCGACCCGAACACGAGCCGCGGGTACGACAACCCGTTCTGGGTCGCCTTCGAGATGCCGAACACGAGCGAGGTCCAGCGGGTGTACGGGAACGTGGAGGTGGAGTACCAGCCCCTCCCCTGGCTGGACCTGACCTACACGCTGGGCTCCGACTTCTGGAGCGACGATCGCCGAGCCCTGTGGCCGAAGAGCTCCTCCACCTTTCCGCAGGGAAAGCTGATCCGGGCGGAGCTCGACGAGTGGATCGTTGACAGCAACCTGCTGGCGACGGTCTCGGGCGACGTCACCGAGGACATCTCGGGGAGCCTGACCATCGGCCAGAACCTGAACCACCAGGAGTTCGAGCGGTACCAGGTGGACGCGTTCAACCAGATCACCGGGACCGACCAGCTCGACTTCTCGATCGACCGCGAGCCCGACGAGTTCGGCTCGGAGGTGCGCACCGACGGCGTCTTCGCCCAGGCGAACGTGGAGCTGTGGGACCAGCTGTTCGTGAACGGCGGGGTCCGCGGCGACAAGGCGTCGACGTTCGGCGAGGAGGAGCGCTTCTGGTACACCAACGGGAGCGTGGCGTGGGAGTTCACCGCGCATC
>JAWVZN010000092.1:0-5989 GCA_033722155.1 Gemmatimonadota bacterium | reverse complement strand
GGCATCGGGAGGTACATCGGGGGCAATATAGGAAGCCCCGGGAGGGCAGCGCCGCCCCGCGGGGTCAGGCCGACGGCCGGAGGAGGTCCTCCATCTTCGAGAGGAGCCGGTCGAGCTCGATCGGCTTGGTGTCGTAGTCGTTGCAACCGGCCTCTAGAGCCTTCTCCCTGTCTCCGGCCATCGCGTGGGCGGTCAAGGCGATGATGGGCAGGTCCCTTCCGGCGGGGTCCTCTCGCAGTCGGCGCGTCGCCTCCCAGCCATCGAGCTCGGGCAAGCTCATGTCCATGAGGACGAGATCGTACGCCCCCGTGCTCGCCTTCTCCACGCCCTCGAGACCGTCCATCGCCAGCTCGACGTCGTACCCCTTGCGCTGGAGTCGCCGGCTGAGCATGTCCCGGTTCATCTCGTTGTCCTCCACCAGAAGGATCTTGTCCACTCGCCGCACCTTTCTCTAGGGTTCCAATCCCGATTCCACCGATGTCTCGTCGGGTGGCTCCGACGGAAGCCGGACCGTGAAGGTGGACCCCTCCCCGGGCTCGCTCTCGAGCCCGATGTCGCCTCCCATCATGTTGCAGAACCGCTTGCTGATCGCGAGCCCGAGCCCGGTCCCGCCGAACTGGCGCGCCGTGGATGCCTCGGCCTGCGAGAAGGCCTTGAACACGCGCTGCTGCTGCTCCTCCGTCATCCCGATTCCCGTGTCGGACACCCGAAAGACGATCTTCGCGCCCTCCGATTCGCGGCCGACCTCCAGCGAGATCTCCCCCTCGCTCGTGAACTTGCTCGCGTTCGACAGAAGGTTCAGCAACATCTGGCGGATCTTCATCGCGTCGCCTCGCATGCGGCCGATGTCGGGGAGAACCCGGACCATCAGGCGGTTGCCGTTCCGGTCGACCAGCGGCCGAGCGGTGGCCACCACCTCCTCGACGAGCCCGGGGATGTCGAACTCCTCCAATTCGAGCTCCATCTTTCCAGCCTCGATCTTCGACAGGTCCAGGACGTCGTTTATCAGCTCGAGAAGGTGGTGCCCCGCCGCGTGGATCTTCCCGAGATCGGCGCCGATCGAGGAGGGCTCCGTCCCGTCCACCTCCTCCCGGAGCATCTCGCTGTAGCCGATGATCGCGTTCAGAGGGGTCCTCAACTCGTGGCTCATGTTGGCCAGGAAATGACTCTTCGCCCGGTTGGCCGACTCGGCCTCGCGGCGGGCCTCGAGGAGCTCGGTGATGTCGTGGTACAGCGCCATGAGGCCCACCCGCTCCCCGTCGACGATCACCGGAACCCCCAGAATCTCCACGTCCACGAACGCCCCGTCCTTCCGCCGGCGACGCCCGATGCCGTGGATGGGGCGGTCGTACGCCTCGCGGGTGTACTGCTCGGCCTCGGATCGGGTCTCGGACGTCGTGATGAGCTCGTCGAGCCGGCGCCCCACCGCTTCCTCGGAGGAGTATCCGAACAGCTGCTCGAAGGCCGGGTTGCAGGAGGCCACCTGGTGCTCGAGGTCGAGGGAGACGATCGCCACCGGGCTGTTGAGGACGAGCGACTCGAAGTACTGCCTCTGGCGCTGGGCGGCCGTGTAGAGCCGCGCGTTCTCGATCGCGATCGCCGCCTGGGGGGCGAACATGTTGAGCAGCCGCAGGTCGTCCTCCCCGAACTCGTGTTCCGGATCGGAGTGGACGGTGGCAATCGCCCCCACGAGCCTGCGACCGATCAGCAGCGGCGCCGCCATGACCGAGTGGACCGTGACGTCGGCGTACTTATCGGAGCGACCGAGCCACTCGTGGTAGGAGGGGATGATCAGCGGCTCGAGGGTCTCGGCCATGACCCCCATCGCTCCCTCGCCGAGGGCGAGCCGGGTCCCGATGGAGTCCTTGCCGATGTTGTGGCTCGCCACGACCTCCAGCTCCCGGCGGTCCTCGTCGTAGATGGCCACCTCGCCTCCCGTCACGCCGAGCTGGGTCACCGCGCGGTCGATGACGGCCTGGAGGACCTTCGACAGCTCGAGCTCGGAGGAGAGGTCGGCCAGCGTGTCGAGGAGCGCCTTGTGCTCGTCGGCCCGGCGGCGCTCGGCCTCGAGGAGGCGGGCACGGGCGATCGCGATCGAGGCCTGGTTCGTCGCCGCCTGCAGGATCTCCAGGTCCTCCTCGTCGAAGGCGTTGCGCTGTCCGCTCTCCACGACCAGCACGCCGATCGTCTCCCCGTCGACGCGAAGGGGGACGTCGACCTCCGAACCCCGGACCAGTGTCGGCAGGTACCGGGACTCCCGGGTCACGTCGGGCGTGTAGTGGAGCTTTCCGTCCTCGACGGCCCGCTCGCTGATGCCCTGGCCGGGGCGAACGCGCCAGTTGGGGGGGACCTCCGGCCAGCCGACGCTGGCCCGAAGGATCCGGTCTCCCGTCTCCGGCTCCACGATGAACACCCCCAGGAAGCTGTAGCCGAGCGCTTCGTCGTGGAGCCCCCGGACCATCGACCGGTACACCTCGTCCTCGCTGTGGGCCGAGACGATTCCGGTCGCGAGGCGGAGGAGCGCCGCCTGGCGTCGCCCCTGCGCCGACCGGCGGGAGCGCACGCGGCCCGTATCTCCGCTCACGTCGCGGGACCTTCCACCGGACGGGCGTGCCGCGCGACCATCTCCCGCAGGGTCTCCAGGAAGGCCTCGCGGTCTCCCTCCCCCTTGCTCACGATCCGCTCCACCCCTCCGTGCAGGCGACGACGGTCGTCGTCGGTGAGCTCCTTCGCCGTGATCACGACGACGGGCACCTTCGGACCCCCGAGGTCGGATCGGAGCGCCTCGAGGAACTCGAACCCGTCCATCTCCGGCATCATGAGGTCGAGCAGGACCAGGGCCGGCCTCTCCTCCCGGAAGCGGTCCAGCCCCACCCGGCCGTTCTCGGCCTCCGTCACCTCCCACCCCTCGCTCTCCAGCACCCTTCGGACGAGTGCTCGGGCGGCCTCCTCGTCCTCCACCACCAGGACCCGGCGGGACGAACCGTCCCCGGAGTGCCGCTGGAGGATGGCCGAAAGGCGCCCGCGGTCGATCGGCTTCGTGAGGTACTCGGAGGCCCCGAGCGCGAACCCGAGCTTCCGCTCGTCGGTAATGGTGGCCATCACCACGGGGATCGACTGGAGCCGCGGATCCTCCTTGAGCTCTCCCAGCACCTCCCAGCCGTCCATGCCGGGCATCAGGACGTCGAGGGTGATCACGTCCGGGGGCGAGGCCCGGGCGATCTCGAGCCCGGCCGGACCGCTGGCGGCCTCCTTCACCCGATACCCCTCCTTTGTCAGATAGCGCGCCATGAGGTTCCGCGCATTCGCCTCGTCGTCGATCACGAGAACGGTCCCCACCGGTTCCGCCGGCTCGGGGGATTCGTTCGGACGCGAGGAGGCTTCCACCTCGAAGGGGGGGCGCACATCGGGCGCTACCGCGGGGAGGCGGACGGTGAACGTGGAGCCCTCTCCCTCTGCACTCTCCACGTCGATGTCGCCCCCCATCATGCGACAGAACCGGAGGCTGATCGCCAGCCCGAGACCGGTCCCGCCGTAGCGGGCGGCGGTGCTCGCCTCGGCCTGGGTGAACGCCTCGAAGAGCCGCTCCTGCTGCTCGGGCGACATTCCGATCCCGTCGTCCTCCACCACCAGCCGCACCCACGCCTCTCCGCCCGGGCCGACCTCCCCGGTCGCCGTCATCCGGACCGTTCCGTTCTCGGTGAACTTGCAGGCGTTCGACAGCAGGTTGAGCAGCACCTGGCGTACCCGGGTTCCGTCCGACCGCATCGTTCCCGGGGCACCCTCGAACCGCACCTCGAGCACGTTGCCGCCCTGCTCGGCCAGCGGCCGGACCGTCGTGGCGACGTCCTCGAGCATTTCCTCCAGGTCGAACGTCTCCAGGTGGAGGTCCATCTTGCCGGCCTCGATCTTGGAGAGGTCCAGGATGTCGTTGATCAGGGTGAGAAGGTGCCTGCCGGCGGAATGGATCCTTCCGAGGTCTGGCAGAACGGTGTCGATCCCCTCCTCCCCGGCCTCCTCGATCAGCATCTCACTGTAGCCGATGATCGCGTTGAGCGGCGTTCTCAGCTCGTGACTCATGTTGGCCAGGAACTGGCTCTTGGACCGGCTCGCCGACTCGGCGTCCCGCCGCGCCCGAAGCAGCTCGCTGATGTCGTGGTAGAGGGCCATCATGCCCACCCGCTCCTCTCCCACCACCACCGGGAGCGAGGCGATCTCCACGTCCACGAGGGTGCCGTCCTTCCGGCGGCGCTGCCCGATCCCGAACGACGCCTTTCCGGCCTGGGATCTCTCCGTGAGGGCGTGCGCCTCGGCCATCGTCCCCTCGGTGGCGACCAGGCGGTCGAGGTTGCGTCCCACCACCTCCTCCTCGCGATACCCGAAGAGCCGCTCGAAGGCGGGGTTGCAGGAGGTGATGTTGTATTCGAGATCGAGGTTGACGATCGCCACTGGATTGTTCAGCACGAGGCTCTCGAAGTAGCGCTGCGCCGACGAGTAGAGGCGCGCGTTCTCGATCGCGACCGCCGCCTGGGGCGAGAAGATCTCCAGGAGCCGCAGGTCCTCGGGGCCGAACTCCCGTTCCGGATCGGAGTGGACCGCGGCGATCACGCCAACCAGCCTGCTCCCGATCGTCAGCGGGGCCGCCAGCACGGTCTGAACGCTGCTCTGGGTGTACTTCGAAGAGCGCCTCGCCCACTCCTGGTAACGGGGAATGATGAGCGGCTCCAGCGTCTCGGCCACCTGCCCCATGGCTCCCTCCCCCAGCGCCATCCTCTCCCCGACCGCGTCGGCGTCCATGTCGTGCGAGGCGACGATGTGGAGCTCCCCGCGCGCCTCGTCGAACGTCGCGAGCTCGCCGCCCGCGACGTCCAGCAGCGAGACCGCCCGCTCGAGCACGCCCTGGAGAACCCGCGGGAGCTCGAGCTCGCCCGACAGATCGCGCATGGTGTCGAGGATCGCCTCCTGCTCCTCGGCCCGGCGTCGCTCGGCCTCGAACAGCCGCGCGTTCTCGATCGCGATCGCCGCCTGCGGGGCGAACATCGTCAGCTTGCGCAGGTCGGAGTCGCCGAACTTCCGTTCCGGATCGGAGTGCACGCTGGCGATCGCCCCGACGAGCCGCTTCCCGATCAGCAGCGGCGCCGCCATGACCGCCTGGACGGAGTCCTGGTTGTACTTCTCGGATCTGCCCGCCCACTCCTGGTAGCGGGGAATGATGAGCGGCTCCAGCGTCTCGGCCACCCGGCCCATCGCGCCCTCGCCCAGTCCCATGCGCACTCCCACCTGATCGGATTCGAGGTTGCGGCTGGCCACGATCTCCAGCTTCCGACTCGACTCGTCCAGGATCGCCAGCTCGCCACCGGTGACGTCGAGGAGATTGATCGCGCGGCGGAGGACCGCGTCCAGCAGGCTCGAAAGCTCCAGCTCGGCGGACAGGTCGCCGAGGGTGTCCAGGAGCGCCTCCTGCTCCTCCGCCCTCTCCCGCTCGGAGGTGAAGAGCCGCGCGTTCTCGATCGCGATCGCCGACTGGGCCGCGAAGAGGTTCAGGAGCCGCAGATCCGGATCCCCGAACTCGCGGCTCGGATCGGAGTGGACGCTGGCGATGGCTCCGACGAGCCGGGAGCCGATCGTGAGCGGAGCCACCATGACCGCCTGGACCGTTTCGTGGGTGTACTGGGGCGAGCGCCCCTCCCACGCCTGATAGTTGGGGATGATCATCGGCTCCCGCGTCACCGCGGCGTGTCCCATGGCGCCTTCTCCCAGGGCCATCCGCGTGCCGACCGCGTCGGTGTCCATGTTGTGGCTCGCCACCACCACCAGCTCCTCGGCCTCTTCGTCGTAGACGGCCAGCTCCCCTCCGGTCACCTCCAGGAGCGTGACCGCTCGTTCCAGGACGACCTGCAGGAGACGATCGAGCTCGAGCTCTCCCGAGAGGTCCCGAAGCGTCTCGAGGAGCGCTCGCTGTTCGGTGGTCCGCATCCGCTCGGCTTCG
>JAWVZN010000091.1:0-6117 GCA_033722155.1 Gemmatimonadota bacterium | reverse complement strand
GAGGGCGGCGGCGCCTTCTACGGTCCGAAGATCGACGTCAAGTTCCAGGACGCCATCGGCCGGGAGTGGCAGGGCGCGACCATCCAGCTCGACTTCAACCTGCCCGAGCGCTTCGAGCTGGAGTACGTCGGCTCCGACAACGCCACCCACCGGCCGGTCATGATCCATCGGGCCGTCTTCGGGACCCTGGAGCGCTTCACCGGGTTCCTGATCGAGCACTTCGCCGGCGCGTTCCCCACCTGGCTCGCGCCCGTCCAGGCGCGGGTGCTGCCGATCACCGACGACCACGTGGCGGGAGCCGCCGAGGTGCGGGACCGGCTGGAGGACGCCGGCCTCCGGGTCGAGCTGGACGACCGGTCGGACACCCTCAGCTACCGGATCCGCGACGGCGAGCTCCAGAAGGTCCCGTACCTGCTCGTCGTGGGCGACCGGGAGCTCGAGGCGGGGACGGTGGCCGTGCGCCAGCGGGGCGCCGACGAGAAGCAGAAGGTCATGCCCGTCGACGACTTCCTGGAGCGGGTGACCGAAGAGGTCTCGTCGAAGGCCCTGGCCCCCTGAATCGGGCCGTATACTTATGTGTAAATATAAACAACACAATTTGTTAATGACGTGCACATAAAGCGATTTATCAACGAGCATTACCGCCACTTCAACGCCGGCACCCTGCGGGCGGCCGCCGAGGCGTACGAGCGCCAGCTCGAGGGAGGCGCCGCGATGATGGTGACCCTCGCCGGGGCGATGAGCACGGCCGAGCTCGGACGGTCGCTGGCGGAGATGATCCGACGCGAGAAGGTGCACGCGATCACCTGCACGGCGGCCAACCTGGAGGAAGACCTCTTCAACCTGGTCGCCCACGACCACTACGTACGCGTCCCGGACTGGCGGAACCTGACGCCGGAGCGGGAGAAGGAGCTCGAGCGCCGGGGGCTCAACCGGGTGACGGACGTCTGCATCCCGGAGGAGGCGGCGTTCCGGGCCGTGGAGGACGAGCTGTTGGCGGAGTGGCGGGCGGCGGACGAGGCCGGCGAGCGCTGCTTCCCGCACGAGTACCTCTACCGACTCCTGCGGGAGGGCACGCTCGCGGACCGCTACCAGGCCGATCCCGAGCACTCGTGGCTGCTCGCGGCGGCCGAGCGGGAGCTGCCCCTCTTCGTGCCGGGCTGGGAGGACTCGACGCTGGGGAACGTCTTCGTCGCTCACGTGCTCGCCGGCGACCTGAGCGGCCATCGTCCGGTCCGCTCCGGCACCGAATACATGGAGGCGCTGGCGGACTGGTACTGCCGGACGACGATGGGGCGGCCGGTGCGCGATCTCGAGCCCGTGGAGACCGCGGGAGAGGGCGCCGTCGAGGCCCGCGCGGTCCGGCCGGAAGAGGCCGAGAGGACGGTGGGATTCTTCCAGATCGGGGGCGGCATCGCCGGCGACTTCCCGATCTGCGTGGTGCCGATGATCCACCAGGACCTGCGCCGACCGTGCCCCTACTGGTCGTACTTCTGCCAGATCTCCGACTCGACCACCAGCTACGGCTCCTACTCCGGGGCGATTCCGAGCGAGAAGATCACCTGGGGCAAGCTGGACGTGGACACGCCGATGTTCGTGATCGAGTCCGACGCCACGATCGTGGCGCCCCTGGTCTTCGCCCACGTGCTCGACTGGTGACCGGATCCGTGCCGACGACGACCACGCGCCGCGAACGGGAGATCGGGCGGCGCCGGACCTTCGCGATCATCAGCCACCCCGACGCGGGGAAGACCACGCTGACGGAGAAGCTCCTCCTCTACGGCGGGGCGCTACACCTGGCGGGCTCGGTGAAGGCCCGGAAGGCGGCGCGTCACGCCACCTCGGACTGGATCGAGATGGAGAAGGAACGGGGCATCTCGGTCACCTCGAGCGTGCTGCAGTTCGAGTACGACGATTACCGGGTGAACCTGCTGGACACGCCGGGCCACGCCGACTTCTCCGAGGACACCTACCGTACCCTGGTGGCCGCCGACAGCGCGGTGATGCTGCTCGACAACCGCAAGGGGGTTGAGGAGCGCACCCGCAAGCTCTTCAAGGTCTGCGAGCGGAGGGACATCCCGATCTTCACCTTCGTCAACAAGTGCGATCGGGTGGGCACCGATCCGCTGGAGCTGCTCGACGACGTCGAGCAGGATCTGGGCATGACCTGCTATCCGTTCACCTGGCCCGTCCTCGACGGGCCCGAGTTCCTGGGCGTGTACGAGCGACGCGCGGGCCTCGTGCACCTGTTCGAGAAGGGGGAGCACCACGGCCAGGAGCGCGTCGAGGAGACGGCCTTTCCGCTCGACGGGGACGCGGCGCGCGATCATCTCGGACCGGAGCTCGTCGAGAAGGTGCGCGAGGAAGCGGAGCTGCTCGAGCTGGCGGGGGCCGGCTGGGACCAGGAGGCCTTCGAGAGGGGCGAGCTCTCCCCCACGTTCTTCGGGCGCGCGCTCACGAACTTCGGGGTGGAGATCTTCCTCGAGCAGTTCCTGCGCCTGGCGCCGCCCCCCCGGCCCCGGCCTTCCGACCGCGGACCGGTGGCGCCGAGCGAGGAGGACTTCTCCGGGTTCGTGTTCAAGATCCAGGCGAACATGGACCCCAACCACCGGGACCGGGTCGCCTTCATCCGGATCTGCTCGGGCTCCTTCGAGCCCGGCATGGAGGTGACGAACGCGCGCTCCGGGGACAGGGTGCGTCTCTCCCAGCCCCGGAAGTTCATGGCGCGGGAGCGCGAGGCCGTCGACGAGGCCTGGCCGGGAGACGTCGTCGGGGTGCTGGACCGGGGGGACCTCCACATCGGCGACACGCTCACCGAGGACGGCGACCTGACCTTCGGCGGAATTCCGCGCTTCTCCCCCGAGCACTTCGCGCGAGTCCGGGTGCCGGACCCGCTGCGCCGGAAGCACCTCGACAAGGGGCTCCAGCAGCTCTCCGAGGAGGGCGCGGCGCAGGTCTTCTACGAGGGGTCCAGGGTCGGCCCGTCGCCCATCGTCGGCGCGGTGGGGGTGCTCCAGTTCGACGTGCTCGTCCACCGGCTGGACACCGAGTACGACGTCGACGCCCGGCTGGAGGCGATGCCCTACTCGCGCGCCCGATGGGTCGAGGGCGAGGAGGAGGCGATCCGCCGGGTCGCGTCGGGCTACGGCCGCAAGCTCGTCTACGACGGCAAGGAGAGGCCGCTCCTGCTGTTCGAAAACGACTTCTCGATGCGGCGAACCATGGAGGACGCCCCGGAGCTCATCTTCCACGAAGTCGCGCCGGGGGCGCCGGTGGAGTGACGGGGGACCGTCGCGGGGCGGGGAGCTCGAGCGTTGACCGGTGGCGTGCCGCCGGCTAGCTTGGCGGGCTCTCCGCTCGCCGGCCCGGGGTCGGGCGACGACCCCGGAACGGAGGCGGGCCGGAGGCGTATCGAGCAGACGCGGTGCCGACCGGCGCCGTTCCGGACGTTCCGTTCGCATCCAAGCCAGGTAGGGGATCCAGCGATGCCGAAGATGAAGACGAACCGCTCCGCCGCGAAGCGTTTCAAGCGGACCGCCAACGGGAAGTTCAAGCGCTACAAGGCGGGCAAGACCCACAACACCGGCAAGAAGAGCGCGAAGCGGAAGCGGCACCTCCGAAAGCCGTCCACGGTATCGAACGCCGACCACCAGCGGGTGAAGCGCCTTCTGGCGGGCGGCTGATCTCTTCCACCCGGCGGCACTCCGACCGAGCAGCGACGCACGAGAGAACCAGGAGCGGGAGACAGCGATGACGCGCGTAAAGACGAGCGTGGCCACCCGAAAGCGCCGGAAGAAGGTGCTCGACGCGGCCAAGGGCTACTTCGGTGGCCGCAAGAACCTGTACCGGCCCGCGAAGGACACGGTCGAGAAGGGGTGGGAGCACGCCTATCGCCATCGCCGCGAGCGCAAGCGCGACTTCCGCAAGCTGTGGATCGCGCGGATCAACGCCGCCGCCCGCGAGCACGGTCTCTCCTACTCCCGCTTCATCCACGGGCTCGACAGCGCCGACGTCGAGCTGAACCGCAAGGTGCTCGCGGACCTGGCCGTCCGTGAGCCGGCGGCCTTCGAGGCCCTCGCCCGGATCGCGGAGGAGCACACCCGTTGACCGGGGGAGGCGTCCCTCTCCTGGAGCGCCTCTCGGACATCGAGGAACGCGGTCTCGAGGCCTTCCGCCGGGCGTCGGACGTCGAAGAGCTGGAGGCGGCCCGGATCGAGTTCCTGGGCCGCAGCGGCGAGCTCTCCGAGGCCCTCGGGCGGATCGGGGACCTCGACCCCGAGCACCGGCCCACCGCGGGTCGCAGGGGCAACGAGGTGAAGGCCCGACTCGAGTCCGCCCACGAGGAGCGGGCCGAGGCGCTCCGCCGCGAGGGGCGGCGCGCGGCGGCCGAGGAGCGTGACCTCACCCTGCCGGGCCGCCGCCGCTGGCGGGGCACGCGTCACCCCTTCACACAGGTCGTCGACGAGATCTGCGACATCTTCCGGGAGATCGGGTTCACCCGCGTCGGCGGGCCCGAAGTCGAGACGGAGTGGTACAACTTCACCGCCCTCAACATCCCGCTCGATCATCCCGCTGCGGACGAGCACGACACCTTCTACCTGGAGGACGGCGTCGTCCTCCGGACCCACACCTCGCCGGTGCAGGCGCGGGTCATGGAGAAGCACCGTCCGCCCATCCGCATCGTGGTCCCGGGGCTCTGCTACCGCCGTGACACCTGGGACCCCACCCACGCGCCCGCGTTCGACCAGATCGAGGGGCTCGCGGTGGACGAGGGGGTGGATTTCGTCGAGTTCCGCTCCGCCATCGACCACTTCGCGCATCGCTTCTTCGGGCCCTCCACCCGAACACGTTTCCGACCCGGTTACTTCCCCTTCACGGAGCCCTCGGCCGAGGTGGACGTCACCTGTCCGATCTGCGACGGCGACGGCTGCTCGACCTGCTCGCGCACCGGATGGATCGAGATCATGGGGGCGGGGATGGTCGATCCCGCCGTCTTCGAGGCGGTGGGCTACGACCCCGAGCGCTACACGGGCTACGCCTTCGGCATGGGACCGGGCCGGATCGCCATGATCCGCCACGGCGTCCCGGATCTGCGGCTGTTCTACGCGGGCGACGTGCGCTTCCTCGAGCAGTTCGGGACGTGAGGCCGGCGCCGTGAACGTCTCGCTCCGCTGGCTGGAGAGCCTCCTGCCCGGCCTCGACGCCGACGCCTCGGAGGTCGCCGACCGGCTCAGCGCCACGGCCGTCGTGGTCGAGGAAGTGGTGTCGATCGGCGAGGGGCTGGAGGAGTTGCTCGTGGCCCGGGTCCAGGAGGCGCGTCCGCATCCGAACGCGGATCGCCTCACGCTCTGCCGCGTGGAGGCCGGCGGCGAGTCGCCGGTCGACGTCGTCTGTGGAGCCCCCGAGGTGATCGAGGGCGCCCTCTACCCCTACGTTCCGCCCGGCGCCACCCTCCCCGACGGCCTCGAGATCGAGGTGCGGACGATCCGCGGCGAGGAGAGCCACGGTATGCTCTGCTCCGCGTCGGAGCTCGGGCTGGGCCGGGACGCGTCGGGCATCATGCGACTGGACGACGGCCTCGAGGTGGGCGTCCCCCTGACGGACGCGCTCGAGCTGCCCGACGCCCGGCTGGTGCTCGACCTGACCCCGAACCGGGTGGATCTGGCGTGCCACGTGGGGGTCGCCCGCGAGATCGCGCCCGGCGGCACGGCGCAGATCGTCCTGCCGCGCTTCGGCGAGTCGTGGGAGCCGGAGTGGGAGGTCCACGAGAGCCGGGCGGAGGCCGCCGGCGTCTCGGTCGAGATCGAGGCCCCGGAGCGCTGCGAGCGCTACCTCGGTGCCGTGATCCACGACGTGCAGGTCGGCCCCTCGCCCGCGTGGCTCCAGTCCCGCCTGCGCGCGATCGGTGCCCGCCCGGTGAACAACGTGGTCGACGCCACCAACTACGTCCTCCACGAGGTCAACCAGCCCCTGCACGCCTTCGACCTCGGTCGGCTGCAGGGGAGGGACGTCCGGGTGAGGGAGGCTCGGGTCGGTGAGCGCCTCCGCACGCTCGACGGGGTGGAGCGGGAGCTCCGACCCTCCATGACCGTGATCGCCGACGCGGAGGAGCCGGTG
>JAWVZN010000090.1:0-6461 GCA_033722155.1 Gemmatimonadota bacterium | reverse complement strand
TGATCAACGCCAGCTACTCCATCAACGAGATCGTCCACAACACCGCCTGGATCCCGGGCCACTTCCACATGACCGTGGGGACGGCGGTGGCGCTGACGATCATGGGGGTCGCCTACTGGCTGGTCCCGTGGCTCCAGGACCGGGCCCTGTGGGGCCGGAAGCTCGCCGTGGCCCAGAGCTGGATCTACTTCGTCGGGGTGCTGATCTTCGCCCGCGGGATGATCTCCGGCGGCCTCGAGGGGATGCCGCGCCGCACCTTCATGTACGGGGCCACCTACTCGAAGCCCTCGTGGGAGCTCGCCGGGCTGCTCACCGGGATCGGGGGCACGCTGATGTTCGTCAGCGTGGTGATCTTCTTCCTGGTGATGGCGATGACCATGCTCTTCGGACGCCGCGAGGAGCACGGCGACCTCCCGATCACCGAGACCGTGATCGGCCCGGCTAGCGAGGGGTGGGAGATGCACCTCGACCGGTTCAAGCTGTGGGTGGCGGTCACCGTCGTCCTGATCCTGATCGCCTACGGGCCCTTCCTCGTCTCCTACCTGCCGCCCGAGCTGAACAGCCCCGGATTCAAGCTGTTCTGACGAGACACGATGCGGAGTTCCCTGGCGATCCTCCTGCTCTCCGGCGCGATCGCCGGCGGGACGGTTTCGGCCGGCGGGGCGGTTTCGGCCGACCGGGCCTGCCCGGCGGGGCCCGCCTTCCTCCACGCTCCCGGCGACACGACCGGCTCCCTCCGGCTGTCGTTGAACGTGCCCGCCTACCGCCTCGACGTGGTGGTGGACGGGGAGATCGAGCGCAGCTGGCCCGTGGCGGTAGGCACACCCGACCACCGCACGCCGATCGGCTCCTTCTCGATCGACCACGTGGTGTGGAATCCCTGGTGGGTCCCGCCGCCCTTCGAGTGGGCGGCGGACGCGTCGGTCACCCCGCCGGGGCCGACGAATCCGGTGGGGAGGGTGAAGCTCTTCTTCGGCTTCTACCACTTCGTCCACGGGACCCCGATGGAGGAGAGCCTGGGGACGGCGGGGTCGCACGGGTGCGTGAGGATGCGGAACGCCGACGCGGTCGAGCTGGCCCGGATCGTCCACCGGCACGCCTCGCCCGGCGTGACCGAGGCGACGCTCGACTCCCTGGAGGCCGATCCCGGCCGGACCCGCACGATCCGGCTCGCGGAAGCGGTGCCGATGTCGATCCGCTACGACCGGATCGAGGTGCGCGACGGCCGGCTCGAGATCCATCCGGACGTCTACGGACTGGTCGAGATCGCTCCCGAGGACGTCCGGAAGGCCCTCCGGGCCGCGGGGATCGCGGCCGGGAAGGCCGACGACGACCTCCTCCGGTGGTGGATCGACCGGGCCGCCCGCCAGGAGGTCTCGATCCCCCTCGGACCCCTGTTGTGAGGGTTTCCCCTACGCTACGGTGCGCCCATCCCCCGACAGACGCCCGCGGCGAGAGCCGGTATCGTGGGATCGTCTCCGATGAAACCCCTACACCGACCCGCGACAATCTCCCGACAGATCCCCCCGGTCCCGACCCCTACTCTCCACTTCGGGGCCGGGAAACGCACACGGACGGACCAGGGGCGGATGTTCCAGGCCAACTGCTCCGGCTGGGACCGCGGGTTGCGGCTGGTCTTCGGCGGGGCGCTGCTCTACATCGGGTGGGCGATCCTGTTCGGGCTGCCCGGCGGGGTCCTGATGACGCTCGGCGGAGGCGTCGTCCTGACGGGCTTTCTCGGACGGTGTCCCGTCTACACCATCCTCGGGCTCGGAACCCGGAATCCTCCCCCGCCCCCCGAGGGACGACCCGGCCGCTGAAAGGAGGGCTCTCGTGGATTGGGTCCACGTCCATCTGATCCTCAACCACGTTCCCGTCGTCGGAACGGTCATCGCGGCCCTCGTGCTCGGGGCCGGGATGATCGGGCGCAACCGTGACGTCGTCCGGGTCGCGCTGTGGCTGCTCGTCCTGATGGCGCCCACCACCGCCGTGGTGTACCTCACGGGGGAGCCGACCGAGGAGGCCGTCGAGGGCCTGGCGGGGTTCTCCGAGGCCGCGATGGAGTCCCACGAGGAGGCCGCCCTGGTGGCCACGATCATCGCCGCGATGGCGGGACTCGCCGCTCTGGGCGGGTTGTTCTCGGTCCCGAGATCGGACTCCTTTCCCGGCCGGGTTTCCCTGCTCGTGCTCCTCGTGGCGCTCGGCTCCGGCGGAGCGATGGCGTACACGGCGAACCTGGGAGGCGAGATCCGGCACTCGGAGATCCGAGCCGGCGACCAGGCGCGGCTCCCCGCCGCGGAACGAGGGGAAGAGCGCGGGGAAGAGAAGGAGCGGTGACCCGACCGTGAAGATCCGTGAGATCCTCCACCCCACCGACCTCTCGGGCTGCTCCGAGCAGGCACTCGCGCACGGCGTGGCGTGGGCCCGGCGTCACGGGGCCCGCCTCCACGTGCTCCACGTCGTCGAGTTCGACGAAGAGAGCCCGGCCAGCCCGGTCTTCGAGGAGGAGGAGCGGGAGCGCGTCCGGGCGGAGGCCCGGGAGCGGGCGACCGCGGAGATCGAGCGGACACTCGACGACCACGGGGCGCTCGACCTGGTCGCCGGGATCGACGTGGTGTGGGCCTTGTCGGCGGCGCGGGCGATCGTGGAGCGCGCCGGAGAGGGGATCGACCTGATCGCCATGGGAACCCACGGAAGGACCGGGTTCCGGGCGCTGCTGATCGGGAGCGTCACCGACGAGGTGATCCGCGCGACCCCCTGCCCGGTCCTCGCGGTGCGGGAGAGCCACCAGCCGCGTCCCCTGACCGAGCCCCGGCGGATCCTCGTCCCGATCGACTTCTCGCCGGCGGCGGAGGAGGCGATCCGGACGGCGCGCGAGTTGGCGGGCGACAGCGAGGCCCGCATCACGCTCCTCCACGTCGTGGAGCAGGCGATCGTCCCCGACTTCTACTATCCCGTCTCGGGGTCGCTCTTCCTGGACGTCCCGGAGCTGCGGTCGGATGCGGAGGATCAGCTTCGCCGACTCTGGGAGCGCGCCGGAGGATCCGACGTCCCGGTGGAGTTCAGGGTGACAGAGGGGTGGTCGGGATCGACGATCCCCCGCTTCGCCGAGGAGAACGGGATCGACCTCGTCGTGATGCCGACCCACGGTCTCCGAGGCGTCGAGCGGCTCCTGCTGGGGAGCACCACCGACAAGGTCGTGCGGCGCACGCCCTGCCCGATCCTCGTGATGCGGCCGGACGGAGCTGAGCCGGAGGAGGGGTGATGACCCGAAGACGCGAGAGCGTGTGGGCCCAGGGGCTGGTGGCCGGAGCGATCGGCTATCTGGTGGTGGTCGTCTTCTACGCGGCGTTCAACCTGGCGACCGGCCGGCCGCTCTTCCTCACCGCGGAGGTGCTCGGCCTCGCCCTGCTCGGCGAACGGTCGGGGGCGTCCGCGGCCACCGGGAATCCCGCCCCGATCGCCGTCTACAACGGCCTCCATCTCGTCGTCTTCCTCGCCCTCGGCTTCGCGTCCGCCTGGCTGGTCGAGGAGACCGAGCGCCACCCCTCCATCTGGTATCTGGCGGTGTCGCTCGCCCTCTTCGTCCTCTTCCACATCTTCGGCGCGGTGGCCGGCTTCGCCGCTCCGGTGCGGGAGGCGGTCCCGATCTGGTCGGTCCTCGTCGCCACCCTTTCCGCGGTCACCGCCATGGCGATCCACCTGTGGAAGGCGCATCCGGCGCTGGCGGGGAAGGTGGAATCGGTGGGCGACCTGGAGGACCGGCTGGAGGCGGGCGGGTAGGAGCTCAGCCCCGCTTCCCGGGCGTCTCCTCGATCAGCTCCTCCAGCCGGCGCGGATGGACGAGCAGGCCCTGCTGCCCCCGCCGGACCACCGCCCCCTCGGTTTCGAGCGCTCCCAGGATGGCGGAGGTGTGGGGCCGGCTGGCGCCGACCGCCTGGGCGATCTCCCGCTGGGAGATCGGATTGGCGAGCGCCACGAAGCCACCTTCCTTCGCGGGCCCGGCGGAGGCGAAGTCGAGGAGCAGCCGGCACAGCCGCCCCCGGACGTCGAGCGCCTGCATCTCCAGCGCCCGGTCGGCCAGTCGGGAGACGGTTTCGAAGGAGTCCGCCAGCGCTTCGATCAGCAGCGCGGGATCCCGCTCGGCGAAGCGTGCGAACGCCGGCCACGGGATTCTCAGGGCCCGCCCCTCCGACATCGCCACGACCGCGTAGTCGTGCTCGTCGTCGTGGTTGAGCCGACGGGCGTCGACGAGGTTGCCGGCATGAAGGAACTGGAGCGTCCACCGCCGCCCGTCGACCTCGACGCCCACGAGCTTCGCCAGCCCCTCCACGACGAGGATCACGTCGTCCCCGCTCTCCAGCGCGGAGGCGAGCGTCTCCCCCTTGCGGAACCGGATTTCGCGCGCCTTTCGCGCGAGCTCGTCGCGCCGTTCGACCGAAATCGTCATGAGGCGGCCCCTTCTCGAGTGGGCCGGGAGATGGAGCCCGTACGCGTGATGGAGTCTAGGCCGGGGCGCGGCGACCGCGTGTCGGATTCGGCCCGACCGTTCCGTCCGGAGTTCCTTTTGCGTCCCCGTAGGGGAAAGCGGATCGTTATGCGCGATGGGATCGCTCGGCTGGATCGTGACCGCGACCGTCGCCATGAGCCTGATCGCGTGGATCGGGCTGATCGCCGCGGCGATGCGCGAGCGGGCGCTCATGCGGGCGCTCCGGCCGATGGTCGCCTTCGCCGCCGGAACCCTGATCGGCGGGGCGTTCCTCCACCTCCTCCCCGAGACGGTCGCCCGTACGGGCGCCGACCTCGGCATGTTCGTCTGGCTCGTCGGCGGCTTCGTCGCGTTCTTCCTGCTGGAGCAGTTCCTCCACTGGAGCCACGACCACGAGCTCCACGGGGTCGCCGCCGAGCCGGCCGCCCCGCCGCGCTCGCCCACGAGCTGGCTGATCCTGATCGCCGACGGCGTCCACAACTTCCTCGGCGGGCTGGCGATCGGCGGCGCGTTCCTCGCCGGGCCCGGTGTGGGCGCGGTCACCTGGATCGCCGCCGCCGCCCACGAGATCCCGCAGGAGATCGGCGACTTCGCGATCCTTCTCCACGGCGGCTGGCGGAAGATGTCGGCGCTGACCGCGAACTTCCTCTCGGCGCTCACCGTCGTTCCCGGCGGGCTCGCCGCGTGGGCGCTCGGGAGCGGCTTCGACGTGACCTTCCTGCTCCCCTTCGCGGCCGGGAACTTCGTCTACATCGCCGCCAGCGACCTGATCCCGGAGATCAAGCACTCGTCGGGTCCCGCCGAGGGGCTCCTCCACTTCGGCGCGTTCACGCTCGGGGTGGGTCTGCTGCTGGGGGTGCGGCTGGCGTTCTAGCTGTGGTTCACACCACCACCTCCATCCCGTCGTGGGCGATCCCCACCTCCACCCCCCGCCCCTCGCCCAGGCGGGCCAGCCGGGGCCCCAGCGACCGCTCGTCCCCCTTCACGATCCGGGAGCCGCAGTGGGTGACGATCATCCGCGGGACCCCCGCCTCGCCGCACCACTCCAGCTGCCGCTTCACCGAGGCGTGGCCGATCGGGGTGTCTTCCCGGTAGCGGACGATCGAGCGGTCGATCGAGGCGCCGTCGGCGATGTAGACGTCGATCCCCTCGAGGGCGGCGGCCCGGTCGTCGATCTCGTAGAGGTCGGGCGCGTAGACGATCGCGGCGGTGCCGGCGGCGACCCGGTAGACGACCGCGGGGGCGCGGATCGAGTGCTGGACGGGGAATGCCTCGAAGCGGAGCCCCCGGACCTCGAAGGGCTCGCGCGGCTCGACGGTGCGGCGCTCCTCGATCGGGTAGCGTTCGATCCGCTTCCACGTCTCCGCCGTGGCCCACACCGGGCACGGGGCGCCGTCCCGCAGCCCGTCCGCGTGGTCGGGGTGGGCGTGGGTGAGGAGGATCGCCCGGGGGGAGAGCTCGTCCACCCGGCCGCGCCAGTCGGCCCCGCAGTCGATCAGGGCCCCCCTGCCGCGGTAGGCGACGCCGAGGGCCGAGTGGCGGCGGTGGCGTCGGGAGACGGCGTCGATCTCGCCCCGCGTGCCGTGGAACGTCAACTTCACGGGCGAGCTCCCATGGCGATCCCCTGTCCCGAATGCGGCCGGCAGTACGACGTCACGCTATTCGACTACGGCCGGACCATCCACTGCACCTGCGGCGCCCGGGTGGGGCTCGAGATCCGCTCCACCCGGTCTCCCGGGGCTGAGCCGCGGTTCCTGTGCGACACGATGGTCGGCAAGCTCGCCCGCTGGCTCCGGGCGATCGGCGTGGACGCCGCCTTCGCCGGCGAGGCGGAGGACGAGGCGGTGGTCCGGCGCGCTCTCGCCGAGGGGCGGGTGGTCGTGACGCGCGACCGGCGGCTGCCGCTCGAGTGGCGGGGGGTCGACGTCCTCGTCCTCGAGAGCGAGGACCCGCTGGAGCGCCTCCGCGAGGT
>JAWVZN010000089.1:0-6552 GCA_033722155.1 Gemmatimonadota bacterium | reverse complement strand
TCGAGCCCCTCCCGCAGCAGGTTGATCCCCACCAGGACGTCGAACTCGTCCATCCGGAGGCCCCGGAGGATCTCCATCCGCTCGATCGAGTCGATGTCGGAGTGCATGTAGCGGACCCGCACCCCCATCTGGTTGAGGTAGTCGGCGAGATCCTCCGCCATCCGCTTCGTCAGGGTCGTCACGAGCACCCGCTCTCCCCGCTCCTCGCGCACCCGGATCTCCTCCAGCAGGTCGTCCACCTGCCCCGCCACGGGGCGGACCCGGACCTCGGGGTCGAGAAGGCCGGTCGGCCGGATGATCTGCTCCACCACCACCCCGCCCGACTTCTCGAGCTCGTAGTCGCCGGGGGTGGCCGAGACGAAGATCACGTTCCGCATGAACTCGCTCTCGAACTCGTCGAACCGGAGCGGCCGGTTGTCCAGCGCCGAGGGAAGCCGGAAGCCGTGCTCCACCAGGGTCTCCTTGCGGGATCGGTCGCCGGCGTACATCCCCCCGATCTGGGGCACGGTGACGTGGGACTCGTCGATCACCATCAGGAAGTCGTCCGGGAAGTAGTCGAGCAGGCACGCCGGACGTTGCCCGGGGGTGCGGCCGGCGAGGTGGCGCGAGTAGTTCTCGATCCCGGCGCAGTAGCCCACCTCCTGCATCATCTCGATGTCGAAGCGGGTGCGGGTCTCGAGCCGGTGGGCCTCCAGGAGCCGCTCCTGCTCCCGGAGATCGGCGAGGCGCTCGTCGAGCTCGGCCTCGATCGCCTGGACGGCCTCCCGCAGCCGGGGCCGGGTCGTCACGAAGTGCTTGGCGGGATAGATCGCGGCGCGGTCGAGCGTCTGGATCGTCTCCCCCCGCAGCGGATCGATCTTCGAGATCCGGTCCACCTCGTCGCCCCACAGCTCGATCCGCACCGCCTGCTCCTCGTAGGCGGGGAACACCTCCACCACGTCGCCGCGGACCCGGAACTTGCCGGGCTCGAAGTCGTAGTCGCCCCGGTCGTACTGGATCCGGACCAGCTCCCGGAGGATCCGCGCGCGGGAGATCTCCTGGCCCGTCTCCACCATCACCATCAGGTCGCGGTACTCGCGCGGGCTGCCGAGGCCGTAGATCGCCGAAACCGACGCCACCACGATCACGTCCTCCCGCTCGAACAGGCTCGAGGTGGTCCGGAGCCGCAGCCGGTCGATGTCGTCGTTGATCGAGGCGTCCTTCTCGATGTAGGTGTCGGTGGCCGGGACGTACGCCTCGGGCTGGTAGTAGTCGTAATAGCTGATGAAGTACTCGACCGCGTTGTGGGGAAAGAGCTGCTTCAGCTCGCCGTACAGCTGGGCGGCGAGGGTCTTGTTGTGGCTCATGAGCAGCGTCGGCCGGCCGTACCGCTCGATCACGTGGCCGATCGTGAACGTCTTCCCCGTCCCGGTCGCCCCGAGGAGCGTCTGGAAGCGGCGCCCCTCGTCGAGCCCCTCCACCAGCTCGCGGATCGCCTTGGGCTGGTCGCCCTTCGGCTCCATCTCGCTGACGAGCTCGAACTCGGGCACGGTCAGATCCGGATCGGAAGAGTCGTCATGGGAGACGAGAATCTAACGGGTGGACGCCCGGAGACCGAACCTACTGGTCGTACACCTCCACGCCCTCGGGCGGGGAGAAGCGGAAGAGGCCGGGGTCGACGGCCGCGTTTCGCCGGAAGTCCCGGAAGGTGTAGGTGGTGACGATCCCGTCCTCGGTCTCGGTCCGGACCTGGCGCGGCAGACGCGTCCCCCGGTCGACCCAGACGTCGAGCCGGACGAAGGGGGCGTCCGGACCCTTCGGCAGCAGCGCCAGGTGATCGCTCGCGTGCCCCGCCACCGCCTCGACGCCGGCGTGGCGCGCGACGAAGGCCCGCCGCAGGTCGCGCAGGTAGGTGAGCGGGTTGCGCACCCCCGAGGCATCGGCCGGCTGGCGGATCGCCTGGCCCGGCTGGCTCGAGGGAAGGTAGATCCACACCCGGTCCCCGTCGTTCACGACGAGGTCCCCCGCCGGTTCCGAGTAGGCGATCCGGAAGCGGTCGGGGGCGGAGTAGGCCAGCGTCCCCCGTCCGGTCGTGGTCCGCTCGAGGATCGGGTTCTCCACCCGCTGGACGAAGTCCGCCCGCAGGGACTCGAGCGCCGCCAGCGCCCGGTCGGAGCGCTGGACGATCGCGCTCGGATCCGTCGACGTCTGCGCGGCGGCGGGCGCGCCGGCGGTCAGCCCCGCGGCGATCGCCACCCACGCGCTCTGGAGGAGGTTCGGGAACGTCATCGTGGAATGAAACCCCGCGGAAGGGGGCGGAGTTCCGATCCGGTCAGCCGCCCACCACCCGCCCCGGCTCCTCCTCCAGCTCGTGGGAGCCGAAGTACTCGCGCCGCTCCACCTCCAGGATCCCGTCGATCGACTTCATGGATTCGACCACCCGGTTGAGGTGGTCGAGGTCGCTCACCTCCACCACGAACGTCCCCTTGATCCCGGTCTCGGTGACCGAGAGGTCGGCGCTCTTGATGTCGGTGGAGGTGCGCGACACCGCCCCGGCGACGTCGGCGAACAGGCCCCTCCGGTCGGTCCCGGTGACGACGAGCCGGACGATGAAGGTCTGCGCGCCCGAGGTGTCCCACTCCACGTCGATCTTCCGCTCGGGGGCGTCGGTGAGGTTCAGGATGTTCGGGCAGTCGCTCCGGTGGATCGACACCCCGCGTCCCCGCGTGATGTAGCCGAGGATCGGATCGCCCGGGATCGGCTGGCAGCACTGGCTGAAGCGGACCATCATGTTGTCGACGCCCTGGATCTTCACCCCCGACGGGCGCCCCTTGATCTTCTCCACCAGCCGCTCGAAGGCCGAGGGGGGCTTCCGCTCGACCTCCTCCTCCTCGGGGAAGAGCTCGTTCCAGATCTGGGTGAGGGTGAGGTCCCCGCGCCCGAGCGCCGCGTACAGCTCCTCGACGTCGCCCACGCTGAACCGCTCGGCGACCCGCTCCAGATCCTCCTCGTCCACCTTCCCCGTCCGGGCGCGCCGCAGCTCCTTCTCCAGCATCTCCTCGCCCAGGGCGATCGAGGCGGCCCGCTCCTCCTCCCGGATCGTCCGGCGGACGAGGCGGCGCGCCTTCGACGTCTGGACGAAGTGGAGCCAGTCGCGCGAGGGTCGCTGGTTGGGATTCGTGAGGACCTCGACCGTGTCCCCGGAGGAGAGCTCGCGCTGCAGGGGCACGATCCGGCCGTTCACCTTCGCCCCGCTGCACCGCATCCCCACCTCGGAGTGGACCTGGAAGGCGAAGTCGATCGGGGTGGAGCCCGCCGGCAGCTGGATCAGGTCCCCCTTCGGGGTGAAGACGAAGATCTCGTCCTTGTACAGGTCCACCTTCAGGTACTCGAGGAACTCCTCGGGATCGGTCATGTCCTGCTGCCACTCGAGGATCTGGCGGAACCACGCCAGCTTCTCGTCCGCCTCCGTGCCGGGGCTCCCCTCCTTGTACTTCCAGTGGGCCGCGATTCCCACCTCGGCGGTCCGGTGCATGTCCCAGGTGCGGATCTGGATCTCGTAGAGCCGCCCGCCGGGCCCCGAGACGGTGGTGTGGAGCGACTGGTACATGTTCGACTTGGGGGTGGCGATGTAGTCCTTGAACCGGTCGTGGATCGGGTTCCACAGGGTGTGGATGATCCCCAGCACGTGGTAGCAGTCCCGGACCGTCTCGGTGATGACCCGGATCGCCAGCAGATCGTAGATCTCCTCGTACGGCTTGCCCCGCGCCTTCATCTTCTTGTAGATGGACCACAGGTGCTTCGGCCGCCCGGTGATCTCGGCCTCCACTTCCGCCGCCTCGAGCGACTCCTCCAGCGGATCGGCGATCGCCGCGATCTGGCGCTCCCGCTCCTTCCGCTTGTCGCGCACCTTCTTCACCAGCTCCCGGTACCCCTCGGGCTCGAGGAACTTGAACGCCAGGTCCTCCAGCTCCCACCGGACCGTGGCCATTCCGAAGCGGTGGGCGAGCGGGGCGTAGATGTCGCGCGTCTCCCGCGCGATCCGGCGCCGCTTCTCGTCGGGGAGGTATTCGAGGGTGCGCATGTTGTGGAGCCGGTCGGCGAGCTTGATCATCACCACCCGGATGTCCCGCGCCATCGAGAGGAGGAGCTTGCGGTAGTTCTCCACCTGCCGCTCCTCGCGGGAGCGGAAGGTGAGGTGTCCGATCTTGGTGAGCCCGTCGACGAGCTGGGCGATCTCGTCGTCGAACTCCGCCTCGATCTCCTCCACCGTGACGTCGGTGTCCTCCACCACGTCGTGGAGCAGCGCGGCGGCGATCGTGCTGGTGTCGACGAGGTTGAGGTCGAGCATGATGCGGGCGATCTCGGCGGCGTGGGAGACGAAGGGCTCGCCCGAGAGGCGCTTCTGCCCGCCGTGGGCCCGCTCGCTGGCGGCGTACGCCCGCTCCACCACCTCCAGGTCGAGGCGGTCCTCGTACGGTTCGAGCGCCTTGAAGAGCTTCTTACTGTCCATGGGGGCAACAACTTACCCCGATGGGGCCGCGGATTCCACGCGCGCGTGGCGGACCGGGACGGGAGCCCGTTTCCACCGTGCCATGGAAAAGGCCCCCGGAGCCCGAGGCTCCGGAGGCCGTCGCCGAGGGAGGGGCCGGGCCTACTTCACCTTGAACTCGACCAGGTCCTCCTTGTCGTTCCACTCCGCCTCGTAGGTGGTGGCCTTCTCCACCGAGATGTCGTAGGTCTCGAGGAACTGCTCGCCGGAGACGTAGCGGCGGTCTCCACCCTGGGGAGATTCGCGCAGCTTGTAGCTCGCCTTCGTGGGCTGCTTCTTGGGCTTCATCCCCACCTTTTTCGCGTTGGGGTTGAAGTACAGCTCCACGTGGTTCGCGCCGTCGAACCACTTGTTGAACGCTCCGGGGCTCACGGAGAAGTCCCCGTTCTTCAGAATCCGGACCGTGGCTCTCCCTCCCGCCGGCCCGCGCCGCGGGATGTACTTCTCGTAGGGCATGAAAAACACTCTCCTTTTCTCGGATCGGGCAAAGAATGGGGCATGTACTTTTTTACCCCCTGCAACATTGACGTTGCTTATACCTTAATTCACAGTTGTCCGTTTTGTCAAACACAAAATCGATTCAGCAGGTGGTAGGATTAGTCCGATGTAGGTAGAAAACCTTTTTACTTGCACCGTACTCCCACATCTTTCTCAACCTCCGAGGACCTCCCCCGCGTCACGGAAGGAGAAAAACGAGTCCGCTCCCACGATCACGTGGTCGTGAAGGGGCACGTCGAGGATCCGGCCGGCCTCGTGCAGGGTGCGGGTCACCTCCCGGTCCTCCCGGCTGGGGGAGGGATCCCCGGAGGGGTGGTTGTGGGCGATCACGATCGCCGCCGCGCTGCACGCGAGGGCGGGCTTGTACACCTCGCGCGGGTGGACGATGGAGGCGTTCAGGGAGCCGACCGACACCACGTACTCGCGGACCAGCTCGTTGCGGGTGTTGAGGCAGAGGGCGAGAAAGCGCTCCCGCTCGCGGTCGCGCAGCTCGAGGGCGAGATGCCGCCAAACCGCGCGGGGCGAGGAGAGCACCGGCCGGCGCGCCTTCCGCTCGCGCTGGAGGCGCCGACCGAGCTCGCACGCCGCCGCCAGGCGCGCCGCGGTGGCGCGGCCGATCCCGTCGTGCTCGGAGAGCTCCTCCACCGTACGCGAGGCGAGCGACCGGAGGCCGGGATGGGCGGCGAGAAGCCGGCGGGCGACGAGATCGGCGGAGAGACCGCGGGTGCCGCTCCCGACGATGAGCGTCAGCAACTCGACGGTGGAGAGCGCTCCCGAGCCGAGACGCTCCAGCCTTTCGCGCGGCCGCTCCTCGGTCGGGCAATCTCGGATGGACGGTGCGTCCGGGCCCACGCCGGACGCCGTATGCAAGGGCGGGACCGCCCCCCTCGGACGGAACGTTACCGGGACATGCTGGCGAGCAGGTCCTCGTTCGAGGTCGTGTGCTTCACCTTGTCGATCAGGAACTCCGCCGCCTCCACGGTACGCATCTCCGAGAGGAAGCGGCGCAGGAGCCGGAGCCGGTCCAGGTGCTCCTCGGGGAAGAGGAGCTCCTCCTTCCGGGTGCCGCTGGAGGTGACGTCGATGGCGGGCCAGATCCGCTGCTCGGCCAGCTCCCTGGCGAGCACGATCTCGGCGTTGCCGGTCCCCTTGAACTCCTCGAAGATCACCTCGTCGGCGCGGCTGCCGGTGTCGACCAGCGCGGTCGCGATGATGGTGAGGCTGCCGCCCGGATTCCCGACCACCTTTCGTGCCGAGCCGAAGAACCGCTTCGGGGCCTCCAGGGCGCCCGCCTCGATCCCGCCCGAGAGGGTGCGCCCGCTCGAGCGCTCGATCGTGTTGTAGGCGCGCGCGAGCCGGGTGATCGAGTCGAGCACGAGCACCACGTCCGTGCCACTCTCCACGAGCCGCCGCGCCCGCTCCAGGGCCATCTCGGCCACCTGGACGTGACGATCCGGCGGGAAGTCGAACGAGGAGGCGAGGGTCTCCCCGCGGCCCAGGGTCTCCACCATCCGCTGCATCTC
>JAWVZN010000088.1:0-6560 GCA_033722155.1 Gemmatimonadota bacterium | reverse complement strand
CGCCCGGCTCTCCCACCACCTCTCGGGCGGCACCGGCACCGTCCGCTACTCGGGGGGTCTCGCGCTGGAGCAGACGGGCCGGGTGTACGACGCCGACGGGGATCTGGCCCCGCTCGATCCGCTCGGGCAGGGCGGGCTCGCCGACGCCCGCGGGGTGAACCTGTTCGGCACCCTGACGTGGAGAGCCGACGAGGAGCGCGAGGTCTCGGTGACCTTCGACCGGTACGACTTCGCGCAGGAGGATCTCGACTTCGTCACCGTTCCCGGCGTGCCCGGCCAGCGAAAGGCCACCGCCGAGCCCGGCGAGTCGCCGAGCGACGAGGTCGGAAACGAGAGCACCGTGGCGTCGGTCCGCTTCCGCGATCGCGACCTCGCCGGCAGCGCCTTCGAGGTCCAGGCGTACTTCTCCGAGCACCGGGCGCGATTCCCGTTCACCACGTTCTTCGACAGCCAGTCGACGATCGAGTCCGAGAAGTGGGGCGCGCGGGCCACGGTCCAGACGCCCCTGGCGGAGCTCGTCCCCGGGGCCGCGGTGACGTGGGGGGTGGACCTCCTCCGCGACGAGACCGCCCAGCCCCTCGACGACGGCCGCTTCTTCGTCCCCCCGATGGAGCAGAGCAGCCTCGGGCCCTTCGCGCAGATCCGCCTCCCGCTCGGCGACCGGGTGGTCGTCAACGGCGGGATCCGCCGCGAGGAGATCTGGCTCGACGTCGAGGACTTCACGACGATCGAGGAGATGGGGGGCGCCTCCGTCGAGGGGGGCTCGCTGCGGTACGACGCCACCGTCTTCAACGGGGGTGCGACGGTCGAGATCGTCGACGGGCTCGACGTCTTCGGCGGGTTCTCGCAGGGCTTCAGCGTGAGCGACGTGGGGCGCGAGCTCCGGGGCACGTCCGCCCCGTCGGTCGAGGCCCTCTCGCCCGAGCCCCAGAAGGTGGACCAGTGGGAGCTCGGCGTGCGGGGATCGGGCGCTTCGGCCCGCTGGTCGGTGGTCGGCTTCCGGACGGAGTCGGACCTCGGCGTCACCTTCGGCCCCGACCTCCGGATCGCCCGCGCGCCGGAGGAGACCCGCGGCGTGGAGGCGAGCCTCGACCTCGTGCCCGCGGAGGCGTGGATGGTGGGAGGCACCTTCGCGTGGGTCGAGGGCGAGCGCGACGCCGACGACGACGGCGAGATCGACGACCCGCTCGGGCCCTCCAGGATCCCGCCGACGAAGTGGACCGCCTACGTGGAGAACGCCACGATGCCCGGGTGGACGAACCGGGTGCAGCTGCTCCGCTCCGGCTCCTCCGACGACTTCCCGGGCAGCGACGGGTTCGGCCAGGGCGAGGTCGACGCGTTCACGCTGGTCGACCTCTCCTCGGAGATCGCGGCCGGGCCCGGGACCCTCACCCTCGCGGTGACGAACCTCTTCAACGAGCTGTGGTTCCCGCCCGCCTCGCAGTGGTACAACCTGCCGGGCTCCTTCGCGGCGGGACCGGGCCGGAGCGCGAGCGTGAGCTACGAGATCCCCTGGTAGCGGGAGGGTGAGCGCGCGCAGGGTCGCGCTGCTCCTCCACCGCTATCTGGGGCTCGCGGCCGGCGCCGTCGTCGCGCTGCTGGGGGCGACCGGCACGGTGCTGGTGTACGGCGACGCCATCGACCGCGCCCTGAACCCCGACCTTCTGGCGGTCGAGCCGGACGGCGAGCGGGCCCCTCCCGGGGCCGCGCTCCGCGCCGCTTCGGAGGGGATCGAGGGCTTCGAGCCCCGCCTGATCGGTCTCCCCTTCCAGGAGGAGGAGCCGTACGTCGTGTACGGCGCCGCGAACGGGGCCGAGGTCGAGGCGTACGTCGACCCGTACCGGGAGCGCCTTCTCGGAACGCGGTCTCACGACTCGGGGTTCGTCGGCACCACGTTCTCCCTGCACGCCGAGCTGCTGGGGGGCGAGACCGGCCACCAAGTGGTGGGGTGGCTCGGCGTGGCGCTCCTGGCGCTCGCCGCGAGCGGGATCGTCGTGTGGTGGCCGCGGCTGGCGAAGCTGGGCCAGGCGGTGTGGGTGCGGTGGTCGGCCTCGGGCCAGCGCGTCAACTACGACCTCCATCGCGCGGCGGGCTTCTGGACGTCGATCTATCTCGTCGTGCTCGCCGCCACGGGCGCCGGCCTCGTCTTCTACGGGCCGACCGGCGCTGCGCTGAACGCCCTCACCGGCTCGGAGGCGATGCCTCCTCCGCCGTCGACGTCGGGGCGGGCCCCTCTTCGTGACCCCGCCGCGGCCGTCGACCGGGGGTGGCGGGCCGCGACGGCGAGGCTGTCCGACGCCCGCTTCTCGTACGTCTCGCTGCCGTCCGGGCCCGCGGATCCGATCGCGTTCCGGGGCAGGCGGCCCGCCGAGCTCCATCCCAACGGTCGAAGCTACGTGTGGACGAACCCGGAGGGGCGGGTGCTCCGCGTCGACGACGCCGCCGCGGCGGACGTCGGGCCGCGGCTGCTCCACGCCCTCTATCCCGTCCACATCGGCGCCTTCTCGCTGGGGCCGGTCGGATCCGAGGCGATCCGGGCCCCCTGGGCCGTCCTCGGCCTCGCCCCGCTCGCCCTGGGGATCACGGGGTTTCTGGTGTGGTGGCAGCGACCGCGCCCTCCTCGACCCCGCCCCAGGTGATCCAAACCGACTCCTCGGGGTTGCGGCGCGCCTCGAAGAGGATCGGGAAGGATTCGGAGCCCTGACAGCCGAAGCAGAGGCGGGCCGGGTCGTCCTGCAGGCGGAAGAAGTCCACCCCCCACCGGAAGTCCGGCCGCATCGGGAAGCTCACCTCGCCAGAGGAGATCCTCACCCCGCCGGGCTCGAGCACGAAGGCGACCGTCGCCCGCCCCGACGAGGGCACGGGGAAGGGCCCGGCGGTGGCGACGGTCCTCTCGACGTCGAAGTCCCCGGGCATCGCGAAGGTCCGGACGCCGGCGCTCGTCCGTACCTCCACGGTGAGCCCGGCGAAGGGGCCCGGGAGGGGCTCGGCGCGGACCCGGAGGGACATCTCGGAGGGCGCTGTCTCGCCGTCGCAGCCGGCGAAGAGGAGCAGGGCCGCCGCGGCCAGGAGAGGGAGGGGGATTCGCAGCCGCCCCATCATCGGATCAGCGGGTCACCTCGATCTCGCGTTCGGGTTTCCGGTCGAGAGGGTTCCCGTCCATGATACACGTTGTCGCCCTCGGTGGATATTCCGTTTCGATCGAGGCGCGGTCGGCGTAGCTTCGAAGCCTCGTGCCCTGTCGATCCGCTCTCCCGCTTTCCCCCCTCTTCACGCCACGAGGCCCGTGAGCGGTCCGTGGCCCGATCCCCCGTCGGAGACGTGGCGGGCGCGGCTGCGCCGGTGGGGGCTCAACCTCTTTCCCGCCTACCGGGGCACCGGCGCCCGGCTCACCTGGCTGGCCGAGGATTGGAGCGAGGTCCGGATCCGCCTGCCCCTCTCGTGGCGCACCCGCAACTACGTCGGCACGATCTACGGCGGGTCGATGTACGCCGCGGTGGATCCCATCTGGATGGTGATGCTGATCGAGCGGCTGGGGGACGAATACGTGGTGTGGAACAAGCGGGGCGCGATCCGGTTTCGCAGACCCGGGCGGGAGACCCTCTGCGCCCGCTTCGTCATGGAGGACGCGGAAGTCGCCGCGATCCGCTCGGCACTCGAGAAGGTGGCGGGGTCGATCGAGCGGAGCTACGAGGTCGACCTGGTCGACTCCGAAGGCGAGCCCCACGCCACCGTGTCGATGACGCTGCACGTGCGGGGGGACGGGGGGGAGGGGTAGGCCTCGGCGGCCGCCTCGCGGTCACGGCGCGGTCCAGACCAGGGTCTCCATCCGCTCGATCGTCGCGGGAAAGGCCTTCGCCCGGCGGTACCGGCCGGCGAGGTGGTCGAGGAGGAGCGTGTCGACGGACGGGGAGTAGATGTGACCGGTGGTGAGCAGCCAGACGCGACGATCCGGGTATCGGTTCTCGATCGCTTCGAGCTCCTCGACCGAGGTCGCCTTCCCCACGGGACGGGACGGCGCCGTTTCGAGACGGGGGAGGTAGAACTTCACCCCCGGCGTCGTGACCCCGTACGAGACGACGAGGTCGTCGGGTCCGCTCCGTTCGAGCGTCCAGGCGAGGCTCGACCGTGTGGGCTGCTTTGGAACCCGGTAGACGCGCGGAAGCGCCGCGATCGAAACCGCGACCAGAAGGGCGACGAACGAGGCGGGAAGCCACCGGGCCGAGGGTGCCAGCATCGCGAGCGAGCCGACCACGCCGACGGCGAATACGGGCAGCGCCCACAGGAAGTATCGCGGGAACATGTGGAGGCCGGTGGCCTGGAACGCGATTCCCGTCGCCGCGAGCGGGGCGAGGAGGAGGACGACGACGACGGGATGACGGCGCGTCACCCGGAAGGCGCCGAGCAGGACCGGGATCCCCAGAACGACGAGCGTGGCCAGCCCCGCCACGCCGAGTCCCTCGGAGAGACCGGCCCAGAGATCGGACCAGAAGATGTCGAGGGTGCCCACCGCCCCGGCCTCGGGACGTTCGGTCTCGGCGCGGCGGAGCAGGGCGGGGAGCCCGGTCCCGTAGAGGTCCAGGGCCGCGAGACCGGTGACCCCGATCGCGAGCGACGTCTTGCCGAGGAGCGGTCCGACCCGAACGCCGCACGCCCGGAGTCGCGACGCCAGAAAGGGGAGGGCGAGCGCGTGCCCGACCAGGACGAGCCCTCCGAGCAGCGACGTCGCCACCCCGAGCAGCGCGGTTCCGCCGTACAGGATCCAGTCGCGGACGCGGTCGTCTCGCAGAGCGCGGATCAGGAACGTCGTCGAGAGTGCGGTGAACAGCAGGAGGGCCGAATGTCCGCGCGCGTTCTGGGAGAACCATACGTGGTGGTAGGAGACGGCGAGAAGCGCGGCGGCGAGCATCGCCTCGCGGCCTCGCAGGAACGTGCGACCCAGGACGTACACGGCCGGGATCGTCGCGATGCCGAACGCCGCCGCCGGGAGACGGACCGTCCACCCCGTCACGCCCCAGATCCCGGTCGTGACCTTCATGAGGAGCGCATAGAGCAGATGCACGTTGCGACTCGTCGGCCACAGAACGAGCTCGTGGACCGGGCGATCGAGGTGGTGGGTGACCGTCAGGATCTCGTCGGTCCATAGCTCCCCGCCGAGGGCGTAGAGACGGAGGCCGGCGCCGACGAGCGTGATTCCGGCCAGCCACGCGACCGGCCGGCGGAGCCCCGTCCCGATTCGGGGGGATCGGGGGAGCCTGTCGGCGGGATCGACGCGGAGCGACCGGCCGTGGCCCACGAACGCCCAGACGATCGCCGCGAGAGCGCTCAGGCCGAACGCGAGACGGCCGAGCGGACCCGCCTCCACGGGCGCGAGTGGCGGGTGGGGAACATGGCTCGAGGGTACCCACAGGGCCAGCGCTGCGAGAACGAGCGCGAGCACGAGCCATGGGAGTCGTCTCAGGGTTTCGTCCCGGCCGCGAGGGGGTCCGGTCGCCGTGCTCTCACCGCTTCCACTGCTCGCGCTTCGGCGCGCGCTCGATCCCCCGGATCTCGGTGCGCCCCCGCTCGCCCAGGGCCAGCCAGACGGCGGCCAGGTAGAAGAGGATCACGAGGCCCAGCATCACCTCCCCGCCCAACGGACCCACCTCCGCCCGCTCGACGAGCTGGCCCGGCGAGGTGGCCCGATCGGGGTGGAGGTGGAGCTTGACGATCCAGGCGAGCAGCACCGCGAAGTAGATCCACAGGTAGTTGTTCCACAAGCGCATCCCCACCGCTTCCAGCAGGGTCATCTTGAAGGTGGGACGGTCGAGGTCCTCGGCCACGTAGTCGCGCCAATCCTCCCGCGGGCTCACCAGGTTCCGGCGCAGGATCGGGATGAAGAAGTTCTCCTCCATCATCCGTACCCGGGAGCGCCACACGTCGTAGTAGCGGAAGCGCCGCGCCTCGAACCCCAGGAACACGGTGATGAGGACCACCGCCAGAAGCAGCGTGACGTGGGAGTGCTCCGGGGTGGTGAAGGCGATCGAGAGCATGCCGCCCGCGGTGACGACGGCCCAGTTCGTGGTCGGGTCCAGGCGGCTCCTCCAGGCGTCGGCGCGGCCCAGCTCCCCCCGGTAGAAGTGGGTCATCGCGCTGATGTACTCCTCGCGGGTGAGCGGGAACTCCTCGAAGGGCTTCTCGGGGGGAGTGCCCTCCTCGTCGGGGGGGAGCCGTGCGCCGGTGTCGTCCGCCATGGCTGAATAATGGGCGACGACGGCGCCCGGCTGCAACGGCGCGGAGATCTTTGACGGCCGCCGGCCCGTTCGGATACCATGGTCACTCCCACGGTCGAGCATTCGAAGCGACCCCCGCGAAAGGACGGACACCATGCCCGAGACGCCCGCCACGAGCGAGTTGCGAGAGAGTTTGCGAGGACCGGTTCTCGAGCCGACCGACGAGGAGTACGAGGAGGCCCGGGCGCTCTACAACGGGATGATCGACAAGCGCCCGCGGTGGATCGCCCGGTGCGTCGACGCGGCGGACGTGAAGCAGGGGGTCCGCTTCGCGCGGGAGAACGACGT
>JAWVZN010000087.1:0-6571 GCA_033722155.1 Gemmatimonadota bacterium | reverse complement strand
GGGCGAGAGCGACCCGGTCTCCCTGCTCCTCACCGTCCCGGGGATCGGGGAGACGTTCGCCCGCCGGCTCCACCGCGATCTCGGGATCGAGACGCTGGATGAGCTCGAGGTGGCCGCCCACGACGGCCGGCTGGAGACGGTGGCCGGCATCGGCGGAAAGCGGCTCGAGGGGATCCGGGACTCCCTGGCGCAGCGTCTGGGCCGGATCCGACGCAGCCCGGGACCGCCCCCCGCCGCCCCCGAGCCTCCGCCGGTCGACGAGGTCCTCGACGTCGACCGGGAGTACCGCGAGCGCGCCGATGCCGGCGAGCTGGAGCGGATCGCGCCGAAGCGGTTCAACCCCGAGGACGAGGCGTGGCTGCCGATCCTCCACACCCGGCGGGGCGACCGCCACTACACCGCCCTCTACTCGAACACCGCGCGCGCCCACGAGCTCGGCCGCACCCGCGACTGGGTGGTGCTGTACTACGACGACGGACGCTACGAGCGCCAGTGCACCGTGATCACCGCCCGGCGCGGGCCGCTGTCGGGCCGCCGGGTGGTGGCCGGCCGGGAGCGGGAGTGCGAGGCGTACTACCGGGCGCTGGAGCGGAGCCGCTCCGAGCCGGCCCGCGAGCCCCTGTGACCCCGGCGCCGCCGTGACGCCGACCGGGGAGATCGAGATCGACGGGGCGGAGGGGCTCGGCAGCGGCACGATCCTCCGCTACTCGGTGGCGCTCGCCGCCCTGCAGGGCCGCCCGCTTCGCCTCGTGAACGCGCGGGCCGGACGGGAGAAACCCGGCCTGCGGCCCCAGCACCTCGCCGCGATCGCGGCGTGCGCGGAGCTGTGCGGGGCGGAGACGGAGGGGCTCGCGGTGGACTCCACCGCGTTCCGGTTCCGTGCCGGTCGTCCTCCGGAGGGCGGCGAGTACCGGTGGGAGATCCCCACTGCCGGCTCCACCACCATGCTGGCGCTCACCGTGCTGCCGCTCGCGGCGTGGGCGGACGGGGAGGTGCGGGCCCGGATCGTCGGCGGCGTCTTCCAGGACTTCGCCCCCTCCCCGTTCCACCTCTCGCGGGTTCTCGCCCCCCTCCTCGCGCGCGTCGGCCTCGCCTTCTCGCTGGAGCTGGTGCGCCCCGGCTACGTGCCGGGCGGCGAGGGCGAGATCGAGCTCGCGGTCACCCCGGTCGGGGACGCGCTCGACCCGGTGGTCCTCGACGAGCGGGGGCCGGTGGAGCGGATCGAGGGGATCGCCCTCTCGAGCCACCTCGAGGAGGCGCGGGTGAGCGAGCGGATGGCGGAGGCGTGCGAGCAGCGGCTCGCCGAGGCCGGCCTCGACGCCTCGATCGAGCCCCGCGTCGACGACACCGCCGTCCACCCGGGGGCCGGTCTCGCCGCCTGGGCGATCACGGCGGACGGCCACCGCCTGGGATCCGACCGGGCGGGCGCCCGCGGCCGCCCCTCCGAGCGGATCGGGGCCTTCGTGGCCGACCGGCTGCTCGAGGATCTCGAGACCGGCGCCCCGGTCGACCGCCACGCCGCCGACATGCTCGTGCTGTTCGCCGCGCTCGCGACGGGGGAGTCGCGCTGGCCCGTCCCCCGGGTCACCGATCACCTGCGCACGAACCTCCGGCTGATCGACCGGTTCGGCATCGGAGGCGGCATCGAGAACGGGATCGTCCGGGTCGAGGGCGCGGGACACCGCCGACACGGCCCGCCTTCCGGGAGACGAGCCCCATAGGGGTATCCCCCACACCGGCCCGAGAACTCCTCCCGACAGACTCCCCTCCGCCCGCGTCCTACGATGAAGCATGACGCTTCCCGCTCCGCGGGGAAGCGGCCATAGCCGGACCCCCCCCGAGCCGCACGCGCAGACGGAGGTTGCCCCATGATCGTCCCCCGATCGATTCCGTGGCTGAAGGAGGAGACTCTCGGCGATCACCTGGAGAGACGCGGGGTGTCGCGCCGGGAGTTTCTCGAGTTCTGTGGCAAGATGGGGGTGATGCTCGGCGTCGGCAGCCTGTTCGGCCCCCGGATCGCCGACGCGCTGGCCCAGCAGAAGCGCCCGAGCGCGATCTGGCTCTCCCTGCAGGAGTGCACCGGGTGCACCGAGTCGGCGCTCCGCACCGCCGACCCCACGATCGGCGAGCTCGTCCTCGACGTCCTGTCGCTCGACTTCCAGGAGAACCTGATGGCCGCCGCCGGCGACGCCGCCGAGGCGGCGCTCCACGACGCGATGGAGGCGAACCGCGGCGAGTACATCCTGCTGATCACCGGCGGGGTGCCCCGGAAGGAGGACGGCATCTACACCACGATCGCCGGCCGGACCGCCGAGGACGTCCTCGTCGAGGCGGCCGACGGGGCGGCCCACGTGATCGCGATCGGGGCGTGCGCCCACTGGGGCAACATCCAAGCGGCGAACCCGAATCCCACGGGCGCGGTCGGCGTCGGCGACATCGTGACCGGAAAGCCGGTCGTCAACATCGCCGGTTGCCCGCCGATCCCGGACGTCATCACCGCCACCGTCGTCCACATCCTCACCTTCGGCCGGGTGCCCGACCTCGACGGTGACGGCCGCCCGATGTTCGCCTACGGGGCCCGGATCCACGACCAGTGCCCGAAGCGCGCCAACTACGACGCCGGCCAGTTCGTCGAGGCGTTCGACGACGAGGCCGCGCGGAAGGGGTGGTGCCTCTACAAGGTGGGGTGCAAGGGGCCGGTGGCGTTCTCGCCGTGCCCGATCTTCATGTGGAACGAGCACACCGACTGGCCGATCGGCGCCGGGCACCCGTGCCTCGGCTGCACCGAGCGGAACTTCTGGGACACCATGACGCCCTTCTACGGACGGCTCCCCGGGGTGGCCGGCTTCGGCATCGAGAGCACCGCCGACACGCTCGGAGCGGCGCTGGCGGTCGGAGCCGCCGCGGGCGTGGGCGCCCACGCGATCGCGACCGGCGTGAAGCGGGCCCGCTCCGGCGGTGAGGAGAGCGAAGAGGGAGAGGAGGAATAGGATGCCACGCGTCGTCGTCGACCCGATCACCCGCATCGAGGGTCACCTGAGGATCGAGGTCCAGGAGGAGGGCGGATCCATCGCCGACTCGTGGGCCTCGGCGACCCAGTTCCGGGGGATCGAGATCATCATGGAGGGGCGCGATCCGAGGGACGCCTGGGCGTTCACGCAGCGGATCTGCGGCGTGTGCACGGTGGTCCACGCGATCGCCTCGCTGCGCGCCGTCGAGGACGCGCTCGACATCCGGATCCCGCAGAACGCGACGATCATCCGGAACCTGGTCCACGGGATGCAGACGATCCAGGACCACGTGATCCACTTCTACCACCTCCACGCGCTCGACTGGGTGGACGTGGTGAGCGCGCTGGACGCCGACCCGGCGGAGACGTCGCGGATCGCGAAATCCCTGTCGGACTGGCCCAAGAACTCGGAGACGTACTTCCGGGAGGTCCAGTCGAAGGTCCGGGGCTTCGTCGAGAGCGGGCAGCTGGGGATCTTCGCGAACGGGTACTGGGGCCATCCGGCCTACAAGCTGCCGCCCGAGGTGAACCTGCTGGCGGTGGCCCACTACCTCGACGCGCTCGACTGGCAGCGGGACGTGATCCGGCTGCACGCGGTGTTCGGCGGCAAGAACCCGCACCCCAACTTCCTGGTCGGCGGGATGGCCTCGGCGATCAACACCGAGGACGCCCAGACGATCAACGCCGAGCGGATCACCACGATCCGCGACCTGATCCGGAAGGCCCGCCGCTACGTCGAGCAGGTGTACTGGCCCGACCTCGTGGGGATCGCCGGCTTCTACAAGGATTGGGCGGCGATCGGAGGCGGGGTCCCCAACTACTTCGCGGTCGGGGAGTTCCCCGAGACCGACGTGCGGGACCTCGACTCCCTCTACTTTCCCCGGGGGATCGTCCTCGACAACGACCTCTCGACGATCCACGAGTACGACCCGGCGAAGGTGACCGAGTACGTCACCCACTCGTGGTACGAGTACGAGGGCGGCAATGGGGCGGGGCTCCACCCGTTCGAGGGGGAGACGAACCCCGTCTATACGGGTCCGACCCCTCCCTACGACACCCTCGAGGGCCACGACGAGTACACCTGGATGAAGGCCCCCCGCTACGACGGGAAGCCGATGGAGGTCGGCCCGCTGGCCCGGATGCTGGTGGCGTACGCCTCGGGCCACGAGGACGTCCAGGAGGTCGTCGACGAGGCGCTCGGCAGGCTCGGCGTGGGCCCCGAGGCGCTGTTCTCGACGCTCGGCCGCACCGCGGCCCGCGGGGTGGAGACGGTGGTCCTCGCGCGCCGGATGGAGGGGTGGCTCGACCAGCTGGTGGAGCGGATCAAGGCCGGCGAGACGAGCACCTTCAACGGCGAGAAGTGGGACCCCGAGACGTGGCCCGAGACCGCCGAGGGGTACGGATACTGCGACGCCGCCCGCGGCTCGCTGGGCCACTGGGTGAAGATCCGGGACGGCAGGATCGAGAAGTACCAGTGCGTGGTGCCGAGCACCTGGAACGCCTCGCCCCGGGACGCCGAGGAGCAGAAGGGGCCCTACGAGGCCTCGCTCACCGACAACCACCCCCTCGCCGACCCCGAGCAGCCGATCGAGATCCTCCGGACGATCCACTCCTTCGACCCGTGCATCGCCTGCGGGGTCCACGTGCTGGACGCCACGGGGAAGGAGGTGACGGAGGTGACGGTCCGATGACGACGGAGGCGACCAGGGACGAGAAGAAGCGTCCCGAGGAGACCCTCACCCACCCCGTACCGCCCCCGGAGGGGGAGTACCGCTGGGTGTACCTGTGGCACTGGCCGATCCGGGCGATGCACTGGATCGCGGTGGTGGCGGTCGTGGCGCTGATCGTCACCGGTTTCTACATCGGGAAGCCGTACTTCCTGCCGGCGGGCGATCCGGCGGACCAGTACATGATGGGGTGGATGCGATTCCTCCACTTCGCCGCCGCGGGCGTGCTGGTGGCGACCGCCATCGTGCGGGGATACTGGCTGTTCGTCGGAAACCGGTTCGAGCGGTGGAAGGCCCTCTTCCCCGTCAAGCGAAAGGATTGGGTCGACATGGGGCGGATGGTGAAGCACTACCTCATGATCGGCCGCGGAAAGGGGCCGGAGTACCTGGGACACAACCCGCTGCAGCAGATGTCGTACACGTTCACCTATCTGGTGGCGCTGGTGATGGTCCTCACCGGCTTCGCCATGTATGGCCAGGCGAACCCCGGCGGCTTCTTCTTCGAGACGTTCGGGTGGGTGAACGGCGTCTTCGGCGGGGTGCAGATGACCCGGCTGGTCCATCACCTGCTGACCTGGTACTTCCTGATCTTCATCCCGCTCCACGTCTACCTCTCGCTTCGGGTCGACATCCTGGAGGGCACCGGAACGATCTCCTCGATCGTCTCGGGGGGGCGGTTCCTCCCCGAGGACGTCGAGTACGAGGACGACGTTCGGGAGGAGCGTGACTGAAGCGGCCCCCACCCTCGTCGTCGGCCTGGGGAACCCGCTCATGGCCGACGACGGAATCGGCATCGCGGCGCTCGAGCGCCTCCGGGAGCGGTGGGCCGCGCCCGCCGGGGTGGAGCTCGTCGACGGCGGCACCTGGGGCCTGTTCCTCCTGCCACGCATCGAGGACGCCTCGCGGGTGATCCTGATCGACGCCATCGACGCCGGCGAAGAGCCGGGGACGGTGGTGGTGCTCGAGGGCGACGAGATCCACCCCGCGCTCCGGGGCGGCGCGCTCTCCCCCCACCAGATCGGGGTCCGGGACCTGGTCGGGCTGGCGACGTTCCGCGGGACCCTGCCGGAGGAGACGGTGGCGATCGGGATCCAGCCGAACGACGTGGGGCTCTCCACCGGCCTCTCCCCGGCGGCGGAGGCCGCGCTCGACACGCTGCTCGAGCGGGTGCTCGACCGGCTGGAGGCGTGGGGCTTTCCCCGCGAAATCCCGGCGGAGACGACGCCGTGCACGAGATGAGCGTCGCCCTGGAGATCTGCAATCTGGCGGAGGAGCAGGTGGGCCGCGACGCGCTTCCCCGGATACGGGCGCTCGGCCTCGAAGTGGGCGACCGCGCCGGCGTGGTGGTCGCGAACCTGGAGTTCTGCCTCGAGACGCTGCTCGAGCGGGCCCCGTACGCCGGGGCGGAGCTCGTGATCGAGCGCCGGGAGGGCGAGGTGCTGCGCCTCTCGTGGCTCGACGTCGACGAGGAGGAGGACGCCGCGTGACCGTCCGCACGATCCGGGTCCGCAGGGACGTGATGGCGCGGAACGACGAGCTCGCCGACCGGATCCGCCGGCGGCTCGCCCGCGCGGACGTCGCCTCGATCAACCTGATCTCCTCGCCGGGTTCGGGGAAGACGACCCTGCTCGAGCGGACCTTGGCCGAGCTCGACGGCGAGATCCCGACGGCGGTCGTGACCGGCGACGTCACCACCTCCGCCGATGCCGAGCGGCTGGCCCGCCACACCGACCGGCTGGTCCAGGCGGTGGAGACCGAGGGGGGGTGCCACCTCGACGCGCGCCAGATCCAGGCCGCGATCGATGCGCTCGACCTCGACGCCATCCGGCTGCTG
>JAWVZN010000086.1:0-6633 GCA_033722155.1 Gemmatimonadota bacterium | reverse complement strand
TTCTGCCGCAACATCCCGTACCCCTTGCCCTCGAAGAAGGTGGACGGACGGTTGCGGGTGAGGTCGATCAGGTCGCCGGGGAGGACGAACTCGCCGATCCGAAACTCGGCGGAGAGAGCGCCGGGCCCGCTCCACGCGACGATCCGACGGGTCCCGAGCTCCTTGAGCGCCCAGATGTTCGCCCGGTAGTTGACGAACGGGGCGGTGACCCGGTACTCCCGCTCGCCGTGACGCGGGAGCACGTAGAAGGGGCGATCGTCGTGCTCGACGAAGAGGATCGGGGTCGAGCACCCGAAGGGGGTCTCCTTGACCAGCACGTCCACCACCTCGCCGAGCCTCTCCCGCGCCAGCCGGTAGGTCTTGCCTCCGGTGATGAACGCGATCTCGCCGAAGGAGTCGTCCCAGGATCCCTCGAGGACACGGGGCAGGACTTCGGGCCGCGGCTCCTCGATGCCGGTCCGCCGCTCCTCGTCCACGGCCACGTCCGGCTCAGCGCTTCCGGTCCGACGAATCCGGGACGCTGTCCCGGACGCGAACCAGCCGCTCGATCGCGTCCAAGGCCGCCTCCTTCTCCGCCTCCTTCTTGGTGCGCCCCCAGCCGGAGCCCAGCGGCTCCCCCTCGAGCCACACCTGGCACTCGAAATTGATGTCCTGCCGATCGCCTTCCGGAGCGGAGCTCGCGCGGTGGGTGCGGTAGGTCACCTGGCCGCGGCCGATCTCGTGGATCATCTCCTGGAGGCGGTTCTTCGCGGTGTGGAAGCCTTCCTCGCGCTCGAGGTCGCGCGAGAGGATGTAGCGCTCGATGAAGCGACGGGCCACCTCGAAACCGCCGTCGATGTAGAGGGCACCGATCACCCCTTCGAGCGCGTCGGCGGCGATCTTCTGCCGCCCCCCGCCGGCGAGCAGATTGGGGTCCTCTCCGGTGACGACCAGGTCCGGCAGCCCGATCTCCTCGGAAGCGTCGGCGAGGAAGCGGCGGCTGATGATGTGGGCGCGCATCTGGCTGAGCACGCCCTCCTGGGAGTCGGGGTTGCGCTCGAAGAGCCACTGGCTCACCGCGAGGTTGAGGACGCTGTCCCCCAGGAACTCCAGCCGCTCGTACGATTCCCCCCGGCTGTCGGCCTGGTCGAGCGAGGAGGGGTGGGTGGTGGCGCGATCGAGGACGCCGGTCCTCTCGAAGTCGTGGCCGAGGATCCGCTCGAGCCGCCGCAGGCGGCCCCGCCTCTGCTTCTCCTCGTGGGGGCCGCCTTTCAGCAACCGCCGGATCCAGCCACCGATCATCTCACTCCTCGAAGCGCCTCAGCGCGAGCACGGCGTTGTGGCCGCCGAATCCGAACGAATTGGTGAGGGCGGCCCGGACCTCCGTCTCGCGCATCTCGTTGGGGACGTAGTCGAGGTCGCATTCCGGGTCGGGGTTCTCCAGGTTGATCGTCGGGGGGACCCTCCCCTCGTGTAGCACCATCGCCGTGATCACGAACTCGAGCCCCCCCGCTCCGCCGAGCAGGTGACCGGTCATCGACTTGGTCGACCCCACCATCATGTCGTAGGCGTGCTCCCCGAACACGCTCTTGATCGCCATCGTCTCGTACTCGTCGTTGAACGGAGTGGAGGTCCCGTGGGCGTTCACGTAGTCGAACTGCCCGGCGTCCAAACCCGACTCCTCGACCGCCCGCCGCATCGCCCGGGCCGCCCCCTCGCCTTCGGGGGCGGGCGCGGTGATGTGGTGGGCGTCGGCGGTCATTCCCACGCCGACGACCTCGGCGTAGATCCGCTCCGCTCCGCGCGATCGCGCGTGCTCGAGCTCCTCGACCACCACCATGCCCGATCCCTCTCCCAGCACAAACCCGTCGCGCTCGGCGTCGAACGGCCGGCTGGCGGCCTCGGGATGGTCGTTCCTCGTGGACATCGCCTTCATCGCGGCGAAGCCGCCGATCGACATGGGGGTGACCGCGGCCTCGGTCCCCCCGGCGACGATCATCTCGGCGTCGCCGTGCTCGATGAGGCGGAAGGCGTCGCCGATCGCGTGCGCGCTGGAGGCGCACGCGGAGACCGTGCAGTAGTTCGGCCCCTTCGCGCCGAAGCGCATGGAGACTACGCCGCTCGCGATGTCGGGGATCATCATCGGGATGTAGAACGGGCTGATCTTTCCGGGGCCTCCGTCGAGGAAGCGCGCGGTCTGCACCTCGTGGGTGCCGATCCCGCCGATGCCCGACCCGATGATCACGCCGATCCGGTCGGGGTCCTCGTTCTCCAGGTCCAGGCCCGAATCCTCGATCGCCATCGTCGAGGTGGCCACGGCGTACTGGGTGAAGAGATCCTGCCGCCGGACGTCCTTCCTCTCCATCCACCGCTCGGGATCGAAACCCTGCACCTCGGCGGCGATTTGCGTGTCGAAGCCCGAGGGATCGAAGCGGCTGATCCGGTCGACTCCGGACGCGCCGCTCAGGAGCTTCTCCCACGACGTCGCCAGGTCGGTGCCCAGCGGGGTGATGGCCCCCATCCCGGTGACGACGACGCGGCGTCGCACGTCCCCTATTCCTCCGTCTTGTTCTCCAGGTAGGCGACCGCCTCGCCCACCGTGGTGAGCTCCTCGGCGTCCTCGTCGGGGATCTCGATGTCGAACTCCTCCTCGAAGGCCATCACGAGCTCGACGGTATCGAGCGAGTCGGCCCCGAGATCCTCCACGAACGAGGCATCGCGGGTCACCTTCTCCTCGTCGACGCCGAGGTTCTCCACGATGATCTCCCGCACCCTCGATTCAACCGCCATGCACTCCTCCGCTCTTCAAGTGAGACCTCCGTCCACACAGATGATTTGGCCGGTAATATAGTCGCTCAGCGGACTCGCGAGAAACAGCGCCGCCCGGGCGACGTCGCCCGGTGTGCCGAGCCGGCCCATGGGAATCCGGCCGAGGAACTCCTCCCGAACGGACTCCCCCAGGGCGTCCGTCATCTCCGTCTCGATGTAGCCTGGCGCCAGCACGTTCACGGTGATCCCCCGGCTGGCGACCTCGGCGGCGAGAGACTTCGAGAAGCCGGTCAGGCCCGCCTTCGAGGCGGCGTAGTTCGTCTGCCCGGGGTTCCCGGTGAGCCCGACGATCGAGCCCACGTTGATGATCCGGCCGGCGCGCTGGCGCAGCATCGGCCTGAGCGCCAGGCGGGACCACCGGAACGCGCCGGTCAGATTGACCTCGAGAACCTGGTCCCACTCCTCCGGCTTCATCCGCAGAAGCAGGTTGTCCCGCGCCACCCCGGCGTTGTTCACCAGCACGTCGAGGCCGTCGAACTCCTCCAGCAGCCGCTCCCACGCGGCCTCCACCTCTCCGGGCTCGGAGACGTCGCCCACCAGCGCCAGACCCCGGGTCCCGATGTCGCCGATCGCCTCGGCGGCTTCTCGGACCGACTCCTCGCTGCGGGCGAAGACGGCCACGTCGGCCCCGGCCTCGGCCAGCGTCTCCGCGATCGCCCGCCCGATCCCGCGGTTGCCGCCGGTCACCAGCGCGCGCTTTCCGGAGAGGTCGATCGGGGTCACGGGCGCAGGCTCACGGGGCGGCGAAGCCCTCCAGGTCCTTCGGCTCGGTCACCGACCTCCCCTCGAGCTCCCGGTCGATCCGTCGGAGCAGTCCGGTGAGGACCGAGCCGACGCCGGGCTCGAGGAAGAGCGTGGCTCCGAGCTCCCGGAGCCGCTCCACGCACTCGACCCACCGCACCGGACTGGTGAGCTGGTCGAGCAGCCGTTCCCGTACGGGGTCCGGCTCCTGGACCGGTCGCGCGTCCACGTTGGCCACCACCGGGATTCGCGCCGGCCGGAGATCGACCTCGTGGAGGGCGCCGGCGAGCTCCTTTCTCGCGGGCTGCATCAGGGGGGAATGGAAGGCGCCGGAGACGTTCAGCTCGAGCGCGCGGCGGGCGCCGTGCCCCTTCGCCGACTCGATCGCGCGCCGGACCGCCGCCGTGGAGCCGGAGACGACGACCTGGCCGGGAGCGTTGAAGTTGGCGGGGACCAGGACCTCGTCGTCTCGCCGGGCCGACGCGCACAGCTCCTCCACGGCCCCGGCGTCGAGCCCGAGCACCGCGGCCATCGTGCCCTCCCGCTCGCGGCCCGCGGCGGCCATCGCCTCCCCGCGGGCCCGCACCAGCCCGAGGGCGTCGGCGAGAGAGAGGCTCCCGGCGACGACGTGGGCGGAGAACTCGCCCAGGCTGTGGCCCGCGGCCGCGCCGGGCTCGACCGCCTCCGCCTCCAGCACCCGGGCCGCGGCGACGGAGCACGCGAGCAGCGCCGGCTGGGCGTTCTCGGTGCGGACGAGCTCCTGCTCGGGCCCCTCCCAGCAGAGCGAGGAGAGGGCGAAGCCCAGAACGTCGTCGGCCTCCTCGAAGACGACCCGGGCCTCGGGGCGCTCGCGGGCGAGGGCCCGGCCCATCCCCACTCTCTGGGAGCCCTGTCCCGGGAGCTGGAAGACGACGCGCGAGGCGCCGGGCGCCGCGTTTCCGCTCACAGGCGAAGCAGGGCCGAGCCCCAGGCCAGGCCGCCGCCGAAGGCGGTCATCAGGATGGTGTGGCCGGGCCCGGCGATCCCCTCGCGGCGGATCTCGTCGAGGCAGATCGGGATCGAGGCCGAGCTCGTGTTGCCGTAGCGGTCGATGTTCACGAACACCCGGTCCATCTCCACGTCGAGCCGCTTCGCGACCGCCTCGATGATCCGGATGTTCGCCTGGTGGGGGACCACGAGGTCGACGTCGTCGACGTCGAGCCCGGCGCGATCGAGCACGGTCCGGCTCGAGTCCGCCATGGAGACGACCGCGTTGCGGAACAGCTCGCGGCCCTCCTGCTTCACGTACTCGAGCCGCTTCTCGCGGGTCTCCTCGGTGGAGGGCATCGCCGCCCCGCCCGCCGGGCGCCACAACAACCGGGCCAGGCTCCCGTCGGTCTGCATGTGGGTCGCGATCAGGCCCGCCCCGTCTCCGTCGCCGAGCTGGTAGACGGCCGCCCCCGAGCCGTCGCCGAAGAGCACGCAGGTGGTGCGGTCGGTGTAGTCGACGATGGCGGACATCTTCTCGGCCCCGATCACGAGCACCGTCGCGTGCGCTCCGGATCGGAGCAATCCGTCGGCGAGCATCGTGCCGTAGAGCCAGCCGGCGCAGGCCGCGCTCACGTCGAAGGCGGCCGCCCCGTCGGCGCCGAGGATCGCCTGCGCCTCGCACGCCGTGGAGGGAAGCAGGTGATCCTGGGTGGCCGTCGACAGGATGATGACGTCCACGTCGAGCGGATCGAGCCCGGCCTCCTCGAGCGCCTTCCGAGCCGCCTCGGCCGCCAGGTCGGCGGTGTTCTGGCCCTCGGCGCAGATCCGGCGCTCCTTGATGCCGGTCCGGGTGGTGATCCACTCGTCGGAGGTGTCCACCATCTCCTCGAACTCCCGGTTGGTCATCACCCGTTCGGGCACGGCCATTCCGGTCGCGCGGAGGACCGCTCCGGTGCCCCTCGCGTTCATGCAGTGCCTCCGATCTGCTGGTTCTCGGATTCGCCGCCCGCCCGGCTCGCGGGAGCCCGGGCCGCGGCCTCGCTCTCGTAGGACCGCACCGCGCTCTCGATGTGGCGGTGGATCTCCCGCTCCGCCGCCCTGCGGGCGACTCCGATCGCGTTGCGGACCGCCTTCACGTTGGAGCTGCCGTGCCCGATGATCACCACGCCGTCCACCCCGAGCAAGGGCGCCCCACCGTATTCGGCGTAGTCGAGGCGTCGCCGGAGCGATGCGAACGCGGGCCGCATGAGCGCCGCGCCGAGTCGGGTCCGCCAGCTCTTGTCCACCTCCTCGCGGGCGGCGTCGGCCAGGAAGTCGACGAACGACTCCCCGAACTTCAGCACCGCGTTGCCGACGAAGCCGTCGCACACGACCACGTCGGCGGAGCCTTTGAGGAGATCTCCCCCCTCGACGTTGCCCACGAACGCGAGCCCGCTCTCCTCCAGAAGCGCGTGGGCGGCCACCGTCCGCTCGTCTCCCTTGCCCGGCTCCTCGCCGATCGACAGCAGGCCGACCCGCGGACGCTCGCGCCCGACCACGTCGACGCAGTAGGTGTGGCCCATGAGGGCGAACTGCACGAGGTGCTCGGGCCGCGTGTCGACGTTGGCCCCGACGTCGAGCAGCAGGCACGGCCGGTGACGCTGCGTGGGCAGGATGGTGGCGATCGCCGGCCGGGCGATCGACTCGATGCGTCCCAGCGTGGTGAGCGCGATCGCCATCACCGCCCCGGTGTTCCCGACCGAGACGAAGGCCTCCGCCTCCCCGTCCCGCTGAAGCTCCAGCCCGACCGCGACCGAGCTGCTACGCTTGCGGCGGAGCGCCGCGGTGGGCGACTCGTCCATGGCGATCGTCTCGGGAGCGTGGCGCAGGTGGAGGCGGTCGGAGGGGCTCCGTTCGAGAAGCGGTCGCACGCTCGACTCGTCGCCCACGAGGACGACCTCGAAGCCGCCCTCGAGCTCCCGCAGGGCGGAGCGCGCGCCCCGCACCACGGGGCCGGGTCCCCGGTCTCCCCCCATCGCGTCCACCACGATCCGCATCGCGCCTCCGCACGCTCTGGTCCCCGGATTCCCCGCACCGGCGCGCCGCGAGACGCGCACCGTCACCCGGACAGAGGCC
>JAWVZN010000085.1:0-6757 GCA_033722155.1 Gemmatimonadota bacterium | reverse complement strand
GGTCGGGCAGCTCCTGGAGCCAGGGGCGGTTCGCGTTGCGGCCGTCGTACATCGCGAGCTGGGGATACACGACGAGATGGTAGGCGTCGCGCCCCTCGGGGCCCTCGAACTCGGCGGGACCGTAGTCGAGATCGGCCGGCGTCTCCTCCTGGGCCGCCCCGCCTGGCGCCTCGGCGGCTCGGGCGGCCGCCCCGCCCGTCGCGGCGCCCTCCCAGCGGCCGCCCGATTTCAGCAGCTCGGCCCACGCCGACCGGTCGGGAGCGCGGCCGCGCCACGCCTCCCGCAGATAGGCGTACCAGCTCTCCGAGGCGAGCGACGGGCCGGCCGGCGCTCCGCCCTCGGTGGGCTCCCCCTCACCGGTCTGCTCATCGCCGTCCTGTCCCTGGAGGGTGCGATGCACCTCCAGCAGCACGTCGGGGGTGGCCCGGGTGTTCCGGACCGGCCGCATCGTGGGCTGCACCAGGCTCGCCACCCCCTCCTCGGGGATCCAGTCCCCCCACGACTCCAGCGGAGTGTGGTCGGGCAGGAGCAGGTGGCACCAGGAGGCGGTCTCGGTGAAGAGGGGATCGAAGGAGACCCGGAACGGGACCTTCTGGAGCGCTTCGGCGAACCCGAGCGCGTCCGGGAGGGAGTAGACCGGGTTGGACTCGGCGATCAGGATCGCTCCCACCTCGCCCCGCTCCATCCGGAACTTCAGGTCGACCATCGAGGCGTAGGAGTTCGCCACCGCGCCGGTGACCGGAAGCGAGAGCCGCACGGTGTCGCCGACCGCCCCGCCGGCGCGGTTCAGCAGCGCCACCGCAGCCGCGGCCGCGGTGGCGTTCTCGTGCTGGGCGGCCACCCCGCCGGGGAGCGCCACGCTCCGCCGCTCGCGGAACCGCCGCGCCAGCGCCTCGATCTTTCCAGCGGTCACACCGGTGGCTTCCTCCACCCGGCGAGGGGTCCACTCCGACGCCGCCCCGCCGGCCCCGAGGACGTTCGCCATCCCGAGGGCGACGAGGTGCTCGCGGCCGGGCGCCACCGAGACCCACTCGTCGGCGTTCGAGGCCGTCATCGACAGCCGGGGCTCCACCGCGACGAACGCGCCTCGGGCCCCGCCCGACTCCTTGTACACGTGCATCGCCGCCCACTCCCGGGCGAAGCGGACCGGGGAGACCCACGTCTCCAGGAAGCCGGCCCCGAAGGAGATCACGAACTCGGCGCCCTCCAGCTCGTAGCTCGGGATCGCCGCCCGGCCGAGGATCCGGCGGTGCGCCTCCAGCACCGGCTCGTGAGCGAAGGGCTCGTACACCACGCGCGCGGCGCCGAGCGCCGAGGCCCACTCCTCGTAGAGCCGCTCGCGGGTGCCCGTCTGCAGGCCGGTCAGCAGGACGATCGATCCGTCCTCCTCCCCTGCGGCGCGGAGCCGGTCGGCGAGCATCGCCACCCCGTCCTGCCAGGAGACGTCCCGGTAGCCGGAGCCGTCGAGACGCTTGGGCCCGACCAGCCGGTCGGGGTCGTAGAGGTTCTGGTGGGAAGCCTGGCCCCGGGCGCACAGCTTGCCGCGGTTGACCGGGCTCTCGGGGTTGCCCTCGATCTTGATCACGCGGCCCTCGCGGGCCTTCACGTGGATCCCGCAACCGGCCGGACACTCGCGGCATGTGGACGCGTACCAGGTCGGGATCCCGGGCGTCACCTCCTCGTGCGGGACGAGGTAGGGGATCAGGTTCTTCGGCCCGGTCTTGGCATCGCAGGCGGTGACCGCACCGGCCCCGGTGACGCCTACGAGCTTGAGGAAATCGCGTCTCTCCATCGTCTCCTTAGAAGTGGCAGGTGGCGCAGTCGTCGGGCGCGCCCTCGTCCCGATGACACTCCACGCACCACCCCATCGAGAGCGAGCTCACCCGGCGGACGACCTCCATCGAGGCGACGTCGCCGTGGCACTCCCCGCACGCCACGCCGGCGCGGATGTGGGGCTTGTGGGGGAACTGCACGAACGAGGGAACCGAGTACACCCGCACCCACGGGATGGCCGTCGAGTCGGCGGCGAAGCCCATCAGCAGCTGGATGTTCTGCTGGAACTCCGGGGTCTCCCCCTGCACGAACCGGTGGCACCCCATGCACGTGCCGACGGCGGGGATGCCCGCCTCCTCGGTGAGCTGGGTCGAGTAGTGGCAGTAGGCGCACGGGATCCCGTTGTCCTGCACGTGAATGGTGTGGTTGAACGGAAGCGGTTGCTCCGGCGCCTCCTCGGCGGTGAGGGCCGCGTGCGGATCGTCCGCGCAGCCGGCGACCACCGCCAGGAAGACGGCCGACACGAGGAGGCGGCGCAACGGGAACCGGGCGGTCGGCATACGGTATCCGGAAGGATGCAAGAGGCCGTCGTGGTCGATGGAGATGAATCGCCCGGGAGGGGCGGAGCTCCGGCGTTGAAAGCGCCGGGTAATATCAGCCGGGGGCGGAGGGTGTCAAGGGAGGGAGGCTTCGCCGACGGCCCGTTTCACGCGCCCCCGAGCCCCTCGATCTTCTCCCGGTGTTCCTCCACGAACCACCGCTCCAGAAGCGGCAGGTACTCGCGCTGGAAATCGGGCGGCAGCTCGAAGAAGCTCGTCTCCAGAACCCCCCGGCACCGCTCGCTCCCGCACGCGCACCGCCAGCTGCTTCCCCCGTGGGTGTTGACCAGGTAGTCGAGGGTGATCTCCTGGCCCCGCTCGATCCGTCGGCGCACCACGAGCCGGAGCTCCCTGTCGGCCGTCTCGATGAAGGCGTTCGGATTGCAGCTGTGGTTGAGGCGCCGCTCGGGCTCCGGCAGGAGCACGGCACTTCCCCCGGCGAGGTACGCCAGGTGATCCTCCCGCTCCCCCAGATCCGGCCGCAGCGGGCGCGCCTCGTCGACCACGAGGGAGGTGTCCAGAACGAGAAGCGTCTCGTCCCGTTCGAAATCGCGGGCGGCGAACACCCCGATGCCCACGATGGGCGACTTCCTCGTCTCGACGTCCGGCACGGCTACGCCCCCCTTCCGGTCTCCTCCCGATCCTCGACCGGGATCACGAACTTCAATCCCGACCACGTCTCGTCGACCGCGCACACCTTCACATCTACGAGGCCCGCGGCCTCGCCCTCGGCCATTACCTCGGATCGGCCCACCTCGCTCTCCACCCCCGAGGACTTCTTGGGCCACGAGACCCAAACCATCCCGTCCTCCGCCATTCCGTCCCGGGCGATGGCCAGCCGCTCCCGGAGCGCGACCTCGCGGGTGGCGAACAGATGGGTGAAGTCGGCCCGACCTCCTCCGCCGGGCTCCAGCTCCACCAGCTCGAGGGAGCTCACGTACCCTCCGAGCAGCTCCTCGTAGTGCGAGGGAGTTTCGAGAAAACGTACCCTCATTCCGGGCTTCAGACCGAGTTTCCGGATCAGCGGCGTTCCCGAGTAGCCGGCGCTCCTTCCCGCCGTCACTCCTCGTCCTCCTCGAGCTCGAGCAGATACGCGGGCAGCTTCCTCTTTCCCATGAGGATCAGGATCGTCAGGACGATTCCCATCATGAGCGTCGTGAACACCCACCCGTCGACCCCCAGATCCGCTCTCCCGGGCTCGGTGAAGAAAACCCGGTACGTGACCCACAGCCAGGTCGGGATCACGAACGCCAGGCCGAACCATGTGATCCATTTCGGCAGGTACACCTTACGCATCGGGCTCATCGGTGGCTCCCTTCGGTCGAGCGGGCGAGTACGGAGGTGACACCGGTCTCTCCACATGATACTCCTTCCTGGCAATCGGAGGACCGTCCACACGGGCCGAGGAGTCGTGATGGCGGAGGGACCGGATCTCTAGCGATGCTTCATCTTCAGTGCATAAATCCCTGCCATTAAGAGACTTACACACGAATACATGCTCTCTTTCCGGTCACCACCTTCGAGATTCTCAGCGACGCGGTGGAGGAGGCAGTGGAAGTCGGCGGGATCCCGGAGGACGATCCGATGGAGGTGGCGCTTCTCTTCCGGGCGACCGCCCACGGTCTGGTGACGATCCGCCGCTCGGGCCGCTTGGCCGACAACGAGGCCGGAATCGTCGGCGTCGAACTTCGTTCCGAGGAAGACCCGCTGGCGGTCCCCCTCGCCGCGGCCGCTCACCGTCATTCCCGAGAACCCCCAGTCGGGGTTGTGGAACAGGCTCACGGCCTCGGCCCCGTCCTCTTAGTCGATCCCGTGGACGACCCGACCTCCCTCCAGGTAGCGAACCCGGCCCGTTCGTTTCCCGCCTCGTCGTTGATCTCGATGCCCGCCGCGTCGCCGATCCGCTCGTGGACCCGCCCGCCGGCCCGGGGCGCGGTGGTCGGGGCGCCCACCGAGACCCGATCCACGCCGTTCTCGTCGAGGACCAGGAGCCCCACGGAGGGGTCCGTTCGGCGGCGGCCCTCCACCCGGGCGACGGGAGCGCCCAGGACGATCCGGGGACGCCCCTCCTCGTCCTCGACGACGAGCCCCTTCACCCGGAGGACGTCGTCCGGGGCCTCCGGCGCCGCACCCAGAGAGAGCGCGAGCAGCAGGCCGGCGAAGAAGCCGACGAGGAGGGACGGAGTCGATCGCGGGGTGTCGCTTCGAAGGTTCATGCGGCTCCTCTCGTGAAGGTTGTCCGAGCGTCGCGACCGCTCGCTTCCCTCCACAACCATACGCCCAGCAGCGCGAACAGGGGAAGCGTGCCCGCGACGAACCACCACTTTCCCGTGGTGAGGGTTGCGAGCCCGGGCCAGCGGGCGATCTCGCCGACCGAGCGTGGCAGGAGGCGCGCCGCGTTGAAGGCGAAGAAGGCGCCGATCGCCGTCTCGAGGCGGTCACCCCGAAGGAAGGCCGGCGCGAAAAGCAGGTGGCCGGCTCCCCACGCCACCCGCCTGGCGATCCCCAGCGCCGCGGCCACGTCGGCCCACGTCCGGATGGCGTACAGGTACCCCTGCCGGGCCGCAGGATCTTCGGCCGCCAGCCAGGCGGGGGCCCACACTCGCGATACCGCCCACGCGTCGACGGCCCGGGGCACGATATCGAGCACCTGCCACAGGAGGAAGAAGAGGAACCCGGTGGCCACCAGCGCCGGCGCGGCGCGGAAACGGACCGCCCCGGCCCCGTACAGAGCCAGGAACATGAACACCACCTGGGCGAAGATGACGCCGCTCCGGATCCGGAAGGCGGGATCGGTCAGACGCGCCACGCGCTCGGCCGTGTCGACCGGCGGCGGAGGGCCCACGAGGACGAACTGGGCGACGACGATCCCCGATGCGGCCAGGAAGGCGCAGACGGCGGCGAACCGGAGGAGGCGTCGTCCTGGAATGCTAATTTTCTAGCACCCCGGCGGAAGAAACGCAACCTCCGGGCTATTTCGAGGATCGTTCCGCCGAGGCCCGGTACACGCGCATCAGTTCCTCGCCGAATCGATCCGGCTGCTCGTAGAACGGGAAGTGGGCGGAGCGCTCGAACACGACGAAGCCCTTCTCGGGCGCGGTGATCCGCTCGAAGTACTCCCGGCTCGCGTCCGGGGGCGTGTTCAGGTCGTGCTCGCCGACGAAGAAGTAGACGGGCACAGAGAAGTCCGTGACCTCCTCGAGGGTGCCGTCGGCCACGTCGTAGCGCATCCGCTCCCCGACGCAGGAGACGCCCCGCCGCACGTTCATCGCGTCCACCAGGGTGTATTCCGGCGCCCGGAGCCCCGTCCACAGGATCGGCCAGAAGCTCTCCTCGCCGAGGAGTTCGCCCCCGTAGCGGAACAGGTCGTCCTCGGTGACGTTCCGCTCGCCGGCCCGCACGGCGCGCGCGAAAGCGGTGTCGCCCTTCGCCCTCGTCCGCTCGGCGACCGCCCGACGGCGGATCGCACGCGTCCGGGCGGTGTCGCGGGTCGCCGGAGCCACGCCGACGTAAGCGAGGAAGAGCTTGGGACGCTCGTGCGCCGCCAGGGCGCCCAGATAGCCGCCCCACGAGTGGCCGACGAGGAGGACCCGCCGCTTCCCGAAGCGGCGGCGGAGCAGGTGGGTGAGCTCGTAGGCGTCCTCCAGGGTCCGGCGGACGGTGAACGGGCCGGCGCACCCCCGGTAGGAGCGCCCCGCGCCCCGGCGGTCCCAGTGGACGAAGGTGAAGTCGCGCTCGAGCTCCCGCTGGAAGGAGTGGGCCAGATACATGACCGGCATCCCGGGGCCCCCGTGGAGGAAGAGCACGACCGGGTTCTCCCGGTCCCGTCCGCGGATCAGGACCGACTGCTCCACCGCACCCAGCTCCACCCACTCGAGCGAGGCGACGCTGTTCGGGACGATCCGGCCCGAGGCGTCGCGGATCGGGGGGGTGCGCCCGCGATCGAGGACGAGCGCGTAGACGAGAAGCCCCAGCAGGAGCGCGATCGCTCCGACGATCCAGGGGAGGACCCGCCTCACCGCTCCAGGAACCACGCCGACTCCCGATCCCGGTCGACCACGAGGACGACCCGGCGCAGGAGGTCCGAGCCGACCCCCACCGCGATCGGCTCCTCCAGGTCCGGGTCGATGCCGCCGAGATCCACGAGCTTGGCCGAGGCCACCCGGAAGCGGTGGGGTCCCAGCAGTAGATCACCGATCTCCACGCCTCGGTCCACCTCGGAGAGATCCAGCGCTTCGGCCACTCCCGGATCGATCACCGTTCGGCTCTTCCCCGTGTCCAGCTCCATCAGGACCCGGCGGCCCCCGACCCGGCCGTGGACCAGGAGCAGGTCGGGGTGGCGCTCCGATCGGACGAGGGGAACGCCCCCGGGCGGGCGGTCGGCG
>JAWVZN010000084.1:0-6772 GCA_033722155.1 Gemmatimonadota bacterium | reverse complement strand
CGACGCGCTCGCGCGGTCCGCCTCCGCGGCCGCCGGCTGCCGGGGGTGGGGGCGGGGCGGCGCGCGGCCGCCCCGCCGCTTCCGTGTCGGCTACTGCAGTTCGATCCCCTCCACTCCGTGCGATGCCGGGGTCGAGGGAGCGGCCGCTCCGAGCACCGCGCTCGCGCTCGACGGAGCCGTCGAGGTCGAGGCCCCTCCCACGACCGTGTTCGGGTCGTTCACGCTGTCGCCATCGCAGTCGAACGCCCCGTTGTCCACGACGTCGGCTCCACCCGTGCCGTTCACGAAGTTGTCTCCCGTGTCGGGATCGAAGATGATCCCGAGGTTGCCGGCGTTGCCGCTCAGGTCGTTCTGGAGGAAGTCGTTGGAGCACGCCCTGTCGGCGCGGATTCCGGCTACGCCGGCCCCGGTGATCCGGTTCCGGTCGAAGGAGCTCGTCTCCGTGGAGATCGCGGTGAAGGGGTTGCTGGAGAGCAGGATCCCGTGATCGTCCGCCCCGGACAGGACGTTCCCCTCGACTCGGCCGTCGACGAACTCGGTGACCGCGACGGAATTCTGCCACCCACCGCTCACCTGGTTGTTCTCGATCACGATCCGGGAGCCGTCGCGCGCCCGGATCCCGCCGAAGCGCGGATCCCCCGACACGATGTTGGACGAGACGTAGTTGCCCACGATCCGGCTGTCGTCCGAGGTGATCGTGTAACGTCCATCGGGCCCCAGGGGACCGTTGCCCTGGACATGGACGCCGGTGTTGGAGCCGGTGGAGGAGAAGACGTTTTGGTCGACGAGGATCTCCTTCACCCCCACGAAGAAGCTGCAAAGATCGGGGCCGCAAGCCACTTCGTTCTCGACCATCGCGACGCCGGTGAGCTGTCCGCCGAGCGGATCGGACGCCAGGACGGGGGCTCGGACGGTGCCCAGCCCGTCGAGCTCGAGCCGCTCCACCCGAATCCCGTCCGCCTGGATCCGGATCAGGAAGATGACGTCGCCGTTCGTCCCCGCCGTCGTCTCCACGGTCAACCCGGACCCCGGCGACGCGCAGGTGAGGGTGACGTCGGCGACGTCCACCACGACGTCGTCGGTCAGCTCGACGGTGCCGTTGATCGCGATCACGTCGCCCGGACTCGCTCCCGCGATGGCGGCGAGCAGGGTGGCCTCGTCCGTGGCGACCGCGTCGGGCGAGCCGGGACAGGCGAGCGGGACGACCGGGTCGGTCGGCGCGAACGGGGTGAAGGAGGAGACGGAGGCGCCCAGGCGACCGGGGTCCGCGAAGAGGGGCGCCGCCGAGAACAGATCCGCCAGCGGCCCCATCGCGCTCCACACCTCGCCTTGCCACCCGCTCGGTGCGAGCACCGAAGGCGCCGTGCACGTCACGCCGGCGGGCCCGAGGCCGGGCGCGCTGGGCCAGAAGACGAGCTGTCCCTGATGCTCGCTGGCGATCTGGAGGCGGGCGGCGACGGTCTGGCTCGGCGGGGCGAGCGGATCGGGAGGGTCGAGGACGCACAGCGCGAGCTCGACGTCGTCCGCCACGCTCCCCGCGGGCTCCACGCTGACGTCGAAGAAGCGGGGGTAGCAGTCGTTCGGCGGGTCGGAGGAGAACGGGCACTCGCCCGCGGTCGTCGGATTCGGGAGCGGGAAGATCGCGACCGTCGCGGATCCGGAGAGGTCGCCGGGCTCGATCTCCACCCCGGCGGTACCGTTGTCGTTGACGAGATCCTCGTCGCTCGTCTCGTCGACCGTCCCGACGACGACGTCACCGGAGTCGACGGTCTGGCCGGTGGCGGCCAGAAGGGCCGCGATCAGGTCCCCGAGCGCGTCGTCCACGGTGTCCGGGCCGGGCGGGTCGAGCAGCCGGCCGGCGGCGGCATGACGGAGGGCGTCCTCGATGAACTCCCGGAGCATCGCGTTGGCGGCCTCGATCTGCCCCCGGTCGAACTGCCGGACGATGTCCGCACAGCGGGCGAGCGCGGAGTTCCGGAGTCCGGGCGTCGGGTAGATGGACTCGATGATGTCGGCGACCGCGTCGGGGCACGACGCGGTCTCACCGGCGGAAGCGATCCCCGTGGCCGAGTCGGGGGAGTTCGCGGGATCGTCGGCGCACGCCACGAAGACGCACAGGGCGAAGATCGCCAGCGACCGGCTGAGTCGGGTCATGGAACGGGGCTCCTGATGAGAAGTGGGATTTCCGGCGAATGACCATCCCCCGGTAGGCTCCACGATATCCGGACATCGCGAGCGATGTCAAGGATTTCCACGAGGGCACCTGCAGCCGATCGGTGGCGGCCCGGTTCCCCGATCGGGATATTCTCCTTCGACGAATCCATCCATCCATGATTTTCGGACAGGAGCGCGACCCCATGGATCTGCGAAGAGCGGCCCTGTCGATCGTCCTCGCCGCCGTCGCCCTGGCCGCACCGGGCCTCGCCCGGGCGCAGGACGCGGTCGCGGAGATCGACATCCCCTACGAGAAGCACGTCCTCGACAACGGCCTCACCCTGATCGTCCACGAGGACCCCAAGGCCCCGATCGTGGCCGTCAACGTATGGTACCACGTGGGCTCGAAGAACGAGAAGCCGGGCAAGACCGGCTTCGCCCATCTCTTCGAGCACCTCATGTTCAACGGGTCGGAGCACTTCGACGACGACTACTTCGTCCCGTTCGAGAGGGTCGGCGCCACCGACATGAACGGCACCACCAACCCCGACCGCACGAACTACTTCCAGAACGTCCCCGTCTCGGCGCTCGACCTGGCGCTGTGGATGGAGTCGGACCGGATGGGGAACATGCTCCCCGCGATCGACCAGGCGAAGCTCGACGAGCAGCGCGGGGTGGTGCAGAACGAGAAGCGGCAGGGCGAGAACCGGCCCTACGGCGTGACCCGGCAGCTCCTGACCGAGAACACCTATCCGGAGGGCCACCCCTACTCGTGGACCACGATCGGCTCGATGGAGGACCTCGACGCCGCCTCCCTGGAGGACGTCAACGAGTGGTTCGAGACCTACTACGGGCCGAACAACGCGGTCCTCTCGATCGCGGGCGACGTGGAGACCGGGGAGGTGGTCCGGAAGGTGGAGGAGTACTTCGGGTGGATCGAGCCGGGGCCGCCGATCGCGAAGCAGCGGGAGTGGGTCGCGAAGATGGAGGGGGCGCACCGGCAGACGGTGCAGGACCGGGTCCCCCAGGCGCGCGTCTACAAGACGTGGAACGTCCCGCCGGTGGGAACCACCGACCAGACGCTGCTCGAGCTGGTCGGAGACGTCCTCTCCGACGGCAAGAGCTCGCGCCTCTACAAGCGCCTGGTGTACGACGACCAGATCGCCACCGACGTGTTCGCCTACGTGATCGACCGCCAGCTCGGCAGCCAGTTCCGGATCCAGTCGACCGCCAGGCCCGACGTCGATCTCGCCGAGGTGGAGGCGGCGATCGACGAGGAGCTCGAGCGCTTCCTCGCCGAGGGTCCGACCCCGACCGAGGTGGAGCGGGTGAAGGCCGACTTCCTCGCCGGCTTCGCCCGCGGGGTCGAGCGGATTGGCGGCTTCGGCGGCAAGAGCGACATCCTCGCCGCCAGCGAGGTGTACCTGGGGAGCCCCGACGGCTACAAGCGGACGCTGGAGACGGTCCGGCGGGCCACCGCGGAGCAGCTCCACCGCGCGGCCCGGGAGTGGCTCTCCGACGGGGTGTTCGTGCTCGAGGTGCACCCCTACCCCGAGCTCGCGGCCACAGGGTCGGACGTGGCTCGCGACACCCTCCCCTACCCCGACTCGATCCCGGCCGCCGAGTTTCCGGAAGTGCGGACCGCCACGCTCGAGAACGGACTCGAGGTGATGCTGGTCGAGCGCCGGGCGGTCCCGCTGGTGCACCTGCGGCTCCAGATCGACGCCGGCTACGCCTCCGACCAGGAGGCGATCCCGGGCCGCGCCAACCTCGCGATGCAGATGCTCGACGAGGGGACCGAGTCCCGCACCGCGATCGAGATCAGCGACGAGCTGCAGCGGATCGGGGCCCAGCTGTTCACCGGCTCCGATCTGGACACCTCGACGGTCACGATGAACGCGCTCTCGGAGAACCTCGCCCCCTCGCTGGCGCTGTTCGCCGACGTGGTGCAAAACCCCGCCTTCCCCGCCGAGGACTTCGAGCGGCTGCGGGCGCAGACGGTCGCCGGGATCCAGCGCGAGATGGTGCAGCCGGTCTCGATGGGGCTGCGGATCCTGCCGAATCTGCTGTACGCCGAGGGGCACGCCTACGCGCAGCCCCTGACCGGCACCGGGACGGTGGAGTCGGTGCGGAGCCTCGAGCGCGAGCGCCTGGCGGCGTGGCACGACACCTGGTTCGCCCCGAACAACGCGACCCTGATCGTCGTCGGGGACGTGACGATGGAGGAGCTCCTCCCGCGGCTGGAGGACGCCTTCCGGGGGTGGGAACGCCAGGAGGTTCCCGAGAAGCGGATCGGCCCGGCGGAGAAGGCCTCCGATAGCGCGATCTATCTGCTCGACCGCCCCGGATCCCAGCAGAGCGTCATCTTCGCCGCCCACCTGGCGCCCCCGAAGGCGAACCCGGACGAGATCGCCTTCGAGACGATGAACCAGGTCCTCGGCGGCACCTTCACCTCGCGGATCAACATGAACCTCCGCGAGGACAAGCACTGGAGCTACGGGGCGCGCACCCTCGTCTTCGACGCCGCCGGCCCCCGGCCGTTCCTCGCGTACGCCCCGGTGCAGACGGACAGGACGAAGGAGTCGATGATCGAGATCTCGAAGGAGATGCACGGCATCGTCGACGCCGCCCCGATCACGGCCGAGGAGCTCGACAAGGCGCAGCGGAGCCAGACCCTGCGGCTGCCGGGACTGTGGGAGACCTCCCGGGCGGTGGCCGGCTCGATCGCCGAGATCGTCCGGTTCGGCCTCGGGCTCGACTTCTACGACGACTACGCCGAGCGGGTGCGCTCGCTCACGCTGGAGGAGGTGCAGTCGATCGCCGAGCGGAACGTGCGTCCCGACGACCTGGTGTGGGTCGTGGTCGGCGACCGGGAGGAGATCGAGGCCGGGATCCGGGAGCTCGGCTGGGGTCCGGTGTACGCGATCGATCCCGAGGGGAACGTGATCTCGGGGCCATGACGCGCCGCACGCTGGGGCTCTCCGAGGAGCTCCGGGAGTACGTGCTGGAGGTCTCGGTGCGCGAGCCGGAGGTGCTCCGGCGCCTCCGCGAGGAGACGGCGGGGAGGGAGGGGGCGGCGATGCAGATCGCCCCCGAGCAGGGGCAGTTCCTGCGGCTGCTCGTCAAGGCGGTCGGCGCCGCCCGCACGCTGGAGATCGGGGTGTTCACCGGATACTCCGCCGCCGTCACCGCGCTCGCGCTGCCCCCCGGCGGGCGGGTGGTCGCCTGCGAGATCGACGAGGGGTACGCGGCCATCGCCAGGGAGTGGTGGAGGAGGGCCGGGGTCGACGGGAAGATCGACCTCCGGATCGGCCCCGCCCTCGACACCCTCGACGCCCTGCTCGACTCCGGCGGGTCGGCCTCCTTCGACTTCGCCTTCGTCGACGCCGCCAAGGAGGAGTACCTCGGCTACTGGGAGCGGTGCCTGCGGCTGTTGCGGCCCGGCGGGCTGATCGCCGTGGACAACGTGCTGTGGGACGGCCGCGTCGCCGATCCGGAGAACCGGGAGGCCTCCACCGAGGCGATCCGCGCCTTCAACGCCCGCGTCGCCGACGACGAGCGGGTCGACCTCTCGCTGGTGCCGATCGGCGACGGGGTCACGCTCGCGCGGGTGCGGGAGTCCGCGGTCGGCCAGGCGGGCCGTCCGCGCTAGCGGCCGAGCTTGTCGCGGGCCGTGTCGACCAGGTCCTCGGCCTGGTCCGAGGCCTCCTCCCACCAGTCCTCCCCCTTCCGGGCCAGGCGCTTGCGGGTCCTCTCGCCCCGCTCGGGGGCGTACAGGATCGCCATCACCCCGCCCAGGACGAGCCCGAGCACCATTCCTCCGAGAAACCCGTTCCAGTCACGCATCGTCCTCCTCCTCTCGCGTCTCGCTCTCCTGACGGATCGCCTCGAGCACCACGTCGGCCCGGTCGCGGAGCTGGTCGATCGTCCCGTCGTTGACGATGACGTAGTCGCTCTCGGGCGCCTTCGCGTCGTCCGGAAGCTGCGCCGCCATGATCCGCTCGATCTCCTCTTCGCCCAGGCCTCGGGCGCGCCGCAGGCGGTCCATCCGGAGCTCGCGCGGAGCGGTCACGAGCACGACCCGGTCGAGCACCTCGTCGAGGTGGAACTCGAAGACGAGCGCGGCGTCCACCGCGGCAAGGTCCCGCCCCTCCTCGCGGGCGCGCGTCAGCTCGGCGTCGAGCCGCTCCAGGAGCGGCGGGTGGACGATCGCGTTCAGCTTCGCCGTCTTCTCGGGAGAGGCGAACGCCTTCTCCCTGAGCGCGCGGCGGTCGATGTTCTCCTCGTAGTCGAGGATCGCCCCGCCGAACTCCTTCACGAGCTCCTCCTGAACCTCCTCGTTCTCGGCGAGGACGGCGTGCCCGATCGCGTCGGCGTCGATCACGGGCACGCCCGCGTCGCGCCACCGCTCGGCGACGGTCGTCTTCCCGCTCGCCACGTTGCCGGTGATGCCGACGGTGATCACGGGGCGGACTCGGGCATCGGGAGGTACATCGGGGGCAATATAGGAAGCCCCGGGAGGGCAGCGCCGCCCCGCGGGGTCAGGCCGACGGCCGGAGGAGGTCCTCCATCTTCGAGAGGAGCCGGTCGAGCTCGATCGGCTTGGTGTCGTAGTCGT
>JAWVZN010000083.1:0-7017 GCA_033722155.1 Gemmatimonadota bacterium | reverse complement strand
CCTTCGGCAGGGTGAGGTAGGCGGGGATCGTCTCGCCGTCGCGGGCGGTGTAGCGCACCGGCTCCATCGGCGCCATGTGCTCGGTCGGGATCCACGGCTGGGGCCGGTACAGCAGCTCCACCTCGCCCGTCTCGCGGTCGTAGAGGTAGTTGGGGCCCTCGTCGACGTCGACGATGTTCTTCACGATCCAGATCCGGTCGTCGCGGGTGGGCGTGCGGAAGAAGAGGTCGCCGTCGAGGCCGGCCTCCCGGAGCCGCTCCACGTCCTTCTCGAAGTCGGGATCCTTCGGGTAGATCCGCACGCGGTCGCCCGTGTAGGTGGTGGCGAGCAGCCGGTCGTCCACCTCGCTGAAGATCGCGCCGCCGAAGTCGACCTCCCCCTCGGGATCGCTCTCCACGACCTCCATCTCGCCCGTCTCGGGGTCGAAGAGGACCAGCCGCGCCAGGTCGACGCCCTCGCCGCAGTTGGTGGACATCCACACCCGCTCGCCGTCGGGGTGGAAGCGCATCGGGGAGATCGTCTCGGCGGGCTCGCACGTGTAGACGGAGACGAGCTCGTCGCCCTCGACCCGAAGGATCTCGGTCCCGCCGTCGTCGGTCACCCTGGAGGCGAGCCGGAGGTTCCCGTCGAGGTCGGCCATCCAGCCGGAGATGTCGCCGGGGTTCTCCTGGACGAGCTCGCGCTCGCCGGTCTCGATGTTGAGCCGGTACACGTCGTGGATCCGGGGGTCGCGGTCGTTGATCCCGACGAGGATCCACTCCGGCGTCGCCTTCGGCACCGCGTAGATCCTGGCCTGGATGTTCTCGTACGGGGTGAGGTCGCGGGGGGCCGGCACCTTCTCGCCGGGGGCGGGATCGGCCGTCGGATCCACCGCGTAGATCCGGAAGTTCTCGTTGCCGCCGACGTCCTGCGACCACAGGATCGCGCTCCCGTCGGCGCTCCAGAAGTAGCCGATCACGGGACGGTTCCGGTCGTGGGTGACGGGAGTGGCGGCCTCGAAGGGCTCGTCGAACCCCTTCACCCACACGTTGGGCACACCGTCGAGCTGCTGGACGAAGGCGATATGCTCGCCGTCGGGCGAGAGGGCGGCGTAGCCGATCTCGGGGTCGGAGAAGAAGATCTCGCGGTCGAGCAGCGGCGGGAGCTCGTCGAGGTAGGCGAGCGGCTGCTCGCCCGTCGCCGCCTCCACCTCCGTCGCCTGCTGGGCGGCCGCTTCGGGAAGCCCGCCGGCCAGCAGGACCAGGAAGGCGAGGAAGACCGACGCGCCGGCGGTCCGGCGCGTTCGCGCGGATGCGTTCATCGTGGGGCCCCTTTCGGTGTCCTGAGGTGGGTCGTTCCGGAATGACTCCATTTTATCTCTCAACGACGGAAACGGGTAGGAGGTTTCTGCGGCCTTCCTCGTCGTCGTCAGGCGGCCTTCCTCTCCGGCTCGATCCGTCGATAGATCCAGCCGCCGGCATAGAGGGCGAGGCCGAGGACGGCGAGGATTCCGACCCGGACCAGAGCGTCGGTCCGGTCGAGATCGAAGAGCACGACCTTGCCGGCGAACAGGGCGAAGATGCCGAGGGTGGAACGGGCGAGGGTCCGGTCGCCGCCGACCACCGCGACCCACAGCCATCCGACCCCGATCGCCGCCCACCCGAGCGACAGCCACAGGCTCTCGAGCGTCGTGGCCGGATCGCCCCACCAGCGGCTCACCAGAAGCGCCACGGCCGCGAGCGCCTGCGTGTGAGCGACGCCGAGGAGCAGCCCCTTTCGCTTCGCGGTGAGCCCCCTCGGACGCAGGAAGTAGGCGACGTAGAGCGCCGCCGGGTAGAGGACGAGCAGGGCGTCGTCGGCGACCTGCGCGCTGCCCGCCTCCCAGCCGACGAGCAGCAGCAGGTAGCCGACGCCGTAGAAAACGTAGGCGGCGACCTCGTACGGCCACCACCCCGGGCCCAGCCACGGGTTCAGCGCCCGGATCCGGGGGGCGGTGAACAGCAGCACCGCCAGGCCGAGACCGACCGCCGGCGTCCAGGGATCGGCCACCCCCGCCAGCCACACGGCGTGGACCAGGACGACCGCCCCGAAGCCGTTCACCACCTCCCGGCCGGCCCGTCCCGGGGTGTCGAAGTACGCCCGCACGCTCCACCAGCAGAGGTAGAGCGCGACCGCGAAGCCGGCGGCGAGCCACGGCGTCGCCCCGGCGAGGGCGACATCCAGGTGGCGCCACTCGATCACGTAGAAGTAGACCATCGCGCCGAAGTGGAGCAGCGCCGCGAGGGGGTCGAGGGGACGGCGGTGGCGGACCCAGTACCACGCCACCGCGACCGCGAACAGGAGGAACCATCCGACCGGGAAGAGCGCCGCCTCCGGCCACGCCTCCGGCGCGGGCTCGACCGCGCCGTACAGGAAGAACGAGGCGTACGCGGCCGCCAGGTAGACGGGTCTCCGGGCGAGCCACACCGCCCATCCGGCGTACAGGACGTTCCAGACGGTCAGGTAGAGGCCGAGATCGACCGCCCCTCCGTCGGTCTCGATCAGGAGCGGCACCGCGTAGGAGCCGGCCAGGGCGAAGGCGACGAAGACGCCGGCCCGGAAGAGGAGGTGGAGGCCCAGCGAGAGGGCCGCGGTCGCCGCGGCGAGGGCCGTCGCCGTGGTCGCTCCGATCAGGCCGTGAAGGAGGTGGGCCGAGAAGATCGCCAGGTAGAGGACCGCGATCCCGGCGGCGGCGAGCAGGCTGGCGTAGGAGCGGTCCCGCAGCCGGAGCACGACGCCGCTCGTGACGAGGGCGAGCCCGGCGAGGCCGGCGAGGCCGTTCAGCCGGGCGGGCGTGATCCATCCCGAAACGATCCCCAGCTTGACCAGGTACGCCGCCGCCAGCACCAGCGCGGCCGCCCCGGCCCACCCCAGGATCAGGGGGACGGAGAGGCCGGTGAGCCCGGAAGCGCGGGCGGCGCCGGGGGCCTCCTCCGGAGGGCGGGAGACGACCGGCGGCCGGGAGAGCTCGGGGGGTCGATCCCCCTCTCCCACCCGCCGCTCCAGCGCCGCCAGCCGGTCCTCGATCTCGTCGAGTCGCTCCTCGGGGGTTCGTTCCGGGCCCACGGCCCGTCAAAGTAACCGGATACACGAAAGGGGCGAGCCCTCGGGCCCGCCCCTTCTCGTCCGCGGCTCCGCCGGTCGGCGGAGCGGTCGGTCGGATCGGCTACGGCACGACCGCGCCGGCCTCCCCCTCGGCGGAGACGTGGAACGGGATCACCATCCCGGCCACGGCGTGGCCCGCGATGTAGCACACCATCGAGTAGTCGCCCGCCTCGCCGGCGGTGAAGGTGATCGTCTCGCTCTCGTTCGGCGGCGTGCCGCTGGTGGCGGCGTCGGCCGTGATCGCGCCCTCGAAGACGGGCTGCGGGTTGTCGAACGTGGCCGGCCACTGGTCCATCTGCTCGTCGATTCCCAGGCTGTGGGGCTGGGTGGGATCGGAGTTGCTGAAGTCGATCGTCACCTCGTAGCCCTCGGGCACGGTGATCGAGCCGTTGTCGGCGTACATGCCGTTGAAGTTCCACCGGTTGTTGGCGTCGTTCGAGCCGGCGTCGATCTCCATCGTCACCGTCCGGGCGTTCTCGTCCACCGTCATCCACTCGGGGGTGGTCATCCCGCCCGCGGCGGCCTCCTCGGCCGTGGCCTCCTCCATGGCCGCGGTGTCGGCCTCCATGTCGCCCTCTTCCTCGGCGGCACCGCCGCACGCGATCAGCCCGATCGCCAGGGCCAGGCTCAGGGTCGTCGTCAGATAACGCATGTCGTCACTCCGTCTGGAAAAATGGGGGTGTCGTCGGTGAGCTTCGGTCGATCAGCCTTCGAATATAGGGCGATCGCCCCGGTCCGCCTACTCCTCCGGGCCGGTGCTGGTGTGGTCGTGGACGATCCTCCACTCCCCCTCGATCCTCCGGAAGAGGAGGGTGAACACCCCGCTCGCGGCCTCGCCGCCACGCTCCAGCTTCCAGCGGCCCAGCACCCACGCGGCCTCCTCGCCGAGGCCGTGCACCTCGAGCTCGCCGAAGGAGAGGGTGCCCATCGATTCGGGCGAGTCGCCGTAGGATCGGCGGTAGCGCTCGAGCGTGGTCCGCCACCCCCGCTGGACCCGCCCGCCGGAGGTGAAGACGAGATCCGGGCTGCGCCAGTACCCCTCCATGAAGCCCTCCAGGTCGCCTTCGTTCCACGCCGCGGCCTGCCGGTCGAGCACGAGCAGGATCGCCCGGCGCTCGCGTTCGGAGAGCCGGTCGGCGGCCCCCTCGCCCCCCGCCGTGGTCGCGCACGCGCACAGGACCGCGAGAAGCGCGAGGGAGACGAACCCCCCGAGGATCGACCGTTGCCGCACCGCTACTCGTCCCTCCGGGGGTGGACGAGAAGCGAGCGCGGCCCCTCCCGCCGCACCACGGTCAGCTGGAGCGGCCGGTCCACCGGATGCTCCTCGAGGGCGGCCACGTAGTCGTAGATCGAGGCGATCGCGCGGCCGGCGACCTCCACCACCCTGTCGCCGGGCGCCATCCCGGCCGCCTCCGCGGGGGAGCCGGGGATCACGGCCTCGACGACGATCCCGGCGCCGCCCTCGCCGGAGCTCGTCGGCGCGGGCACCGCCCCCAGGCGGATCCCCCGCCGTTCCCGCTCCGCGGCCACCCTCCGCGGGGGCATCGGCGGCTTCCGGAGGTCGAACGTCGGCCGGCCCGGCTCCTCGGCCAGCCGCGCGACCACCCGCCCCACGTACCCGGTCACCCGCTCCAGCCCGGCGAGGTCGACCCCTTCGAAGTCGTCGGTGGAGCGGTGGTAGTCGGGGTGGACGCCGGTGAAGAAGGAGAGCACCGGGATCCGGCGGCGGGCGAAGGCGGCGTGGTCCGAGGAGCCGCGGCTGTCGGGCACCACCCGGGTCGGCACCCCCGTCAGCGCGGAGATCTCCTCCAGCATCGGCTCCCACGAGGTCGAGGAGTCGGCCCCGTGGACGATCAGCTCGTCCCGCATCCGGCCGATCATGTCCATGTTCACCATCGCGACCACGCTGTCGAGCGAGACCGGGGGGTCGGCCACGAAGCGCGCCGAGCCGTACATCCCGTCCTCCTCGGCGCCGAAGGAGACGAAGAGGAGGGTCCGGTCGGGCCGGTTCCCGGGCCGGGCGAAGTACTCGGCCAGCTCCAGCAGCGCGGCGACCCCGCTGGCGTTGTCGTCCGCCCCGTTGTGGATCTCGCCGGGGACGGGATCGAGGGAGCCGGGGCCGCCCCGGCCGAGGCCGTCGTAGTGGGCGCCGATCACCACCACCTCGTGGGATCGCGCCGGATCGGTCCCGCGCACCATCCCGATCACGTTGTGGGTGGTCTCGGTGCGCGAGCGGATGTCGACCTCGAGGCCCACCTCCACGTCCTCGAGGAGGCGGCTGTGGGGCCGGCCGGTGAGGTCGATCGCCCGCTGGAGGCCGTCGAGGTCCTCGCCCCCCGCGCTGACGATCAGCCGGGCCACCCGCTGGGTCACCGACGCGGCGGCGATCCCGAGCGCCCCGGGCCGCTCGGCCGGGTCGAACCGGATCGGCCGGTCGATCCGCTCGGTGGCGGGCCCGCGGACGAAGAGGATCGCCCGGGCGCCCTTCGCCGCGGCGGTTGCCGCCTTGTGGCGCTCGCTCATCCACCGCCCGAAGCGCCCGCCGGGATCGTCCCCCTCGGGGCTGAAGCGGAGCGCGAGCACGATCCTGCCGTCCACGTCCACGTCGGCGTAGTCGTCGTAGCCGATCGTGGGGGCGCTGATCCCGTAGCCGACGAACACCACCGGCTCCACCACCCGCTCCCGCGCGGAGCCGGCGAGCGGGAGGAAGTCGGGACCGGCGGTGAAGAGCATGGCCGACGCCTCCCCCTCGTCCGGGTCGTCCCGCCTGAGGACCATCCAGTTCTCGGGGCCGAGCTCGACCCCGACCGGGAACTCGAACGCCTGCAGGTAGGAGGGGTGGTCGGGAGCGGGCTCGAGGCCGGTCTCCCGGAAGCGGTCGGCCACGTAGCGGGCGGCCTGGACCGCGCCCGGCGTGCCGGCGCGGCGGCCGGCGAGCACGTCCGCGGCGAGCCACCGCACGTGCGCGGCGAGCTCGCTCTCCTCGGCCCGCGACGTCTCTCCGGCCTGCGCGGCCGCGGGGGCGGGCGTGGCCAGCGGGAGGAGGGCGAGAAGCGCTGCGCTCAGGAGGGGTCGAAGGCGGCGCATGGGATGGAATATGTAGTTTGGTCGCCGTGAACGCGACGCGAGCGATCCCCGGGATCCACCACGTCACCGCGATCGCCGGCGATCCGGGGCGGGCCCTCGCCTTCTACACCGAGACGCTGGGCCTGCGCCTCGTCAAGCGCACCGTCAACCACGACGACCCCGGGACCTGGCACCTGTACTTCGCGGACGCGGCGGCCACGCCGGGTTGCGTGCTGACCCTCTTCCCCCACCCGGGCGCCCGCCCCGCGCGGGCCGGCACCGGGATGGTGGAGGCCACCCGGCTCGCGGTCCCCTCCGACGCCCTCGGGTGGTGGGAGGCGCGGCTGCGGGAGGCGGGGGCCGGCGTCGCCGGTGTCGCGGCCCGGCCGGGCGGCGAGCGGGCCCTCGCCTTCCGCGATCCCGACGGGCTCGCCCTCGAGCTGGTCGCCACCGATTCGCCCCCGCGCGGCGAGCCGTGGACGGAGGGGCCGGTGCCGGCCGAGCGCGCGATCGGCGGGATCCACTCGGTCGTCCTCGCCCTCGCCCACCCCGAGCCGACCGCGCGGTTCCTGGCCGGGACGATGGGCGTCGAGCGCGAGGGCGGACTCGTCGACCTGGTGGCGCGCCCGGGAAAGCCCCCGGGGCGGATCGCCGCCGGCGCCGTCCACCACGTCGCCTGGCGGGCCGGCGACGCCGGCGCCCACGCCGCGTGGCGCGATCGGATCGCGGCCGCCGGCCGGCGTCCCACGCCGGTCGTGGACCGCTTCTACTTCCGCTCCTTCTACTTCCGCGAGCCGGGCGGGGTGCAGTTCGAGTTCTCGACCGAGG
>JAWVZN010000082.1:0-7062 GCA_033722155.1 Gemmatimonadota bacterium | reverse complement strand
GCCCTCGCCCCAGAAGTCGACGTCGGGGCGGTCGTTGTCCACGACGTCCCACACCATGAAGCCGTCCGCCATGTTGAACGGCGAGTCGGGCCGCAGACGCTCCACCTCGGAGATGAACAGCACCCGGTTCTGGGTGAGCTCGCAGGCCCCTTCGAAGGGCTGGCCCCCGAAGTCGCCCTCGCCGTGGGTATCACCGTCGCCGTCGAAATCGCTCAGATCGCAGCGAGTTTCAACACGCGCCAGCACGTTGGTGATCGTGCCGCCGTCGGAGACGAAGGTGAAGTCGGCCCTCGGATCGTCGTGGGGGTCGCACGCGGGATCGTCCTCGCCTCCGAGCGAATTCCCGTCGCAGTCGTCGTCCGTCTGGCCGGGATTGTCTTCGTCCCGGACACCGGCTTCAGCGGCGGGCCACTCCAGCTCGGCCACGCGGATGTCCCAGTTCACCCACCGCTTGATCGCGAACTCCTTGTCACAGGCGCCCGGACTGTTGTTCGCACAGTCGGCGGCCGCCGGGATGTCGGGCGTCGCCGCGATCACGTCGGTCTGCCCCTCGACGGGCGAGGTGATCACGATCCATGTCTGACCCGCTCCCACCGTGACGGTCTCCCCGTTGAACGACACGTCCTGATCGTTGTCGTTCGTGAAGGTGACCGCCTTGCGGGTCGTCACGTTGAACGAGCGGGCGGTGCCCGGATCGAGGTCCGGGTCGTCGGAGTCGACGACCGAGCCGGTGTTGCCCGGCACCGTCGTCACGCCGCAGCCGGCCTCCTGACCCAGAAGCTCGGCCAGGTTGTCGTTGCACTCGATCGTGACCGTGCCGTTCTCGGAGATGTTCAGGTCCCACTGGACCTTCACACCCGAAACCGGCGTGCCTTCCTCGTTCGTCACCTCGGCGATGAACATGTGCTGGGTGCGGATGATGTTGCAGTCGACCTCGGGGTTGCTGTCGCCCCCCGGCGCCGGAACGAACTCGATGTCCGAGCCCGGCCCCAGCTCCACCGACTCGCCGTCGATGTTCGGGAAGGTGGACTGCTGGTGGTCACGCCGCAGCGTCAGCTCGACGAAGGCCACTTCGCCGGCCTCGATGTTCGTTCCGGCGGAGGCTCGGAAGGGGAATCCGGAGATGTCCTTCGTCGCCCGCACCGTCACGGACTGGGGATCCAGGCCGTCAAACAGCGCGAAGCCCTCCGCGTTCGTCTCGACAGCATCGACGACCGCGGCGCCCTCGGAGTCGAGCACCTCGACCGTGGCGCCCTCCACCGGGTCGCCGTTCCGCCGCACGACCTTCACGTTCAGGTCGCCGGTGGTCGGCACGTCCACGGTGATCGGGTCCAGCGGGATGTTCGCCGTCGCCGTCGCGCCCTCGGAAACCGAGACGGTCGTCGAGTTGGACTCGAAGCCCTCCTTCGACGCCGTCACGGCGTACGAACCGGTCGCTACGTTGGAAATGGTGAAGTTGCCGCTCGCGTCCGTGAGCGACGTCGTGGTGGCGGGGGAGGTGCCGACCAGAGCGCCGACGATCGGCTCGCCGGTCTCGGAGTTCGTCACCGTGCCCGATATGGAGCCGGTCTCTTCCGTATCCTGCTCCAGGACCGCGCCCTCGTCGTCGGCGCACGCGACTGCCAGGGGCAGCGCGACGGCCAGCGCGAGGGCCGGAACCCGCCAGAATCTGTCCAGGAAGCTCATTCCGGGTTTTCTCCTCTGGTTGAGTGCGTCCCTACCGGATGTTGCGTCGGATTGGGGTGCTGCTTGCTTGGGTGCTGCTTTCTTGCCTGCTTGCTTCGAACGTTCCAGGAAACCGTATCGTTCGGTCTCGGCACCTCCTTGTGTCCCTCGTTTCTCGTTGCGTATCCGTTCACCGTGTCGGCCCTTTCGGCCGGAATCTCTGCCTCTGTCCCGACCGGGACGCATCCCGGCCGGGGCTCAGATTTCCGAGAGCTTCTCAGATATCTGAGCCTTCCGAGCCCCGCTCGGGGGCCGGATCGAACCTTCCAAGTCGTTGAGCGCCAACGAACTCGACCGGACGGGCCGGATTCGGTTCGTTGGACTCGCCCTAAATAGTCGCAAAGGCCGTGCCGTGGTCTTCGCCCCCTCTCGGCCGGGCTCCGAGGCCGGGCGCGTCGGGGGCGGGGAGGACCCGCCCCTCCACGAGCCGGGGGCCCGCGAAGGGGTCCTCGGCGAGAAGCAGGTGGCCGTCGAGGTCCGCGTGGTCGGCGAGAGGAGCCAGGTGGGCCGCGGCGGCGATCCCGAGCGAGCTCTCCACCATGCACCCCAGCAGGACCTCGAGGCCGAACGCGCGGGCCGCCCGCATCAGCGTCGCCGCCTCCACGATCGAGCCGCACTTGGCCAGCTTCACGTTGATCCCCTCCACGACCCCCACGAGACCGGGGAGATCGGCCCGGGTGCGGCACGACTCGTCGGCGAACACGGGAATCGAGGTCGCCGCCGCGATCCGGGCGAGCCCCTCGACGTCGGCGGCGGCCACGGGCTGCTCGAGCAGCTCGACGCCGGCCTCCTCCAGGGCCGGGAGCCGATCCAGCGCCCCCTCCCGGCTCCACCCCTCGTTCGCGTCGACCCGGATCGGTTTGCCGGTGAGATCGCGCACGGCGCGGAGGGTCTCCACGTCGTCCTCGAAGCCCATCTTCACCTTGAGGATCGGGCATCCCGCCGCCTCCTCCACCTTCCGCCGGGTCTCCCCGGAGGTGCCGATGCCGATCGTGAAGGAGGTGGGCGGCACCCGCTCGAGGTCGAGGCCGAGCCACCGGTAGAGCGGGAGCCCGTGGCGCCGGCCGATCAGGTCGTGGAGCGCCATCGAGAGGGCCGCCTTCGCGCTCGCGCTCTCCCGCAGCGGGCTCCACCGCGCCTCGATCGCCTGGATCGCGTACGGGTCGTCCCCGAGGGTTCCGGCGAGCTCCTCGAGCGCCGCGTCGACCGTGGAGGGGCTCTCCCCGTAGCGGGACGAGGGAGCCGCCTCGCCCCATCCCGTCTCTCCCTCGTGCTCGAGGCGCACCACCCGGCGCTCGTAGACGGCGTGCTCGGAGCGGGAGATCCGGAACGGGTGGGCGGGGACGAGCTCGAGCGGACGGACCCCGGTCCGGATCCTACGCCCCCTCACCGGGCGGCTCCTCCCGCGTCAGGTCCTCGGCCCGGGCCACGTTCGTGTTCTCGAACTCCGGCCCCTCCCACCGGACCTTCGCCGCCAGCTCCCGGCCGGTCGGGGTCGCGGCGAGGCCGCCCCTGGCCGTCTCGCGGTACTTCTCGTCGAGCTCGGCCCCGATCTGCCCCATCACGTCGATCACCTCGTCGGCGGGGATCGGGAACTTGAGCCCCGCCAGCGCCAGCTCCGTGGCGGCCACGGCCTGGATCGCGCCGCTCACGTTCCGGGTGAGGCACGGCACCTCGACGAGCCCGCCCACCGGGTCGCAGATCAGGCCCAGCATCCCCTGCAGCGTGAACGCGATCGCGTGGCTCGCCTGCTCGGGGGTGCCGCCTCGCAGCTCGGCGAGGGCGGCGGCCGCCATCGCCGCGGCGCTGCCCGTCTCCGCCTGGCACCCGCCGGCCGCCCCCGAGACGCTCGCGCGGGCGACGATCACCTGACCCACCCCGGCGGCGACCAGGAGACCCCGCACCAGCGCCTCGTCGTCCAGCTCCAGCTCCTCGCCGGCGGCGAAGAGCACCGCCGGGAGGATCCCCGAGGAGCCGGCGGTGGGGGTGGCGACGATGGTCCCCATGCGGGCGTTCACCTCCATCGTCGCCTGCGCGCGCGCGACCACCTTGCCGAGGAAGGGGCCCATGACGCTCTCCCCCTCCCGCCGCCACGCTTCGAAACGCCGGGCGCCTCCTCCGAGCAGCCCGGAGACGCTCGGCGCGTCGGATCCCAGGCCCCGATCGACCGCCTGGCGCATCGTCTCGAGCCGCTGGTGGAGCCGCTCGACGACCTCCTCCTCCCCGCGCCCGGACTCCTCCACCTCTTCGGCGAGGACCACCCGCCAGAGCGGGCTTCCCTCCGACTCGGCCCGGGCCACGAGATCGGCCACGCTCTCGAACATCGTCAGTCGGTCACCTTCTGGAGCCGGCGGGCGAAGCGGACCCACTCGTACCTCTGAACGCGCGCGATCAGCTCCTCGGGGATCGCGTGGTCGGTCTCCACGATCAGCGTCGCCTCCCCGCCCCGCTTCTCCCGGCTCACCTCGAGGAACGCGATGTTGATCCCCTCCTCGGCCATCAAGCGGGTGATCTCCGCGGTCGTTCCGGGGACGTCGCGAGCGAGGACGAGCAGGGTGTCGTAGCGGCCGGTGAGCTCGACCTCGCGGCCGTCGATCTCGGTGACCCGGACGGCGCCACCGCCCACCGAGGCGCCGACCAGGGAGGTCGAGAGCCCGTCTCCCTCGAGCTCGATCCGGAGGGTGTTCGGGTGGGCCCCGGGGCCGAGATCCACCGACTCGAAGGCGATCTCCACCCCCTCCCTCCGGGCGATCTCGAGGCTGCGGGGGATCCGCTCGTCGTCGGGCGCCATGCCGAGCAGCCCCGCGACCACGGCGCGATCGGTGCCGTGGCCCCGGTAGGTGGAGGCGAAGGAGCCGTGGAGGCCGACCGTGGCCCGCTCTGGAGTCCCGCCGAGCACGGCCCGGGCGAGCAGGCCCAGCCGCAGCGCCCCGGCGGTGTGGCTGCTGGAGGGGCCTACCATCTGCGGGCCGATCACGTCGAAGACGCTCACGCGGCCCCCGCTCCCGCCGCGGCGCGCCCCAGCACCTCCCTCACGTAGCGGCCGGTGTGGCTCGCCTCGACCCCGGCCACCCGCTCGGGGGGCCCCTCGGCCACGATCCGCCCGCCCCGCTCGCCCCCTTCGGGGCCCAGGTCGATCAACCAGTCGGCGGTCTTGATCACGTCGAGGTTGTGCTCGATCACCACCACGGTGTTGCCGCGGTCCACCAGCCGGTGGAGGACCCCCAGCAGCATCTTGATGTCCTCGAAGTGGAGGCCGGTGGTGGGCTCGTCGAGGATGTAGAAGGTGTCTCCGGTGGACACCTTCGCGAGTTCGGTGGAGAGCTTCACCCGCTGAGCCTCCCCGCCCGAGAGCGTGGTCGCCGACTGGCCGAGGGTGATGTACCCGAGCCCCACGTCGTGGAGCGTCTTCAGCTTCCGCTTCACCTTCGGCACCCGGCGGAAGAACTCCAGCGCCTCGTCGACCGTCATCTCCAGCACGTCGGCGATCGTCTTCCCCTTGTAGTAGATCTCCAGGGTCTCCCGGTTGTAGCGGCGCCCCCGGCACTCCTCGCACGGCACGTACACGTCGGGCAGGAAGTGCATCTCGATCTTGATCAGGCCGTCCCCCTTGCACGCCTCGCACCGCCCGCCGGGCACGTTGAACGAGAAGCGCCCCTGGTCGTAGCCCCGCATCTTCGACTCGGGGAGCTCGGCGAAGAGCTGGCGGATCGGGGTGAAGACGCTGGTGTAGGTGGCGGGGTTGGATCTCGGGGTGCGGCCGATCGGGGACTGGTCGATCGCGATCACCTTGTCCACGTGCTCGACCCCCTCCAGCCGGTCGAACTCGCCCGGCCGCTCCCGGCTCCCCTGGAGCTCGGCGGCGAGCGCGCGGCGGAGCACCTCGTCGACGAGCGAGGACTTGCCCGATCCGCTCACCCCCGTGACGCACGTGAAGCGGCCCAGCGGGAACTCCACGTCGAGGTCGTGCAGGTTGTGGTGGCGCACGCCGACCACCGCGAGCGCTTCCCCGGTGCCCGCCCGGCGCTCTCCGGGCACCTCGATCTCCCGCTCGCCCCGCAGGTAGGCGCCGGTGATGGAGTCGGCGGCCGCTTCGATCTCGCCGGGGCTCCCCTGGGCCACGATCCGGCCCCCCTCCCGACCCGCGCCGGGGCCGAGGTCGACCACGTGGTCGGCGGTCCGGATCGTGGCCTCGTCGTGCTCGACGACGAGGACGGTGTTGCCCATGTCGCGGAGCCGCTCCAGGGTGGCCAGCAGCCGGTCGTTGTCTCGCTGGTGGAGGCCGATCGACGGCTCGTCCAGCACGTAGAGGACGCCGGTGAGCTGGCTGCCGATCTGGGTGGCGAGCCGGATCCGCTGGGCCTCCCCGCCCGCCAGGGTGCCGGCGGAGCGCTCGAGGGTCAGATACTCGAGCCCGACCGCCACCAGGAAGCCGAGCCGGTCGCGGACCTCCTTCAGGATCTGGCCCGCGATCTCGGCCTCGCGGCCGCCGGGCTCGAGCCCGGCGAAGAAGTCGTGGGCGTCCCGGATCGGCATCTCGACCACCTCGCCGATCCCCTTCCCCCCGACGGTGACGGCCAGGGCCTGGGGCTTGAGCCGGTGCCCGTCGCAGAAATGGCACGGGAGCTCGCGCATGTACTCCCCGATCTGCTTCCGGACCGACTCGGAGCCGGTCTCCTCGTACCGGCGCTGCAGCTGGCCCACGATCCCCTCCCAGGTGGCGGCGTAGGAACCCTTCTTCTCCTGCGCCTCGTACTCGAAGGGGAGCTCGCGCTCGCCCGAGCCGTACAGCACCGCCCGGCGGATCGACTCCGGCAGCTCGCCCCACGGCGTGTTCAGGTCGAACCCGTAGGCGCGGGCGAGCGACGGCAGCACCGTCTCGGCGAGCTGTCCCTTCGGCTCGCCCCACGGCTCCACCACGCCCTCGAGGATCGAGAGCCGGGGGTCGAGCAGTACCAGCTCGGGATCCACCTCGAGGCGGGTGCCGAGGCCGTCGCAGGCGGGGCACGCGCCGTAGGGGCTGTTGAAGGAGAACATCCGCGGCTCGAGCTCCTCGTAGCTGATCCCGCACTCCACGCACGCAAGCTCCCGGCTGAAGAGGCGCTCCCCGCCCTCCCCTCCGTCGCCGACGAGGTCCACCAGGACGATCCCGCCCCCCACCTCCAGCGCGGTCTCCACCGAGTCCGCCAGCCGGGCGCGGTACCGCTCCTCCGCGGTGAGCCGGTCGACCACCACCTCGATCTCGTGGGTGACGTTCTTCTCCAGCTCCGGCGCGCTCTCGAGGTCGTGGATCTCGCCATCCACCCGCACCCGCACGAACCCCTCGCGGCGGGCCTC
>JAWVZN010000081.1:0-7439 GCA_033722155.1 Gemmatimonadota bacterium | reverse complement strand
TTCAACTTCGGGCCCACCCTGCTCAGCTGGATGGAGGCGGAGGACCCGGACACCTACGCGGCGGTCCTGGAGGCCGACCGCCGCTCGGCGGAGCGCTTCGGGGGCCACGGCTCCGCTCTCGCCCAGGTGTACAACCACACCATCATGCCGCTCTCCCATCCCCGGGACAAGGTCACCCAGGTGCGGTGGGGGATCGCCGACTTCCGCCGCCGCTTCGGTCGCGATCCAGAGGGGATGTGGCTGCCCGAGACCGCGGTGGACGTCGAGAGCCTGGAGGTCCTCGCCGAGGAGGGGATCGACTTCACCGTGCTCGCCCCCCACCAGGCGGCGCGGGTGCGGCCGGTGGGCGAGGACGGGTGGAGCGAGGTGGAGGAGGCCGGAATCGACATCGGCCGCCCCTACGTCCACAAGCTTCCGTCGGGGCGGACGATCGCGATCTTCTTCTACCACGGCCCCATCTCGCGGGCGATCGCCTTCGAGCGGCTGCTCGAGAGCGGCGAGCGCTTCGCGGCCCGGCTGCTCGACGCCTTCGACGAGGGGGCGATCGGCCCGCGGCTGGTCCACATCGCGACCGACGGCGAGACGTACGGCCACCACCACGGCCACGGCGAGATGGCGCTCAGCTACGCCCTGCGGGTGATCGAGGAGGAGGAGGGCGTGCGGCTCACCAACTACGGCGAGTTCCTCGAGCTCCACCCGCCGACCGACGAGGTGGAGATCGTCGAGGACACCTCGTGGAGCTGCGTCCACGGGGTGGAGAGGTGGCGGGCCGACTGCGGCTGCTCGACCGGCGGGCGGATGGAGTGGAACCAGACGTGGCGGGCGCCCCTGCGGAAAGCCCTCGACTGGCTGCGCGACGAGCTCGCCCCCCGCTACGAGTCGGCCGCGCGGGAGCTGCTCGTCGATCCGTGGAGCGCCCGCGACGCGTACGTGGACGTGATTCTGGACCGGTCGGAGGCTTCGCTGGACCGCTTCTTCGCCGGGCACGCGGCCCGCGAGCTCGACGAGGCCGAGCGGGTCCGGGCGCTCCGGCTGCTGGAGCTGCAGCGCCACGCGATGCTCATGTACACCTCGTGCGGCTGGTTCTTCGACGAGCTGAGCGGGATCGAGACGGTGCAGGTGATCCAGTACGCCGGCCGGGCCGTCCAGCTGGCCCGTGCCCTCTTCGGAGACGAGGGGATCGAGGAGGGGTTCCTTTCCCGGCTGGAGCGGGCGAGGAGCAACCTTCCCGAGAAGGGCGACGGGCGTCGGGTGTACCGCGAGGCGGTCCGCCCCGCGATGGTCGACCTGAAGAAGGTGGGCGCCCACTACGCGGTCGCCTCGCTGTTCGAGGAGTTCGACGAGGTGGATCGGGTGTACTGCTACCGGGTGGAGCGGCGCGAGGAGCGGCGCCACGAGACCGGCCGCGCACGGCTCCTGGTGGGCCGCACGCGGGTGGAGTCGGTGATCACCCGGGAGGCGGAGGAGCTCGCCTGGGCCGTGCTCCACCTGGGCGACCACAACGTCGTCGGCGGCGTGCGGGAGGCGACGGAGCGGGGGCGGTGGGAGGAGCTGGTCGAGGAGATCGTCACCGACTTCGACCGGGCCGAGTACCCGGCGGTGATCCGGCTCCTCGACGAGCACTTCGCCGCCGACGAGTACTCGCTCCGCTCGCTGTTCCGGGACGAGCAGCGGCGCATCATGAAGCGGATTTTGGAGTCGTCGATCTCCCGGGCGGCGGGCGAGTTCGGCCAGATCTACGAGAACCGGGCGCCGCTGATGCGGTTCCTCGCCGAGCTCGGACTGCCCCCTCCACGGCCCTTCCGGATGGCCGCGGACTTCACGATCAACACCCGTTTGGAGCGCTCCCTGACGGAGGAGGAGCCCGACTTCGAGGCGATGCGCCGACTCGTCGCCCACGCCGAGCGGGAGTACGTGGACCTCGAGGAGGAGGAGCTCGGCTACGCCGCCCGGGGGATGCTGGAGCGGCAGGTCGCCGCGGTGGAGGAGGCGCCGGAGGACCCGGGCGCGCTCGACGAGCTCGACCGCCGGGTCGCGTTCGCGCGGGAGCTCCCGTTCGAGGTGGTGCTGTGGGGCGTGCAGAACGCCTACTGGCGGCTGCTGCGGGAGACCGCCCCGGGAATCCGCGAGCGGGCGGGGGCGGGCGACGAGGACGCCGCCCGCTGGCTGGAGGTGTTCGACCGGCTCGGCGAGCGGCTCGGCGTGGCGATCGAGGCGGAGGCGGAGGTCGCCGCGGGAGGGTAGGGGATTTGGCGAGCGGGTGTGTTTACATGTCCGCACGATCCGTGATATCCTCGTTCCGGTACCGAAACGGAACGTCTTCGAAAACCCGTCACGGAGGGAGAACCATGAGTGGATGGAGGGCCCTTGTCACCCCGCTCGCGATCCTTCTCCTGGTCGCCCCGCTCGGCGCGCAGGAGGCGGAAGAGGGTGCCGAGACGAAGGCGAAAGAGGTGGCGATCGCCGAGGCGATGAGCGCCGCGCCCGAGGCGCTCGCGGAGAACGCGACGATCCTCGACTGGGAGGGCAACGTGCTTCGCGAGGGCACCAACGAGTACACCTGCTTCCCGACCCCGCCGGGCTTCGCCGGGGAGGCCCCGATGTGCCTCGACGGTCCGTGGATGAAGTGGGCCGAGGCGTGGCAGAACAAGGCCGACCTGACGATCGAGGAGCCGGGGATCGCCTTCATGCTCGGGGGCGACACCGGGGCCAGCAACACCGACCCCTACGCCACCGACCCCGACGCCGTGGACGACTGGGTCGACGCCAACGACCACCTCATGCTCCTGTTGTCCGACCCGGCCGCCTACGACGCGCTCCCCACCGATCCCTCCTACGGAGGACCGTGGGTGATGTGGAAGGGAACCCCCTACGTCCACGTCATGATCCCCACCGGAGAGGTGGAGTACGAGGGAGAGGCGGTGTCCGGGAACTGAGCTCGGGGTAGCACGCGAGACCCGGGGGCGGCGTCGGGGTTGGATGCCGCCCCCGTTTCCGTCCGCCTCTCTGCGGCACGGGCCTGCCTGAAGCCGATCGGCGCGGGCGGGCCCCCAGAAACACCGGAAACATCACGGGGGTGAGAGACCCCTGCGCCGGCGGTGCCTCGTCGGGATGGCACCCCGATCCCGTCACGGGGTAGAACCGCCCCCTCATGAAGCGCCCTCGCGGGAAACGCCCGACCATCCATCCGCTCACCCTCCGCTTCGAGAACGAGCGTGTGGAGAGGCTCTTCCGCGCCGGGTGGGCCGCCTCCTCGCGGCTTCCGGTGCGGGCGACCCTGCTGCTCATCGCCGGGCTCTTCGTGGGCTACATCTTCCTCGATCGAGTGATTTTCCCGGAAATGTTCGTCGAGCACCTGATCATTCGATCGGCGGTCGCCGCGGGGCTGCTCGCCATCCTGGTTCTCACCTGGCATCCGGCGTGGGACCGTGTCCGCGTGGCCGTGCTCGGGACCGCCGCCCTGCTCAGCGCCTGGGGCCTCCTCGGGATGACCTGGCTGATGCCCCACGAGACCTACATGGGGTTCGCCGAGGGGGTGGCGCTCGTCGTGCTGGGCACTTTCACCCTTCTGCGGCTCCCCTTTCCGGCAGCGGCGGGGATCGCGGCGCTGGTGCTGGCAAGCTACGAGGTCGCCGCGCTGACCAACGAGCTCGAGAGAGAGGTCGTGCTGGTGGGCCGCTTCTACGTTCTCTCGGCGTACCTGATCGGAGCCTTCGCCGGCTACAACGTGGAGCGCTACGCCCGGCGCGCCTTCCTCGAGGGGCGGGACCTCCTGCGCGAGAGGGCCCGCAGCGATCGGCTGCTACGAAACGTCCTCCCCGACCCCGTGGCCGAGCGCCTCAAGCACGAGCCCGGCCCGATCGCCGACGGCTTCGACGCCGCCACCGTGGTGTTCTCCGATCTGGTGGACTTCAGCGGGCTATCGGCGCGGCTCGAGCCCGAAACCCTGGTGCGGTTCCTGAACGAGCTCTATACGGACTTCGATCGCGTGGTGCGGGAGCAAGGGCTCGAGAAGATCAAGACGATGGGCGATGCCTACGTCGCCGTCGCCGGCGTACCGATCCCCGTCGAGGACCACGTCGAGCGGGCGGCCGAGGCCGCGCTGGGCTTTCGGGGCGTGGCCGGGCGAAGAACCGTGAATGGCGGTCATCCGGTGAAGCTCCGGTTGGGGATCGCCACCGGCCCGGTCGTCGCCGGGGTGATCGGCGAGGAGAAGTTCGCCTACGACGTGTGGGGGGAACCGGTGACGCTGGCGAGCCGGATGCAGACCCTGGGGGTGGCGGACCGGATCCAGGTCACCGAGCCCGTGGTCCGCGCCCTGGAGGGCCGCTACACCTTCGAGCCCCGCGGGGAGATCGATGTGAAGGGGCGGGGCCGGTTGCCGGTGTGGTTCCTCGAGAGGCCCGCCGGTTGATACCCCGGCCCCTCGGAAATACACTCCGGCTCTCGACGACCCTTCCCGACCCGGTCCCGGAGGTGCCCCGTGAGCGCAGCGTCCCTCGAGTCCCCGGCCGAGACCACCGCCACCGGCGCCCGCTCGGCCACCCTGGCGATCCTCCGGATCGCCGCCGGAGTGCTCTTCTGGCAGCACGGCGCCCAGAAGCTCTTCGGGTGGCTCGGCGGCCAGGGTCCGGTCGAGCTCGTCAGCTGGATGGGCCTGGCCGGGGTGATCGAGTTTTTCGGCGGGATCCTGATCGCGGTCGGCCTTTTCGCCCGCGCGACCGCCCTGATCGCGTTCGTCGAGATGGTGATCGCCTACGTGTGGGCCCACATGATGGAGGCCCTGTGGCCGATCCAGAACCGGGGCGAGCTGGCGCTGCTCTACGCGTTCATCTTCCTTCACCTCGTCACCGCCGGTCCTGGACGGTGGAGCGTGGACGCCTGGCGGAAGAGGCGCTGACCGCCGGATTCCCCTGCCCGTCCCCGGCTCCACCTATCGGCTCCAGCTGACGCCCGCCTTCGGCTTCGAGGCGGCCCGCGAGCGACTCGGCTACCTCGACCGGCTCGGCGCGGGCTGGATCTACCTCTCGCCGATCTTCGAGGCCCGCGCCGGCTCCGCCCACGGCTACGACGTCACCGACCCCACCGGGATCCGGGCCGAGCTGGGGGGCGAGGCGGCCTTCCGGGCCCTCGCCGGAGCCGCCCGCGAACGGGGCATGGGGATCCTGGTGGACTTCGTCCCCAATCACATGGCGGCCGACTGGGAGAACCCGTGGTGGCGGGACGTGCTCGCCCGCGGGCAGGACTCCGAATACGCTGCCTTTTTCGACATCGACTGGGAGCGCCCGGCCGGCCCCGCGCGGGGCAAGGTCGTCCTGCCGGTCCTGGGCGAGCCCTACGCCGAGGCTCTGGCGGAGGGCGAGATCGGGGTCGAGCGGACCGGGTACGGGTGGGCCGCCCGCTACCACGAGAAGCGCTTCCCGCTCCGCCCCGGCACCGTCCGCGAGGGGCGGCCGCCGGATCCCGCCGACCGCGACGCCCTCGACGCCCTGCTCGCGCGGCAGAACTGGTGGCTCGTCCACTGGCGCGAGGCGGGCGAGGCGGTCAACTACCGCCGCTTCTTCACGATCGCGGACCTGGTGGGCGTTCGGGTCGAGGACCCGGACGTCTTCGGCGCGGTCCACGCCGGGATCGCCCCCCTGATCGAGGAAGGGCTCGTCGCCGGGGTTCGGGTCGACCACGTCGACGGCCTCCACGATCCCGGTGCCTACCTGGCTCGGCTCCACGGGCTCGACCCGGCGGGCGAGCTGTACGTCGTGGTGGAGAAGATCCTCGCCCGCGGCGAGGCCCTGCCGGAGGGGTGGCCGGTGGCCGGCACCACGGGCTACGACTTCCTGGGCGCGGTCGACGGGCTCCTGGTGGACGAGGAGGGGTTCGGGACGATCGTCTCCGCCTACGGGGTGGTGACCGGGACCGAGCCCGAATGGGAGGATCTCGCGCACGCCACCCGGAGATCGATCGCCGAACGCCACTTCGCCGGCGATCTGAGGGCCCTGACGGCCGGGCTGCTGCCGGTGGCCCGGAGCCTCCCCCGGGGCCGCGACCTCCCCCGCGACACCTTGCGGGAGACCCTGCTCGAGGTGACCGCCTGCCTGCCGGTCTACCGTACCTACGTCGAGGGAAGCCCCCTCTCCGACCGGGACCGCCGCGCGATCGAGACCGCCTTCGAGGAGGCCCGCCGGCGCGTGGCCGCGACCCCGGGCCGCGCCGACCCTCCCGATCGCGCCTTCGACGTGCTGGAGGATCTCTTCACCCTGGAAGCGGGCGAGGGGGCCCTCCCCGCGATCCGCCGATGGCAGCAGCTCTCCGGGGCGATCATGGCGAAGGGGGTGGAGGACACCGCCTTCTATCGATACAACCCGCTGATCTCGCTCAACGAGGTGGGAACCGATCCCGGCGAGGGGGCGTTGCCTCCCGCCGAGTTCCATCGCTTTCTCGCCGAGCGCGCCCGCGAGTGGCCCGGCTCGATGAGCGCCACCTCCACCCACGACACCAAGCGGAGCGAGGACGTGCGGGCGCGGATCTCCGCGCTCTCCTGGATCCCCGAGCGGTGGGCCGAGAAGCTGCTCGCCTGGCGGGAGTGGAACGCGGAGGTGGTGGAGCGGGTGGAGGGCGAGCGCGCTCCCGACGCCGCCCGCGAGGTCTCCCTCTACCAGACGATGATCGGCGCCTGGCCGGCCGATCCGGACGAAGAGGACGCGTTCCTCGAGCGGCTGGCGGCCTATCTGCCGAAGGCGCTCAGGGAGGCGAAGCTCCACTCCGAATGGGGCGAGCCGGCGGCGGGATACGAGCGGGCGGTGGTGGAGTTCGCCCTCCGGACCCTCGATCCGGGCCGCGACTCCCCCTTCCGCGAGGACTTCCTCGGGTTCCAGCGGGAGGTGGCCGCCCTCGGCGCCCGGCTCTCGATGGCGCAGCTCGCGCTGAAGCTCGCCGCCCCCGGCGTGCCCGACCTCTACCGCGGCTGCGAGATCGCCTGCCTCTCGCTGGTCGATCCCGACAATCGCCGCCCGGTCGACTGGGAGCGGAGGGAGGCGCTTCTGGAGGAGGTCGCGGCCGGCCCCGGGGCCAGCCGCGATCCCGGCCGCCTCGACCGGGCCAAGCTCGTCCTCGTCCACGCCGGGCTCGGGCTTCGAAGGCGGTATCCCGCGCTCTTCGGGGAAGGCGAATACCTGCCGCTGTCGATCGAGGGGCCGGGAGACGCCGCGCCGGAGGACGCCGCCCTCGCCTTCGCCCGCCGCCACGGGGAGGAGTGGGCGATGGCCGCGGTCGCGCGCGACCCTTCGGTCCGGCAGTGGGGCTCTTCGATCCAAATCCCCCGCGGGGCGCCCGGCCGGTGGCGGGCCGATGTCGGACCGGCCGGCGAGATCGCGGAGGCCGCCGACGGGCTGCTCCCCCTCGACACCGTGCTGAGCGGCTTCCCCGCGTCGATCTACCTCCCC
>JAWVZN010000080.1:0-7573 GCA_033722155.1 Gemmatimonadota bacterium | reverse complement strand
TCTCCGGGAAGCAGGTCGGCCTCCCCGGGTCCCGGCGCCAGCAGCAGGCCCAGCGCCAGGACCGGGGCCAGAACGGCTCTCTTCGCTCTCATCTCCCCCTGTCCTTTCTCGAAGTCGTTTCCTCCCAGCGATCGAACGTGGAGGGAGAGCGGAGCAGGGGGCGTGCCGCGGAGAGAGCCGTCACACGAAGGGACAGCTCAAGCGGCTCCGCGGCAACGAGTTGGAGCGAGGGAGAGCGGGCCGGGTCCGGGTCCGGGGCTCCCTCGCCGGCCCCGAAGCGTCAGTCGACCGACGGGGCCACCACCGAGTCGTCGGCGAGCTCGGGAAGCCACTTCTGCGGGAAGGTCCACCCCGCCAGGCGGGTGTCGTGGGTGAACAGCAGGATCTGGTGGGTCTCGCCGAGCCGCTCGAGCGTCTCCTCCACGCTGGCGAGCCGCCGCCGATCGAAATGGAGGAAGGGATCGTCCAGGACGATCGGGAGGGCGCGGTCGGAGGAGAGCTCCTCCAGCAGCGAGACCCGGAGGGCGAAGTACAGCTGGTCGCGGGTGCCCTGGCTCAAGCTCTCCGCCGGCACGTCCCGTCCCTCCACGCCGTGTACGGCGAGCTCCAGCGAGGCGGGGTCGATCTCCACCTCCTCCCAGCGGCCTCCGGTCATCGGGCCGAACACGTCCGCCAGCCGCTCCTCCAGCCTCCGGATCATGAGCCGGACGAACTCCCTCTCGCACGCCAACAGCGTCTCGTGGGCGAGGCGGAGGGCGTCCCTCTCCAGCTCGAGCCGCTCGATCTTCTCGTCGATCCGCCCGATCCGGGTCCGCAACCGGTGGGGGTCGTCGGGAATCGACGGAAGGTCCGCGAGCGCTCGGCGGAGCCTCAGCTCCTCCGACTCGGCGCGCTTCCTGCGATTCAGCAGCCGCTCCCGATCCTCCAGGAACCGGCGCTCGCCCTCGGCGCCGAGCTCGAGCCACGGATGCTTCTCGACCAGCTTCCGCCGCTCGAGCCGGAGCACGTCGAGCCGCTCTTCCTCGACCGCGCGGCGCTCCCGCTCCACCACCTCCCGGTCGCCGAGCGCCCCCCGGGTCTGCTGCATCCCGTCGAGCTCGGACTTCAGCCGATGAGCCCGCTCGTACCGATCGAGCTCCGCTTCGAGGTCGACCGTGTCGGGGTCGAACGAAAGCGGCTCCGCGAGGGCGCGGCGACTCCGCGCGATCCGTTTCGCCTCGGCCTCCGCCTCCGTCCACCGCACCGTGAGCCGCCTGCGCTCGGACCGGACCGAGAGCCACCGCCAGCCACCCGCCGCGGCCAGCCCGAGGCCGAGCGCGGCGAGCCCCCACCAGGCGGGCCCCGTCCCGGCGAGGGTCGGCAACGCCGCGCCGATCGCCACGAGCGCGATCCCGATCGCGGCGGCCAGGACGGGCAGGGTCGTGCCCGGCAGCGCCCTCGCCCGCCGGCGGGCCTCCTCGCCCGCCGCGGTCGCCTCCGCGCTCCGGTCGGCGAGCTCGTCCAGCCGCCGGACCCGCTCCGGGAAGTCGTCGGGATGGTGGAGGGCGCTCACGTAGGGCTCCAGCTCGGCGGTCCGCTCCCGCACCCTCCGCTCCCATTCGACGAAGCGCCCGATCGCCTCCCGAAGCTCCTCGCTCCGCTCCTCGGCGGCGGCGATCTCCTCGCGGAGGCGCGCCATCCGGTGGACGGCCACGGTGGCGCTCTCCCGCTCCTCGATCAGGCGCTCGAGCTTCTCCCTCCTGCGGCGGGCGTCGGCCAGCTCTCCCTCCAGCTCCCGCCGGGTCTCGGCCGCCTCGATCGTCCTCGCCAGCGCGTTGGAGAGGCCGGCCCTCCGCTCCGCCAGCGTCTCGAGCCGGCGCGGGCTCTCCTTGGCCTCGCGGGAGGGATCGCGGAGGTCCGCCCGGGTGAGGTCGTACCAGCGAGCCTCGAACTCCGCCAGGGCGCTCCGGAAGTCGGCCCGCTCGCTGCCGGAGAGCAGCCGGAGCAGCTCCTCGGCCAGCGGGCGCACCCCCGGGTCGCCCGGACTCACGAAGGCGGTCTGGCGGAACACCCGGGCGGAGGCGAAGCCGAGCAGCCGCTTCAGCTCGCCCTCCCAGGCGGCCTTCTCTGCCGGGCTTCCGCCACGGCCCGGCCGGCCCTCCCACCGGCGCTCCGGCACCCCGTCCACCCGCCACTCCACCCGCACCGTGCCCGCATCGAAGTCCCGACGGATCTCGCATCGCTCCCCCTCCCCGCACACCCACTCCTGGACGGTCGCGAAGGCCTCGCCCGACCACGGTCTCCTCGCCTCCCGACGAGCCGGATCGGAGAAGCCGAAGAGCCCGCGGTAGAGGGCCGACGCCAGGGTCGACTTTCCGGCCTCGTTCGGCGCGACGATCAGCGATCCCGGCTCGGGCGCGGGCTCGAAGGTGAAGTCGTGGAGTCTCCCGTACCCCTCCACGTGGAGCCGCGCGAGCCGGATCCGGCGCGGCCCGCTCACCCGAACACCTTCACGCCCAGCTTGATCGCCCGGTCCGCCACGCGACGCTCACGCCCCCTGCCGGCGCTCTCGCGGAGCTCGACCAGACGACGCGCGAGCTCGCCCCGCACCGTCTCCTCGTCGAGACGCTCGGCGACCAGCCGGCTCCCCGCGAGCGTCGTGTGGTCCTCGACCCGGACGTGATCGAAGCGGGGACGGAGCGTCGCCTCGACCACTCGCGGGGCCGGCACCGTCTCGGGGGTCCCGACGAGCCGCACCCGCCAGAGGCGGTCGGGATCGCACGCCTCCGAGACGGCGGCGGCGATCGACTCCTGGTCCCGCAGGCCGTCGACCGCGACCTCGCCCGTCTCGAGGATCCGGCTGTGGACCTCCACGGATCGGACCGAGGAGGGCGGGCCGGGACCCTCCCACTCGATCACCAGCACGTGGCGGGGGCCGGTCTCGGTCCAGTCCCGCCCCTCCACCGATCCGGTGTAGGCGCCGAGCGGGCGGTCGCCCGCGGAGAAGACCTTCCGGTCGTGGGCGTGGCCCAGGGCGATCCACTCCACGCCCAGGCCGTCGAGCTCTCCCTCGTCGATCGTCCGCACCCTCTCGCCGGCGGGAGGACTCGTGACGGGAGCCACGGCCGCGTGGACCACGACCACGTCCACCCCCTCCCCCTCGGAGGGGCGAAGCGACCGCCATCCGCGGCGGGACCACGGATCGTGGGCGGCGCCGTGCACGGTGACGACGAGGCCCTCGATCTCGAGGGCGGTGGATTCGAACTCCGGATCGGAAAACATCCGGTGGACGGGCAGGGATTCGGTCCGGTAGACGGAGTCCGACCAGCCGATCCCGTCGTGGACCCCGGGCACCAGGAAGGTCTTGACGCCCGCGTCGGCGAGCCGCCCCAGCTGATCGCGGGCGAGCTCCACCGTCTCCGGATCGGGCCTCCAGGTGTCGAAGAGGTCGCCGGCGATCGCCACGATCTGGGCGCGCTCCTCGAGGGCGGTGTCGATCGCCCGGCGGAAGGCCGCCTCCAGCTCCTCGCGCCGCTGCCGCGCGTGATCGCCGAACGCCTCCATCGGGGCGCCGAGGTGGACGTCGGCCAGCTGGACGAGGCGGACGCTCACGCTTCCTCCGCCCCGCCGAGCGGGTAGCGGGCCATCGCCGTGTAGCGAGGCCCCTCGGAGGAGAGCTCGCTTCGGTAGAGGACGGCCTCGTCCGCCGTTTCGGGCTCCACCCCCGGCGACCAGCCGCGAAGCTCCTCGACCACCCGCCGGATCCCGCGGCCCGCCTTCACCCGCCCCACCGTCAGGTGCGCATGGAAGTCGCGCTCCTCGGGCTCGAAGCCGGCTGCCCGGGCATCCGCCTCGATCGCCTCCGCGAGCCGGGCGAGCCGGGCGCTCTCCTCGAAGCCGAGCCACAGCACCCGGGGGCGGTCCCAGCCCGGGAAGACGCCCGTCGACGAGGGGGCCAGCCGGATCGGCTCGGCCGCGCCGGCGCTCTCCCGCAGGCCGCGGTGGAGCTTCCGCAGGCGTTCGGGCGGGGCGTCGCCGAGGAAGCGGAGGGTGAGGTGGAGCTTGGCCGGATCCGTCCACTTCACGGCGGCGTCGATCGAGCTCCACCGCGACAGGGCCGAGGCGATCGCCTCCCGCAGCCCCGGAGGGCAGGGAAGCGCGACGAAGCTCCGGACGGGTCGGTCGGGAAACACGGGAGGATCGCGGTCCAACGTATTCACCCGACCCGTTCCCCGCACCATTCCAGGATCTGCCGGAAGGTCGCCTCGCGGCCGAGATCGTTGAGCAGCTCGTGGTAGGCGCCGGGGACGCGGCCGACCGTCATCCGGCCGTCCTCCGCCGAGCGCGCCCACGCGAGGGTCGTCGAGGAGTCGGCGACCCGGTCCTCCCCGGCGGCCAGAATCAGCATCGGGATCCCCCGGGGAGGAGGCGCCTCCCGCAGCTCCTCCATCGCCGCCGCGGTCGTCGTCATCGCGCGGGGCGTCATCGCGCGGTGCGCGAGGGGGTCGGACTCGATCGCCGCGACCCGCTCCGGATCGCGGGTGAGCCGGCTCGGGTCGGTTCGCCTCGGCAGCGGCAGGCGCGGGGCGATGGCCGCGAGCGCCCGCACCCCCCATCGGAACCACGCCGGAGGCCGCTCGGCCAGCTCGAGCGGGGGGCTCGACAGGACGATCCCGGCGACCGGCGCCTCCTCTCCCGCCTCGCGCGCCCACCGGAGCGCCACCAGCGCGCCGAGGCTGTGGGCGACGACGAGCAGGGGCGCGCCGGCATGGCGATCGCCCACCACCGCGAGGAACCGCTCGAGGTCCGCCACCAGGTCGCCGAAGGCGTAGTCACCCCGGCGCCCCGGGGTGCGCCCGTGGCCCCGCTGGTCGTAGGCGTAGACGTGATAGCCGGCGGCGAGCAGCGCGTCGAACCACTCCTCGTACTTCCCGACGTGCTCGCCCAGGCCGTGGAGGGTGACGACGACGCCGCGGGCCCCGGGGCCCGCGTCCCGGTGCTCGAAGCGCAGCAGCGCGCCGTCGGTGGCACGCACGTAGCAGTTCTCGGCGACGAGGGTCACGAGGAGTCCCGGACGAGACGGAGCGCCAGCCCCATCGTCGCGAGAACGGAGCGTCGCCTGACGTTCTCCCGGGAATCCGGGTAGGTGAGCCGCCGGAGCCCCGAGTCCTCCGGGATCTCCACCCCGCAGAACACGAGGCCGACCGGCTTCTCCTCGGTGCCTCCCCCCGGTCCCGCGATCCCCGTGATCGCGCACCCCACGTCGACCCCGAGGAGCCGCCGGACCCCCGAGGCCATGGCCCGGCACGTCTCCTCGCTCACCGCCCCGTGCTCCTCCAGGATCTCCGGGGGAACCTCCAGGAGAGCCTCCTTGACGCGGTCCGCGTACGCCAGGACGCCCCCCTCGAACCACCCGCTGGACCCCGGCTCGGTGGTGATCTCGGCCCCCAGGAGACCGGCCGTACACGACTCCGCCACCCCGATCGTCCACCCCCGCTCCTGGAGCGCCTCGCCCAGCGCCCCCGCCAGGGTCGTGTCGTCGGTTCCCCAGAACCACGGCTCCACCCGCTCCGCGATCCGCTCGGCCAGCTCGTCGAGCCTCTCCTCCGCTTCCTCCTCCTCCACGCCCGGCACCGTGAGGCGGACGTCGACCTGGCCGAGATGGGGCAGGAACGCCACCTGGACGGGATCGGCCTCCTCCACCAGGTCGTCGATCCGCTCCGCCAGGGCGGACTCCCCGATCCCCACCGTGTGCACCACCCGCGAGCGGACCACCCGGGTCTCCGCCCCCGCGGCGACCAGCTCGGGGAGCACGGCGTCCTCCAGCAGCGCCTTCATCTCGCGCGGGACGCCGGGCAGGACGAAGAGGGTGAATCCCTCCTCCACGAGGACGAGTCCCGGCGCGGTGCCATGGGGGTTCTCGATCGTCCGCGCCCCGACGGGAACCATCGCCTGGCGCTCGTTCGAGGGGGGCATCTCGTCGTAGCCGTAGTCGCGGAACTTCTCCCGGAGGATCTCGAGCTGCTCTTCGTCCCGCTCGAGCGGGCGGTCGAGCACCTCCGCCACCACCTCGCGGGTGCGGTCGTCCCGGGTCGGGCCCAACCCTCCCATCGTGATCGCCCACCGGGACCGCTCGCGTACCCCGCGCAGCACCTCCGCCATCCGCCCCGGCTCGTCGCCGACCGCGGTGATCCGCGCGACCCTCGCGCCGATCTCGCCGAGCCGGCTCGCGATGTGGGCGCTGTTGGTGTCCACCGTCTCCCCCAGCAGCAGCTCGTCGCCGATCGCCACGATCTCCACCTCGATCATCCGCCCCCACCCCACACCGCGAGGCCCAGGAGAACGACCAGCGCCGCCGCCGCGCCGGAGCCCAGGTCGTCCAGCATCACCCCCCATCCCCCCGGCGCCTCCTGGAGGCGGTCGAACGGCGGCGGCTTGGCGATGTCGAAGAGCCGGAAGAGGAGGAACGCCGCCACCGCGGCGGGCCAGCTCCGGGGGGCGGCCGCCAGGGCGAGGGCCATCCCCGCCACCTCGTCGATCACGATGCGGCCGTCGTCGTGGCCGAGGACCCGCTCGGCCCTCCCCGCGGCGGCGAACCCGGCCCCCGCCAGCACGGCGGTGACCAGGAGCCACTGCGGTGCCGACGGGGCGAGCCACCACCACGCGGCGACCACGAGCGCGGACGCCAGGGTGCCCGGGCCCCACGGCCAGTACCCCACGCCGAGGGTCGCCACCCCGACGGAGGCGCGGGTCACGCCGTCCGGCCGAGCCACAGGTCGCGGTGCTCGTACAGGTAGTCGACCAGGGAGAGCACGGTGAGGACGACGACGAACCAGAAGCCCACCTCGATGACGGCGCGGGTGTACCCCATCCAGTGGCTCCACGCCTCGCCCGAGGCCCCCTCGGCCACGTAGCCGAGATTGATCCGCAGCACGAGGACCGAGCCGACGAACCAGTTCTGGACCATCGCCTTCGACTTGCCCCAACCGCTCGCTGCGATCACCACCCCCCGGGCGGCGGCGTGGCGGCGGAACAGGGTGATGACGATCTCGCGGGCCAGCACCAGGATCACCAGCCACAGGGGGAGCATCCCGATCCCGTAGAGCGGCACGAAGGTGACGAGCACCAGCATCTTGTCGGCGATCGGGTCGAGCAGCTGGCCGAAGCGGGTGATCTCGTCGCGGCCCCGGGCGAGGTTCCCGTCGATCACGTCGCTCACGGCGGCCGCGACGAACAGCAGGAACGCCGCCCACCGCTCCACCAGGCTTGCCTGGAAGATGAGCCACGCGATCAGGGGGGTGACCGCGATCCGCGCCACGGTGATCTTGTTCGGGGTGTTCACCGGCCCGCCGGGCGGCTCACAGCTCGGTTCGGGCCGAGAGCGCCTCCCCCACCGTCATCTCGTCGAGGAACTCCAGGCTCCCGCCCATCGGGATCCCCCGGGCCAGTCGGGTCACCCGCACGCCGTGGGATTCGAGGGCCCGCCGCAGCCACATCGCGGTGGCCTCGCCCTCCACGTCGGGGTTGGTGGCGAGGATCACCTCCTCCACCTCGTCGGAGCCGACCCGCTCGAACAGTCCGTCCACGTTGAGCG
>JAWVZN010000079.1:0-7941 GCA_033722155.1 Gemmatimonadota bacterium | reverse complement strand
CGTGGTGAGCGGAGCCATGGCGGACGAGGTCGCGGCGGCCGCGGAGCGGGTGGCGGACCGGCTGCGGGAGGAGCGGGCGCCGGGCCTCGAGGTGATCGGTCCCGCGCCGTGCCCCCTCGAGCGGCTCCGTGGCCGCGCCCGTCACCACGTTCTGCTGAAGGCGGATCGACCCGGCGTCCTCGGACGGACGTTGTGGGAGCTGGCGCGCGAGGAGGAAGCCCTGGTCGGGACGGGGAACCGGCTGGAGATCGACCGGGACCCGCTGGACCTCCTCTAGCCCCCGACCCGGACGGGCCGGGCGCGGTTGGTGAGGGTCCCGTCGCCTACGTGCCCCTCGTCGTTCTGCCCCCAGCAGTAGCCGGCCCGGCCCGGGGTGAGGGCGCAGTTGTGGTCGTCCCCGGCGCTGATCGCGGTGAACGTCAGGCCGCCGACCACCGCCACCGGGAGCGGGCTGTTCTCGAAGGCGTCGTTCCCGAGCTCTCCCTTCCCTCCGCTCCCCCAGCAGAAGGCCGCCCCGTCGATGTCCAGAGCGCAGGTGTGGCTCCATCCGGGAGCGATCGCGCCGAAGGCCAGGCCCCCCTCCACGGGGGTCGGCTCGGGCCGGTCGATCGTCGTTCCGTCGCCGACCTGACCCTCGTCGTTCCGTCCCCAGCAGAAGCCGGAGCCGTCCGCGGCCCAGGCGCACGAGTGATCCCACCCGGCCCGGATCCCGGCGAAGGCGTTCCCGCCCGCCACGAGGACGGGCTCGGGGCTGGCGATCGTGTTGCCCGTTCCGAGCTGGCCGAACTCGTTGGCCCCCCAGCAACGGGCAGCGCCATCGTCGGCGATCCCGCAGCTGTGGGTCTGGCCGGCGTCGACGACGCTGAAGGCGAGTTCCCCGGCCACCGGCACGGGCTCCCGTCTGTCGATCCCCGGGGTCCCGTCGCCGATCTGCCCGGCCTGGTTCCGCCCCCAGCACCAGGCGGTCCCGTCGGCGGTCAGCCCGCAGGCGTGGAAGCGGCCCACGGTGAGGCTCTCGAAGACGAGGTCCCCGGCCACGGGAACGGGGGAGAGCCGCGCCCGGGTGGTCCCGTCGCCGAGCATGCCGAAGGCGTTCCCGCCCCAGCAGAAGACGCCACCGTCGGCGGTGCGGGCGCAGGTGTGGTCGTCGCCGGCCCCGATCTCCACGAAGGCGTGGCCGCCGGCGACGGCCACGGGGACGGACGAGCTGACGGTGGTTCCGTCGCCCAGCTCGCCGTGGTCGTTGTTCCCCCAGCACAGGGCGACCCCGTCGGGTTCCAGCCCGCAGCTGTGCTCGTCGCCGGCGGAGATCGCGACGAGCACGGCCGGCGTCGGAGGCGGAGGTGGCGGCGGAGGTGGCGGGCCCGCCGGGCCACCGTCTCCGCCCGAGCAGGCGGTGACGAGGAGCAGCAGAGAGACGGGAACGACTCGCTCGAGACGCAAGAAGGCCCTCCGATCGGGGTTCGAGACGGCAGTATCACACAAACTAGCAAGAGCCGTGCCTCTCGCGCCGCCACCCGGCCACCCCCATGCGAGGCGGCGGAGCCGCCGGTACATTCCTTCCCATGGACGCGAGCCGGATCCGCAACTTCGTCATCATCGCCCACATCGATCACGGCAAGTCGACCCTCGCCGACCGGCTGCTGGAGCGGACGGGTACCGTCGGCCGTCGCGAGATGCGCGACCAGGTGCTCGACGCCATGGACCTCGAGCGGGAGCGGGGCATCACGATCAAGATGCACGCGATCACGATGGGGTACCGCGCCGCCGACGGCGAGACGTACGAGCTGAACCTGATCGACACCCCCGGCCACGTCGACTTCAGCTACGAGGTGTCGCGCTCGATGGCGGCCGCCGAGGGGGCGCTGCTGGTGGTGGACGCGGCCCAGGGGATCGAGGCGCAGACGCTCTCGAACCTGTTCCTCGCCCTCGACAACGAGCTCGAGGTGATCCCCGTGATCAACAAGATCGACCTTCCGAACGCGCGGACCGAGCTCGTCACCGAGGAGCTGGTGAACCTGCTGGGTGTGGACGAGGAGGAGATCCTGGCGGTCTCGGCGAAACACGGCACCAACGTCGACGCCGTCCTCGAGGCGATCGTCGCCGACGTGCCCTCGCCGAAGGGCGATCCAGAGGCCCCGCTGCGTGCGCTCATCTTCGACTCCCAGTTCGACAAGTACCGGGGCGCGGTCCCGTACGTCCGGGTGGTGGACGGCCGGATCGAGCCGGGGATGGAGATCGGCTTCTTCTCGAACGACGGGGTGTACGAGGTGGACGAGGTGGGGCGCCTGCGACTGGGGACGATCGAGGCCGAGGCGCTCGAGGCGGGCGACGTGGGGTACGTGGTCGCCTCCATCAAGCGGATCTCCGACACCAAGGTGGGCGACACGATCGTGGACGCGGCCGATCGCGCCGCGGAGCCGCTGCCCGGCTACCAGGAGGTGCACCCGATGGTGTTCGCCGGGCTCTACCCGACCGACTCGGACCGCTACGAGGATCTCCGGGACGCGCTCGAGAAGCTGAAGCTGAACGACAGCTCCCTCTTCTACGAGCCGGAGACGTCCACCGCGCTCGGCTTCGGCTTCCGTTGCGGCTTCCTCGGGATGCTCCACCAGGAGATCGTCCAGGAGCGCCTCGAGCGCGAGTTCGAACTGGACCTGATCACCACCGTTCCCAACGTCGAGTACCACGTCCACCGGGAGCACGAGGAGATGATGGTGATCGAGAACCCGAGCCGGATGCCCGACCGTGGCGCCATCGAGCGGATCGAGGAGCCGTACGTCCGGGGCCGGTTCATCCTGCCCGACGCCTACATCGGCGGGGTCCTCAAGCTGTGCGAGGAGAATCGCGGGCGGCACGTGAAGATGGAGTACATCGACAGCGAGCGTGTGGAGATCGAGTACGACCTGCCCCTGGCGGAGATCATCACCGGCTTCTACGACCGGCTGAAGTCCGCCACCCGCGGCTACGCCTCGTTCGACTACGAGGTGCTCGGCTACGAGGAGGGCGACCTGGTGAAGCTCGACATCCTCGTCAACGGGGACCCGATCGACGCCCTGAGCGTGATCGTCCACCGCGACAGCGCCCACGACTGGGGGCGCCGGCTCTCGAGCAAGCTGAAGGAGCTGATCCCCCGCCAGATGTTCGAGGTGGTGATCCAGGCGGCGATCGGCTCGCGGGTGATCAGCCGCGAGGTCGTCCGGCCGCTCCGGAAGAACGTGACCGCGAAGTGCTACGGGGGCGACGTGACCCGGAAGCGGAAGCTCCTGGAGCGGCAGAAGGAGGGGAAGAAGCGGATGAAGCAGGTGGGGACGGTGGAGATCCCCCAGGAGGCGTTCCTGGCCGCGCTGCAGCTCGAGGGGTGATGGCTCCGGCGCCGGCCGTGGTCCGCCCCCCGCCGGGGATCGAGCCGCCCGAGCTCCCCGACGAGGGGACGATCCTCGTGCGGGTCCCCAACTGGGTGGGCGACGCGGTGATGGCCCTGCCCGCCCTCACCGCCATCACCGAGCGCTTCGAGAGCCATACGATCCTGGTGATGTCGCGTGGCAACGTGGCGCCGCTCTACGTCGGCCAGAAGCGGGTCGCCGAGGTCGTGCGCGCCGGCGGCCGCGGGGCCGGCCGGCTGGCCACCGCCCGGCGCGCCCTGGCGAAACGGCGGGTGGCGCTCGGCGTGGTGATGCCGCATTCGATGGGATCGGCGATCGAGACGGCGGTGGGCGGGGTCGACCGGTTGTGGGGCTTCGGCGGGCCGATGCGACGGCTGGTGCTCGACGTCACCCTGCCGCGGCGCTGGTACGCCGGGCGCCACCGGTGGCAGGAGTACGCCCTGCTCGCCGCGGCGGTGACCGGCCGCCCGGTGCCCGAGCGGTATCCCATCGTGACGGGGTCGGGCGACGTGGCCGCGGCCGACGCCCTGCTCGCCGAGGCCGGCCTCGACGAGCCCGGCGGCCCGATCGTGGGCCTGGTGCCCACCTCGAACGCGAGATCCCGCCGGTGGCCGGTGGAGCGGTTCGCCGAGGTCGCCTCCCGGCTGGGGCGGGACGGCGGCAGGGTCGTGGTCTTCGGCGCCTCGAACGAGGGAGCGATCACCCGGGAGGTGGTCGAGAACGCCGATCCCGAGCCGGTGGACTGGACCGGGAGGAGCCCGCTGCCGGTGCTCGCGGAGCTGTTCCGCCGCCTCGACTTCCTGGTGACGAACGACACCGGACCGATGCACATCGCCTACGCGGTCGGAACCCCGCTGCTCGCCCTCTTCGGGGCCTCCCGCGAGGTCGTGACCGGCCCCCGGGGAGGGGCGAGCGAGGTGCTGATCCACCCGATCTACTGCCGGCCGTGCGCCAGGAACCGGTGCGCCTACACCCTGGGGTGCCTGCGGGGGATCACCGTGGACCGGGTGGTGGAGCACGTCCGCTCCCGGCTCGACGGCGGTCCCGCGCGGGACGTCGCCGCTCCGGTGGGATAGCTTCCGTCCCGTGGTTCCCTCCTCCCCCTCCACCCCGCCCCCGCTCCTCGGGGTGACCGGGACCGCCGTCGAGGACACGATCGTCGCTCCCGACGGGTCGGTCGTCGAGGACATGGGGGGGATCTACTACGCCGTCCTCACCCTCCGGGCGCTCCTTCCGGACAAGGTCCGGATCGCCCCCGTTTTGGCGGTGGGCGCCGACGCGTACGGCCGCGTCCGCCGCGACATGGAGGGCCTTCCCGGGGTGGAGGCCGGGGCCCTGCTCCCCGTCGAGGCGGTCAACAACAAGGTCCGGCTGGAGTACCGCGACGCGGAGGAGCGGGAGGAGACCCTCCGGGGCGGGATCGGTCCGCTGGCGTGGGGCGATCTCGAGCCGTGGGTCGATCGCCTCGACGCGTGGCTCTGGAACTTCGTCGCCGGAAACGAGACCGACCGGGAGACCTTCGGCCGGGTGAAGCGTGCGTTCGGCGGCCCGATCCACCTCGACGTCCACAGCCTTTGCCTGGAGCACGATTCCGACGGGCCGCGGCGGCCGCGCCGGCCGGAGCGTTGGGAGGCGTGGGTGGAGGGGGTGCGGTGGGTGCAGTGCAACGAGAGCGAGGCGGGGCTCCTGTGGCGCGGACGCGACGATCCGCTTCCCGCCGACGAGGAACGGAGGTTCGCCGGCCGGTGTCACGAGCTGGGCGCCGAGGGGGTGCTGGTCTCCCGCGGGTCGGCAGGCGCATGCTGGCATCCCGCCGACGGGGAGCCGCTCGAGCAGGACGCGGTGGGCACCGGGGAGGCGGTCGACCCCACCGGCTGCGGGGACGTTCTGGGGGCGGCGTGGATCGCCCTGCGGGCGGGACGCGGGCTGGAGGCCGGGGAGGCCCTGGCGGGGGCGGTGCGCGCGGCCGGAGCGGCTGCGGGCATCCGGGGGACGTCCTCCCTGCGCCAAGCGCTGGAGCGGGCGGCGGTCCTCACCGGGGAGCCGGCGTGACGGAGCAGCGGAGGCCCGAGCTCGACACCCTAGCGGTCCACGCCGGCGGGGATCCCGCCGCGGCCGACGGGGCCGTGGTGGGGCCCGTCCATCGCTCGGCCACCTATCTGTACCCCGACGCCGATCGGCCGCTCCGCTACTCCCGCTACGGCAACAACCCCACCCAGGTCGCGGTCCAGCGGAAGCTGGCCGCGATCGAGGGGGCGGAGGCGGCGCTGCTGCTCGCCTCCGGGATGGCGGCGCTGGCGACCGCGATCCTGGCGGTGTGCGAGCGGGGCGACCACCTGATCGCGGCGGCGGGGCTGTACGGCGGAACCCGCACCCTGCTCGACGAGGAGCTGCCGCGGCTGGGGATCGAGACGAGCTACGCCCCCGGCGAAGATCCGGCCGCGTGGCGGGAGGCGGCCCGGCCGGAGACCCGACTCTTTCTGTGGGAGTCGATCTCGAACCCGCTGCTCCGGGTGGCCGACGGGCCCGCCCTGGCGGAGCTCGCCCGGGAGCTCGGGGCCGTCTCCCTGGTGGACGCCACCTTCGCCTCCCCCGTCCACCAGCGCCCGATCTCCTTCGGGGCCGATCTCGTCATGCACAGCGCGACCAAGTATCTCGGCGGCCACTCCGACCTCGTGGGCGGGGTGCTCGCCGGTGGGGAGGAGCGGATCGAGACGGCGCGGGAGCGGATGAAGTCGTTCGGCGCCTCCGCCGATCCCGCCGCCGCCTTCCTGCTCGACCGCGGCCTCAAGACCTTGCCCCTGCGGATGGCCCGCCACGACGAGAACGGGCGGGAGGTCGCCGATTTCCTCGCCGGCCACCCCGCGGTGGCGGCGGTGCACCACCCCTCGCGGAAGGACCACCCGGACCGGGCGGTGATCGAGCGCGTGCTCGACGGGGCGGGAGGGGTGGTGACGTTCGTGCCGACCACGGATCCGGTCGAAGCGGAGCGGATCGTCGGCCGCCTCCGGTGGATCCGGCTCGCGCCGAGCCTCGGCGGGGTGGAGTCGCTCGTCTCGATGCCGGCCCTCACATCCCACCGCTCCCTCTCCTCCGAGGAGCGATCCCGCCTGGGGATCCCCGACGAGACGATCCGGCTGGCCGTCGGGGTCGAGGCGGCAGAGGATCTGATCGCCGACCTCGACCGGGCCCTCTCCTCCTAGGATCGCGGGCGCCGCGGTGCGCGTCGTCCTCGCGCCCAACGCCTTCAAGGGCACCTTCGATGCGGTCGAGGTGGCCGACGCGTGGGCCGACGCGCTCTCGGACGCCGGCGTGACGGTCGATGCCCTCCCCCTCTCCGACGGGGGCGACGGCTTCGTCGCGGTGGTGGGGCGGCATCGTCCCGGGGCCCTGGCGGTCTCGACCCGGATCCGGGATCCGCGGGGGCGTCAGGTCTCCGCGCTGTGGGCGTGGGACCCCGAGGAGGACGTGGCGTACGTCGAGAGCGCCGCGGCGGTCGGGCTCCGGCTGCTGGACGAGGCGGAGCGCGACCCCCCGTCGGCGGACTCCTTCGGTCTGGGCCAGCTCCTGCTCGCCGCCGCCGGCCTCGACGCGCGCCGGATCGTGGTGGGGTTGGGCGGCAGCGCGACCGTGGACGGAGGGTGGGGGATGGCGAGGGCGCTCGGCTTCGGCTTCGTGCGGGAGGACGGCGGGCCCGTGGAGTCCCCCGGCGAGCTCCGCCGCCTGGCGCGGATCGTTCCACCGAAGACCCCCCGGCTGTCCGACGCGATCGAGGTGGTGGCGCTGGCCGATGTCCGAAGTCCGCTCCTCGGCCCGCGGGGCGCCGCCCCCGTCTACGGGCCCCAGAAGGGGGCCGATGCCGACGTCGTGGAACGGCTCGCTTCCGGGCTCTCCCGCCTCGCCGAGCGGTGGGAGGCGGACCTCGGGGCCTCGGAGGATCTCGCCGAGCGCCCGGGCGCCGGAGCCGCCGGCGGGCTCGGCGCGGCGCTCGTCGCCGTCGCCGGGGCCCGGCTCGAGTACGGCCCGGCGTGGTGCGGCCGTCTCGCCGGGCTGGCCGAAGCGCTCGAGGAGGCCGGCGGGCTGGTCACCGGGGAGGGGCGCTTCGACGCCCAGAGCGCCGGTGACAAGGCGACCGGCCACGCGTTGGAGCTGGCGCGCGAGGCGGGCGTCCCCGCGGCGGTCGTGTGCGGGGAGGCCGCGCGGGCGCCGGAGGGGGTCGTCGTCCTCGACGGCTCCGCGCTCGATCCGCCCGCGCGGGGGCCCCTCGATCGGGAGGCGCTCGGGCGCCTCGCCCGGCGGGCGGTGGCGCGGCTCGAGGCGATCGGATGAGGGGTGGGGGGCTCGTTGCGACCCCCGGGGGTCGGGGTATATTCGCGCCGATGCGCGCCTCGCGTCCGGAACGCTCGGCGGGCGCCCTTCGATGACTCCCGGAAGGAGAGCGCGATGAAGCGAATCGTCCGCGCAACGACCGCCGCCGTCCTCGCCGCCCTCCTGATCGCCTGCGGAGGTGGGGAGGAGGCCGGTCCGGAGCCCGCCGAGGAGGCCCCGGCGGAGG
>JAWVZN010000078.1:0-8063 GCA_033722155.1 Gemmatimonadota bacterium | reverse complement strand
GCGGTACCGCTCCTCCGCGGTGAGCCGGTCGACCACCACCTCGATCTCGTGGGTGACGTTCTTCTCCAGCTCCGGCGCGCTCTCGAGGTCGTGGATCTCGCCATCCACCCGCACCCGCACGAACCCCTCGCGGCGGGCCTCGGCGAACACCTCCCGGTACTCCCCCTTGCGCCCGCGGACGAGCGGCGCGAGCACCTGGATCCGCTCCCCCTCGGGCAGGTCCAGGATGGCGTCGACGATCTGGGCGACGGATTGCCGCTCCACCCGGCGGCCGCACTCGTGGCAGTGGGGGATCCCGATCCGGGCGTAGAGGAGCCGGAGATAGTCGTACACCTCGGTGACGGTGCCGACGGTGGAACGGGGGTTGCGGGCGCCGGTGGTCTGCTCGATCGCGATGGCGGGGGAGAGGCCGTCGATGTAGTCGACGTCGGGCTTCTCCATCACCCCCAGGAACTGGCGGGCGTAGGCGGAGAGCGACTCCACGTATCGCCGCTGCCCCTCGGCGTAGACGGTGTCGAAGGCGAGGCTCGACTTGCCCGAGCCCGAGAGCCCGGTGATCACCACCAGCCGCTCGCGGGGGAGCTCGAGGTCGAGATCCGCGAGGTTGTGCTCGCGGGCCCCCTGGATGCGGATCGATTCGGGCATGGCCGGAGAAATTTAGTGGCCGGTCGGCCGCTACGCCTCCTGCGAGACCCTTCCCACGATCAGCACGATCAGCGTCACGATCAGCAGGAAGTGGATCATGCCGCCGAGCGGGAGGAGCCACGTGCCGAGAGCCCACACCGCGAGAAGGACGGCGGCGAGTCGGAGATGCAGCGTGTCGACTACCCGACCCCGCGCATCCGGTGCAGCCGCTCGACTCGCTCCTCGGTGGGAGGATGCGACCGGAAGAGCCCGGTGACGCCCCCCCCGCCGAACGGATGGACGATGAACATGTGGGCGGTGGCCGGGTTGCCCTCCATCGGCGCGCGCTCGACGCCGGCCTCGAGCTTCCGGAGCGCGCTCGCCAGCGCCCGCGGCTTTCCGCTGATCTCCGCGCCCCCCTCGTCCGCGGCGTACTCGCGCGAGCGGCTGATCGCGGCCTGCACGATCATGGCCGCGAGGGGCGCGAGGATCATCAGGAGCAGCGCCAGCGCGCCCCCGCCGCGGCGGTTGCCGCCTCCGAAGAAGAGGCCGAAGCGGGCCAGCACCATGATCGCTCCCGCCAGCGTGGCCGCCACGCTCGAGATCAGGATGTCGCGGTGCCGCACGTGGGCGAGCTCGTGGGCCATCACCCCCTCGAGCTCCTCGCGGTCGAGGATCCTCAGGATCCCCTCGGTCGCCGCCACCACGGCGTGGTCGGGATCTCGCCCGGTGGCGAAGGCGTTCGGCTGCTCGCTCGGGATGATCGCCACCCGCGGCATCGGGATCCCCCCCCGCCGGGAGAGCGACTCCACCACCCCGTACAGCTCGGGCGCCTCCTCGCGCCCCACCTCGCGCGCCCGGTACATCTTCAGCACGATCCGGTCGCTGAAGAACCACGAGCCGAAGTTCATGGCGCCGGCGACGAGGAGCGCGATCACCGCGCCCCCGTTGCCGCCGAACCATCCGCCGAGCAGCACCAGGGCCGCCGTCAGCACGGTCAGGAGCAGGGCCGTCTTGAGCGTGTTCATGGCAGGAAATATACCCCGAGACGTCGTGAAGGTCCCGTCACCCGCACGGACCCCGTTCAGTACGTGAACTCCCAGAAGAGGTCGATGCCCGCCGCCACGCCCTCCTCCTCCTCCACCCGCCGTCCGGTGCCCGCGGTGGCCTGGAGCGTGAACATCTCGGTGACCTGATACCGCAGCGCCACCCGGCTCACCTCCCCGGCGCCGCCGAACTCCTGCTCGAACACCACGAACACGTCCGGGCTCAGGAACTTGCCGATCCGGAACAGCCGCGCCACGTCCCCCCCGGGTCCGGTGCGCTGGGAGATCTCGATCGTGTCGAGGTTCAGCTCCTCGGCCAGGGCCGCCTCCAGCGGCGCCGCCGCGGCACCGGCCAGCAGCCCCTGCACCGTCTCCCCGAACCGACGCTCCTGGCCGGCCGCGGGGGTGGGGCTGCCGAACAGCGCGATGGAGATGATCTCCGACTTCTCGAACGGCGGGGTGGAGGAGAGGTCGATCGTCGGGTTCTTCAGGGTGCCGCCGAGGGTGATCCGGACCTCCACGTCACCGACTCCCCGTACGTCCTCCACGGTGCGGGTGGCGACGACGTTGAGGCCCGGGTTCAGCTCCGGCGTGCCGAAGAAGAAGATCTCCCCCCCTTCGATCGTGAACCGTCGCCCGAACTGCTCGTAGAAACCCCGCTTCACCTGGAGGGTGCCCGAGAGGGTGGGTGTCGAGGATCCGGACGGTTTCAGCAGAGAGAGGTCGCCCGCGATCTCGATCCGCGCCTGGTCGGACTGGAGGATCGCGTCGTCGGTCACGACGACCTCCATGTCGAGCCGCGACCGCGTCCACAGCGACGGGGAGCGCTCCAGCTCGGGACCGGGGCCGGCTCCGGGGATGTCGACGTAGATCACCGCCTCCTCGAGGTCGATGACGTCCTTCCGGGTCCGCTCCGGAAGGCGGTAGATCGCGTCGTCCACCACCACCCGGCCGGTGAGGACCGGCCGCTCGGTGGTGCCCCCGACCTTCACGTCGCCGTCGATCGTGACGGACCGGCGGTCCTGGTCGAGCACGAACAGGTTCCGAGCGCGCGCCTCCAGATCGAACTCCCCCAGCGCCAGGTCCTGAATCGAGATCGTCCCGCCCACCCCGAACGAGCCCGCCTCCCGGTCGCTCCCGGAGAGCTCCTCGACGACGATCCGGTCGTTGTTGAACCGGATCCGGCCCTGGATGTCGGTGTAGCGGACCCCCGTCGCCGGGATCGTCATCCGTCCGTTCCGCACCGTCGCCCTCCCCTCGAAGCGCGGTGCCTCGGTGGTGCCGCCGATCTCCACCAGGATCTCGACCGGCCCGGCGAGGTCCTCGAGCCCCGGCACGACGGCGCCCAGCAGCGACAGGTCGGTGTTCCGACCGCGGAGCTCGAGGTCGATCGGGCGCTGGGGGAGCCGGTCGACCCCCGCCTCGAGCGAGAGGTCGATCGGGGCCTCGCCGACGAGGACGAGAGCGTGCCCCTCCGTCGGGGTGGTGACGGCGACGTCCACGTCCGCGAGGCGATCCTCGTAGTCGACCTTCGCCTCGACCCCGCGGAAGCGGAAGCCGCGAATCGAGCCCTCCCCGATGGTGCCGCTCGCCTCGATCACCGGCGCGGTCCGGGGACCCCGGAGGCTCCCGCGAAGTTCGAGGCGTCCCCGCCAGTCGCCGGGCGGGCGGCCGAGGAGCCGCGCGAGGTCGGAGAGGGCCACGTCCTCGGCGGCGACGGAGAGGTCGCTCTCGCCCTCCAGCGCGAGGGTGCCGTCGACCCGGATCGCCTGGCCGTCCTGCGTGAGGCGGAACTCCTCGGCCACCAGCCGTCGGTCGATCCAGGCGAGCCGGCTCCCCTCCTCCATCCGCCACCGCTGCTCGGGCGACTCGTACCGCAGCCGCTCCACCGTCACGGTGGTGGCCGGCCCCGAGGGATCGATCCGGGCGACCGCTCTCGCGGACGCCTCCCCCTCCATGTCGAAGCGCGCGTCCACCGTCATCGCCGCGCCGAGCCAGTCGGCGTCCACCCCCACGGTGTCCGCCCGGATCCCCGCCACCGAGAACTCGTGGAGCGTTCCCCTCGCCTCCATCGCGAAGCCCGGCGCGGCCACCTCGCGCAGTTCCACCGCTCCGGCGAAGGAGTCCGCGCTCGCCGGCCCGATCTCCAGGCCGTCCGCGGCCACCTCGGCGGCGACGCCGAAGCCGCGGGAGGTCCCTTCCAGCCGGGCGTCGGCGCGGAGCCCGCCGACCCAGTCGCCGAGCCCCGGCCACACCTCCCCCAGGTCCTCGGTCGCCAGGTCGAGATCGGAGCGGATCACCCCGTCGGCGGAGAGGCCGAAGGCGCCCGCTCCGTGCACCACGCTCTCGGGCATCCGCGCCACCAGGGTGTCGGCGACGTACCGCCCCTCCGCCAGCCGCCCCCGGGTCTCCAGGGAGACGACGTCCCATCGATAGATCCGGGACCGGCCGAGCTCCGCGCTCACCCGGGCGTCGAAGGCGTCCGGGCCGAACCCCGAGCCCTCCAGCCGGTACCGCCCGGTGAGCACCAGATCGACGGCCGGCCGGCCGATCCACGCCCCCACGTCGAGGCCCCGGCTGGTCGCCGACAGCTCGTACGCCGTCGCGGGACCCCGGAAGTCGAGCTCGCCCCGCAACCCCACGGCCCCGGCGGCGGAGCGGAGATCGGCGTCGAGGGCGAACGCGCGGGATGGGCCGGTGATCCGGACCGACCCGCTCACCGGCTGGGCCACCGGATAGCCGGGGATGAAGGCCCTCGCGTCGGCGGGTGCCAGCGGGGAGAGGCGCGAGCTCAGGTCGAGCCGCGGATCGGCGAAGTCCTCGATGGTCCCGGTGGTGGAGATCTCCGATCGTCCGGTGTCGACCCTCGACTCGTCGATCACCACCCGGACGTCTCCCGCCGGGCCCGTCAGCCGCCCCTCGAAGGAGCCGGTTCCCTCGATCCGCACCTGCGGGAAGAAGCGGCGGATCTCCTCCATCGAGAGCCGGGGCGCGCTCACCTCGATGGCGAACGAGTCGCGCTCGGCCAGCGTGATCGCCCCGTCGGCCCGGATCGTTGTGCCCGGGGTCACGAAGTCGATCTCGTTGAGGATCACGCTGTCCGGGGTCACGATCCCCTCCCCGTCCAGCCGCCGGATCTCGATCGGAGGGGCGGTCGTCTCCAGGCGCAGGTCGCGGGCGACGAACCGCTTCCGGTTCCGGTCCCGGGAGAAGATCCCGATCTCCATCCTGCCGTCGAGGTCGACGAACCGGTTCTCGCTCCAGTCGAGCACCGGCCACTCCCCCTCCGTCAGGTGCACCTCGACGGAGGCGTCGACGAACTCGAGGTCGCGGATGTGGATCCACGAGCCCCACCCTCCCGGCTTCGGGGGAACCTCCGGCTCCTCCTTCTCCTTCCACAGGGTCTGGAAGTTCCACCGCCCGTCGGGGTGGCGGACGAGGTGGATCTCCGGCCGCACCAGCTCGACACGGTTCACCACGATCTTCTGGTCGAAGAACGGGCGGAGGGCGTAGGTGGCCCGCACCCGATCGGCGACGATCAGCGGGATCCCGCTCTCGCCGACCAGGGCGAAATCGTGGAGGGTCACGCCGGTGAGGGGGTCGCCGCTCACCGACCCGAGCTCGACCTCGCCCACGACCACCTCGTCGAGGCGGCGCTCGATCTGGTCGCGGACGAACGCGTTGCCCCAGGGCGAACGGAGCCAGAGCATTCCCGCCACGATCGCCAGCGCCACCACGGACACCGCCATCGCCAGCGCGAACATCGCCTTGCTGCGGATCGATCCGGCGGGCATCAGAACGCGTTCCCGATCGAGATGTGGAACACCCACCTGGGGAGGAACTCCTCCTCGTCGCTGATCCGGCGCGCAACGTCGAGGCGGATCGGGCCCACCGGGGTGATGTACCGCACCCCCGCTCCCGGCGTGTACTTCAGGTCGCCGAGCGAGATGTCGGCGACCTCGCGCCACACGTTGCCGGCGTCCACGAAGGCCGCGCCCCGGAAGTTGCCCCGCAGCGGGAAGCGGAGCTCGACGCTGGTCTCGAACAGGCCCCTGCCGCCGATCGGCTCGGGATCGCGCTCCTGCCCGAAGCGCCGGGGGTCGTCCTTGGGCCCGAGCTGCCTCCGCTCGAACCCCCGCACGCTCGAGGCTCCCCCCGCGAACAGCCGCTGGAACAGCGGCACCCGCCCCTCGCCTCCCTCCTCGGGATCGCCGCTGTACAGGAAGATCGCCCCGGGCAGCGCCTTCATCGCCACCACCCACCCCTCGGTCACCTCGACGTAGTGGGTCACCTCCAGGGTCACCTTCTGGTAGGCGTAGTCGGTGCCCGCCACGGGGAGCCCCGCCTGGTAGCCGAGATCCGCCCGGTACCCTCGGGAGGGGCGGAAGAGAGAGTCGGTGTTGTCGTACGCGATGCCGGCGTCCACGAAGACGAGCCTGCTGGGGTTGATGAAATCGCGCCCCAGCTGGGGGATCAGCACACCCTCGTCGAAATCGGAGAAGTCGTCCCGCTCCGCGGTGAGCCCCGCGCTCGCCGTGATCGTACGGCTCGCCCGGTATCCGACCCGGGCGGTGGCGCCGGTCCGCTCCACCGTGTAGTTGGGCTCGGTCTCGAATCGCAGGAAGGCCGACGCGGTGAAGCTGCCCTCGGGAAGGAAGAGCACCGGCTGGCGGTAGGTGACCGCGCCCTCGCGCTCCAGCCTGGAGTAGTCCCCCCGGACCTCCAGCTGCCGGTTCTGCCCGAACACGTTCCGGTTGAGCCACGACGCGCTCGCCCGGAACAGGTCCTGGGTCCCGTAGCCGACCCCGACCCGCACCACGTGGGTGGGGGCGGGACTCACCGACACCAGCACGTCGACGGAGTCTCCTTCCACCTCGGAGAGCTGCGGCTCGATCTCCACCCGTCGGAACAGCGCCAGGCGGTACAGGCTGCGCTGGCTCTCGAGGATCTCCTCCCGGTCGTAGCGCTCCCCGGTCTCGAACTTCAGCTGGCGGCGGACCAGCTCCCGGTTCTCCTCGCTGACGCCTTCGTAGCGGACCTCGCCGATGAAGTAGACGTCGCCGGGGTCGAGGCGGTAGGTCACGCTCGCCCTTCGCTCCTCCTTGCGGATCCGGTACTCCATCAGGACCTGTCCGAAGGCGTGGCCCCGGTTCTTCAGGACCGCCTCGAGGGTGTCCCGGGAGGCGGCCAGGTCGGACTCGTTGAACACCTCTCCCTCCCGCAGCGGCAGCTGCTCGCGAAGCTCGTCGGCGCCGGGAAGGTCCGCGACCTCGGCCACCCCCTCGATCCGCAGCGAGTCCACCAGGGTCGGCTCCCCCTCGGTCATCGTGAAGCTCACCCGCACCCCGCCGTCGGGTTCGGGCTCCAGCTCCCAGGAGACGAGCCGGGCGCCGAAGTAGCCGTGCCGCTGGTACAGCACGTGGAGGCGGACGAGGTCCTTCAGGAACTCCTGCTTGTCGAGCCGCCGCTCGTCGCTCCACGGCCAGGGCCCGGTCGCGGTGGTATGGATCGCGTTCTCGATCGTCGCGTCCTCGAGGGCCTCGTTGCCGTGGATCTTCAGCTCTTCGACCACCGCCCCCTCCCGGACCTCCTCCAGACAGCAACCGCGGTCCCGCAGGGAGACCGTGTCCGCGGGCGCCTGGCGGGCCGCGGCCGGGGCGGCCGCGAGCGCGAGCGCGGCGGCGATCCAGGCGGGGGCCCACCGGATCACGGCGAGGCTTCGCCCCTCGGGGCGAACTCCCATCCCGGCGGGGGCCCCTTGCCGCGCTGGTACTGGACGATCCGGGCGAGCTCGCCCCCGAGGATGAAGACCACGCTGCTGTAGTACACCCAGAACGCCACCGCGACGAGGTTCGTGAAGGATCCGTACAGTTCCAGGAATCGGCCGAACTCCGCCAGATAGGCCACGAACGCCTGCTTCGCGAACTCGAACAGCACCCCGCTGAACATCGCCGCGATCAGGGCGTCGGAGCGGGGGATCGTCCGGTCCGGGGCGTAGCGGTAGACGAAGAAGAACATCGCCAGGGTGATCGCGAACGCCACCATCGTGCTCACCGTCGAGGTGATCCAGGAGATGTTGTACGCGTCCAGGCCGAGGATGCCCACCCCGTAGTTCTTCATCCACTGGAGCCCCGTCGTGAGCGATATCGTCGCCAGGAAGAGCGTTCCGACCACCACCACGAGCTTCACGTCGTGGATCTTCCCCTCGACGATCCCGAGCCGGTGCTCGGGCGGGATCTCGAAGACGACCTCCAGCACCGTGCGCAGGGAGCCGAACAGCCGGGTCGAGGCCCACACCAGGCCGACGAGGCCCACGATCCCGAACAGGCCCCGGTCCTCCACCATGGAGAACAGCAGGTTCTTCGCCTGCTCGCTCGCCAGCGGCATCACGCG
>JAWVZN010000077.1:0-8108 GCA_033722155.1 Gemmatimonadota bacterium | reverse complement strand
GGGTGTCGATCGACGGCTTCGACGCCGCCACCCACGACGCGATCCGCGGGGAGGGATCGTTCGAGCGGGCGATCGAGGGGGTGCAGCGGCTGCTGGCCCTCGGCTTCCTCCCGATCGTCACCGCGGGCCGGACGTGGCCCGAGGGGGAGGAGCCCGGGGTGTACCGCGGATTCGTCCGGATGCTCCAGCGGCGCGGGTACCCCCGTCCCCGGGTGAAGCTCATGCCGGCGCTGAAGATCGGCGCCGAGGCCGAGCGCGACCGGGGCTACCGCCGAAGCGAGCGGGTCACCCGCGCGATGGTGGCCGACGAGGAGTTCGACCTCTCCCAGCTCGTGTGCGCCAGCGCGCGGGTCGTCACCGACCGCGGGATCTGGGTGTGCCCGATCCTGCTGGAGGAGCCCGACGGGAACCTCGGCGAGGACCTCGAGAAGGCCGCCGACACCCCCTACAGGCTGCGCCACTCCGCCTGCTATACGTGCTGGCGCTACGGCGCGATCTGCTCCAACCCCGGCGGCGCGGCGCCCGAGGCCGGGGCGGCGAGCGAGGAGCTCGTCTCGCCGTGATCGAGCGCGCCGCCGACCGGCTCGCCCTCTTCGGCGGCGTCTACAGCAACCACCTCGCCCTCGAGGCGGTGCTCGCCGACGCCGCCGGCGCCGGCGCCGGCCGCGTCGTCTGCCTCGGCGACCTGGGCGCCTTCGGACCCCACCCCGACCGCGCCTGCGAGCGGATCCGCGAGGCGGGCGTCCCGGTGGTGGCGGGCAACTACGACCTCTCGGTGGGATACGGTCTCGACGACTGCCGGTGCGGTTACACCGACCCCCGCGACAACCACTTCGCCGCGCTCAGCTACCGCTACACCTTCGCGAACACGTCCGGGACCCACCGGGAGTGGATGCGGACCCTTCCCACCTCCCTCCGCCTCCGCCTCGGTCGCCACGAGGCGGTGCTGTGCCACGGCACCCCCCGCAGGGTGAACGAGTTTCTGTGGGAGACGACCGCCTCGGAGGGGTTCCTCCGGTGGCTGCTCGACCGGGCCGGTGCCGACCTCCTGTGCGTCTCCCACACCGGCCTGCCGTGGAGCCGCCGGCTCGCCGACGGCCGGACCGTCGTCAACGTGGGCGCCATCGGCCGACCGGCGAACGACGGCGACCCCCGGGTGGTCTACCCGGTCCTCTCGCTCGACGGGGACGGCGGGGTGGCGGTCGAGTGGCGCCGGGTGGCGTACGATCACCGCCGGCTCGCCGCCGAGATGCGCGCCGAGGACCTGCCCGAGGAGTTCGTCGAGACGATCGAGACGGGGTGGTGGACGACGTGCCTCGAGGTGCTGCCCGCGAAGGAGCGGGCGCGCGGGCCGTACTGAGGGCCGGGGCCGCCGCCGGGCGGCGCCCGACACGCGAGCGGTTATCTTCGACATTCGCAATCGCCGATCCCATGCGAGGAGCTCGATCCATCATGGCCACCCGGACCGAGAAGGACAGCCTGGGCACCCGCGAGGTGCCCGCCGACGCGTACTGGGGCATCCAGACGCTTCGGGCGCAGGAGAACTTCCCCGTCAGCGGGCTGCGCGAGCACCCGCGGTTCATCGACGCCTACATGTACGTGAAGAAGGCCGCCGCGCTCGCCCACGAGGAGCTCGGCGCGCTCGACTCCGAGCGTGCCGGGGCGATCGCGCGGGCGTGCGACGAGGTGCTGGAGGGGGAGCTGCGCGACCAGTTCGTCGTCGACGTCTTCCAGGCCGGCGCCGGCGTGTCGTTCCACATGAACGTGAACGAGGTGCTGGCGAACCGCGCGCTGGAGATCCTCGGGGAGGAGCGGGGCGACTACGGGCGCGTCCACCCCAACGACCACGTGAACATGTCGCAGTCGACGAACGACACGATCCCGACCGCGATGCACCTCTCCATCATGCTCCTGTGGCGCGACCTGCGTCCGGCGCTGGAGGACCTGGCGGCCGCCTTCCACGCGAAGGGGGACGAGTTCGCCGACGCGATCAAGAGCGGCCGGACCCACCTCCAGGACGCGGTCCCGGTGACCCTGGGGCAGGAGCTCCACGCCTGGGGGGCGGCGATGGACCGCTCGGTGGAGACGCTCGAGGCCGCGGTGGACGGGCTCCGCGAGATCGCGATCGGTGGCAACGCGGCCGGGACCGGGATCAACACCCCCGACGGCTACCGCCCCGCGATCCTGCGCCACCTCTCGGAGATGACGGGCCTCGAGCTCGAGAAGGCGGACGACCCGCGCGAGCGGCTCCAGAGCCATCAGCCGATCGCGGGCGTCTCCTCCGCCCTCCGGAACCTCGCGCTCGAGCTGATCCGGATCGCCAACGACCTGCGGCTGCTCGACTCGGGCCCGCTCACCGGGCTGAAGGAGATCTCCCTTCCCGCCCGCCAGCCCGGCAGCTCGATCATGCCGGGGAAGGTGAACCCGGTGATGCCGGAGTGCCTCAACCAGATCTGCTTCCACGTGGTGGGCGCCGACACCGCGGGCGCGCTCGCGGTTCAGGCCGGCCAGCTGGAGATCAACGTGATGCAGCCGGTCGCGATCTGGGAGATCCTCTTCTCGATGGAGATCCTGAAGAACTTCCTCCCCGTCTTCACCGAGGGGTGTGTCGAGGGGATCACGGCGGACCGGGAGCGGATGGAGGGGTACGCCCACAAGAGTCCGTCGTTGGCGACCGCGCTCAACCCGGTCGTCGGCTACGCGAAGGCCTCGGAGATCGTGAAGGAGGCGCTGGCGAGCGACCGCCGGATCAAGGAGGTGGCGCTGGAGAGGACCGACCTCGGCGAGGAGGAGCTCGACGAGATCCTCTCGCCGGAGAACCTCACCGGGCGGCTGGAGCGTGAGGGCAACTGAGCCCGGCGGCCCGGAGCCGCCCGGGCGCGCTCAGCGGGAGAGCGGAGCCCGCACCGCCAGCGCGACGGCCGCGGCGATCTTGAGCGCGGCGCCGGGGAGGAAGGGGAGCACCCCCAGCGCGAGCGCGGCGGCGAGGTCGAGGCCCGCCACCCGGGCGAGCCAGGCCGCGCCGCAGCCGAAGATCGTGAGGGTGGCGGCGGCGAACACGGCGGTCGCGCGCCCGGCTCCATCGCCGGGGCGTACGGTGGCGCCCACGAGCCAGGCCACCACCGGGAAGGCGAGCAGATAGCCGCCGGTGGCGCCGAGCAGATGGGCCACCCCGGCCCCTCCCGCGAAGACCGGCAGGCCGGCGGCTCCCAGGCCGAGGTAGCCGAGCTGGCTGATCGCGGCGTCGCGCCCGCCCAGGTAGAGGCCCGCCGTCAGCACGAAGAACGTCTGCAGCGTGACCGGGACCGGGGTGAAGGGAAGCGGGATCCGGACGAACGCCCCGAGCGCGGTCAGCAGCGTGAACGCGAGGATGCCGGCGACCCGCTCGGCGGGGCGGTCGAAGGCCGCGAGCCGGGGGCTCGCGACCGCGGGGCTGGAGAGACTCTGCACGGGCGAGATGGTATCCGTGGCCCCCGGGCCGCGCAAGCGGAATCGTGACCGAGGAAGGGAGGGCGAGACGATGCTGATCTGGCCGGCCACGCGGTTCGTGGCGGGGGAGTCGCGGGAGGAGGCCCTGGCGGTCGCGCGGGAGCTGAACGAGGAGGGGGTCCTGGTGTCGCTGGACCTGCTCGGCGAGAACGTCACCGACCGCGATCGCGCCGCCGGCTTCCGCGACGCCTACGTCGAGCTCGTCGGCGGCATCGGCGCCGCCGGGGTCGACGCGAACATCTCGATCAAGCTCTCGATGCTCGGCCTCGACATTGAGCAGGCCCTCGCCCGCGACCACGTGATCACGATCCTCCAGGCGGCCGCCGAGCACGACACCTGGGTGCGGATCGACATGGAGGGCTCCCCCTACACGCAGATGACGCTGGAGGTGTTCCACGAGGTGTTCGAGGAGCACCCGAACGTGGGGGTGGTGATCCAGAGCATGCTCCGGCGGAGCCGCGACGACGTCGAGCGGCTGATCGACGTCGGCGCCCGGGTGCGGCTGGTGAAGGGGGCGTACAAGGAGCCGGCGCCGCTCGCCTTCCAGGAGAAGGAGCGGGTGAACGAGGAGTTCGACCGGCTCGCCGAGCGCCTGCTCGACGACGGCGTGTCCCCGGCGATCGCGACCCACGACCAGGACCGGATCGACCACGCGCTCCGGTACGTGACCGATCGGGGGATCCCGGCCGACCGCTTCGAGTTCCAGTTCCTGTACGGCATGCGGCGGAAGACCCGGCGCTCGCTGGTGGAGCGCGGCTACCGGATGCGGGTGTACGTCCCGTTCGGCGAGGAGTGGCTTCCGTACTTCACCCGCCGGCTGCGGGAGCGAAGGGAGAACGTCCTCTTCGTCCTGAAGACCCTGACGAGGCGGTAGGAGGGGTCGCTTCTCCGGGCGCCGGAGGGCTACTCGAAGAAGTCGGCGTTGATCTGGACGAAGTGCTTGTACTCGGGCGGGACGTCCTCGAGCGCGAAGATCGCCTCCACGGGGCACTCGGGCTCGCAGGCGGCGCACTCGATGCATTCGTCCGGGTGGATGTAGAACATCTCCTCGCCCTCGTAGATGCAGTCGACCGGGCACACCTCCACGCAGCTGGCGTCCTTCACGCCGATGCACGGCTCGGTGATGACGTAGGTCATGAGGAATCTCTCCTCTGCACGAGAGTCGGATGGCGACGAGCGATGCCGGTGCGGCGAGGCCGGGTTGCCCGTGCCGGAATCGGTTTCTATGTTGGCTCAACCTAACATTCCCCGATTCGGGACGCATGCCGAGCCTCGACACCGACCAGATCGACGCCCTGCTGGAGACCCTGACCGGGGTCGTGCGCGCCCGGGTCCGCCCCTCCGCGAACGGCGAGGGCCTCACCGAGATCCACGTCCTGAGCGACGGCGAGATCGCCCCCAAGCAGATCGTGCGCAACATCGAGACCCTGCTGAAGACCGCCTTCGACCTCTCGATCGACCACCGGATCGTCTCGATCGCGGTGCTGAAGGAGGGAGCCGACGTCGACGACATCGAGAGGGAGGCGCCGGAGGCTCCCGGCCGCGAGGCGAGGGCGGAGACGCCGGCGAAGGCCCCGCGGATCGTCTTCCGGAAGGTGCGGGTGGTCCAGGAGGAGGAGCTGAAGTGCACCGCGTACGTCGAGCTCGAGCTCGACGACGTCATCTTCGAGGGGAGCCACCGCGACACCGACACCCCCAGGGCGCGCGTGTTCTCGTCCGCCCGGGCGGTGATCGAGGCGCTCGAGTACCTGGCCGAGAAGAAGATGGCGTTCTACCTGGCGGGCATCGAGCAGAGGAGCATGTTCCAGCGCGACGTGCTCGTCGCCCTGGTCGAGGGACGCCACCTCCGCGAGCGGCGCCGGATGCTGGGGACGGCGTTCGTCCAGGACGATCCCCAGGACGCCGCCGTCCGCGCCGTGCTCGACGCCGTGAACCGCTTCGTCACCCGTCCGAACGGGAACGACGGCCACCGGTCCTGACCGCGGCGCCGTCTTGGACCGACCCCTTCCGAGCCCAGAGAGGAGCCAGCCGTGACCGACGAATCCACCCCCCCGTCCGACCCCGACCGCCAGCCGGAGACCCCGGAGACCCCCCCGGCCGGGGCGGCGCCGCAGAAGCAGGGCCTCTCCACCGGCGCGAAGGTCGCCATCGGCTGCGGGATCCTCGCCGTGCTGGCGATCATCGGCATCGTCCTGGTGACCGTGGTGGGCGGGTTCTTCCTGAAGGACAAGGCCGAGGAGTTCGCCGGAGGCATCGAGGCCCAGCAGGAGGCGACGGAGACCCTGGAGGAGCTCGAGCGCGAGCACGACTTCACCGCGCCCGAGGACGGGATTGTCGGCGAGGATCGCGCCGAGCGGTTCTTCGCGGTCACCGACGCGGCGTGGGACGACATGAGCGAGATGGAGGAGTGGGTCGAGGAGATGTCCGAGCGGGGGGAGCGGATCGACCGCGGGGGCGGCCAGGCCGGCATCGGCGACATGATGGCCGGCATGCGCGGCGTCGGCGCCCTGCACCGGGCGCGGCTCGCCGTCGCCGAGGCGCTCGAGGAGCACGACATGGCCCCGAGCGAGTACGTGTGGACCGGCCTCTCGCTGGTGCGCGCCTACGAGAGCCTCGACCGGCCCGCCGAGGAGACGCCGGTGCCGCGCGAGAACCTCGATCTCGCCGCCGACCACCGCGCCGAGATCGCCGAGATCGCCGAGGGCGCCGAGGAGGGCGCGGTGAACAAGGGCGCGGTCTTGTGGATGGCCATGCACTGGGGGATGGCCGGGGCCCTGCAGACGCCCGACCTGAGGGGGCTCGACACGCTCCGGCCGTGAGGCGCTAGCCGGTCCCGTCGTCGCCGGAGGTGCGGGCTCCGAGCAGGCCGGGCAGCTTCTCCACGAACGCCGAGCGGGCGAGCACCCGGTCGGCCCCGGCCTTCCGGGCCGCGGCGAACCGCTCCACGTCCCGGTGGGGTCCGAACGCGACCACGGTCGGCCGCTCCGGCCGCTCCGCGAGGGTCCGGATCGCCTCCACCGGATCCTCGCCCGAGAGGCCCAGGTCGACGATCACGAGGGCCTCCCCGATCCCCTCGGGAAGCTCCTCCCCCGACCGGGCGAAGCCCACCGCCGTGCCCGCCGCCTCCGCGGTCGTCTCGATCCTGGCGCGGAAGAACAGGTCGTCGACGAGCGCGTAGGTCTGGCGGGGTCCGGCCACGGGGCGGAACGTAGCCGCCGCCGCGGCGATCCACCAGCGGCGCCCCGTTGCCTTTCGGGGTTTCTTCGGGTACTCTCTGCGTCGATGGCGCCCCGGGCGATCCTCCACGTCGACCTCGACGCGTTCTTCGTGGCGGTGGAGCGGCTCCGCGACCCCTCGCTCGAGGGGAAGCCGGTGGTGGTGGGGGCCGATCCGAAGGAGGGAAGGGGGCGGGGCGTGGTCGCCGCCGCCTCCTACGAGGCGCGCGAGCACGGGATCCACTCCGCGATGCCGATCGGCGAGGCGTGGCGCCGGTGCCCGGGCGCCGTCTACCTGCGCGGGAGCCACGCCCTCTACCGCCGCGCCGGCCGGCGGGTGCGGGCGATCCTGCGCCGCTTCACCCCCGCGGTCGAACCCCTCTCGATCGACGAGGCGGTGCTCGATCTCACCGGCACCGAGCGCCTCCACGGACCCCCGGCGGAGACCGCCGGGCGGATCCGGAGCGCGATCGCCGAGGAGACCCGTCTGCCCGTCTCGATGGGGCTCGCCACCGGCAAGGTCGTCGCCAGAATCGCGTGCGATCTCGCCAAGCCCGACGGGTTCCTGCGGGTGCTGCCGGGGCGCGAGGCGCCGTTCCTCTCGCCGCTCCCGCTCGAGCGGATGCCCGGGATCGGCCCCGCCACCCGGGAGCGGCTGCGCGAGTTCAACCTCCGCACCCTGGGCGATCTCGCCCGGCTCGACCCCGACGTGCTGGTCCACGCCTTCGGCGTCCACGGCCGCGCGCTCGCCGCCCGCGCAGCGGGCGACGACGACGGCGAGGTGGAGGAGCGGGAGCGGCCCGGGTCGGTGAGCCGCGAGTGCACGTTCGAGGAGGACACCACCGACGTCGCCTTCTGCGAGGCGATCCTCCACACCCTGGCCGAGCGCGCCTGCCGCGACCTCCGCTCGCACGGGATGACCGCCCGCACGGTGACGCTCAAGCTCCGCTACCGCGACTTCACCACCGTGACCCGCGACCGCACCCTCGCCGCCCCGACCGACAGCGATCGGACCGTCGCCGCCACCGCCCGGGAGCTGTTCCACGCCGCCGTCGAGCGCCGGGTGAGCGTGCGGCTGCTGGGGGTCGGCCTGTCGAGCCTCTCCGACGCCGCCCCCCAGCTCGACCTCTTCTCCGACTCCCGGGCGATCGCCTGGGACCGCCTCCTGGGCCCGATCGACCGGCTGCGCGACCGCTACGGATTCGGCGCGGTGAAGACGGGGCCCACGCTGCTGCTGGACGACGAGGTGCGGAGATGACGGCGCCCGCCGCCTGGATCGGCCCCGCCGGGTGGGCCTACGACGACTGGAGGGGGATCGTCTACCCGGAGGGGGCCGGCCGCGACTTCGATCCCCTCGCCTACCTCGCCCGGTTCTTCGACGTGATCGAGGTGAACTCGTCGTTC
>JAWVZN010000076.1:0-8299 GCA_033722155.1 Gemmatimonadota bacterium | reverse complement strand
CTCGGTGTTCCCGGCAGGGTGGTCTCGGTCGACGGCGACGTCGCGGTGGTGGACTACTTCGGAGTGCGGCGGGAGACCCGGCTCGACGTCGTCGACCAGCCCGTGGAGCCCGGCGACTACGTCCTGAACCACGTCGGCTTCGCGATCCGCCGGATTCCGGACGGGGAGATCGGGGAGACGCTCTCGCTCTACGAGACGCTCCTGCGGGAGGCCGGCGACGACATGATGGCCGACGACGTGCGGGGCGAGATCGACGCCGCCGGCGGGGAGCCGGGAGAGGTGTGGAACGTCGCGGCGATGGAGCGGGTGGTCGGTCCGGAGTCCGGGGAGGAGGCGTGAGGCCCGGGACGGCGACCTCGGGGATCGAGCGGCAGGCCGCCGAGCTGAAGTTCCGCGACCCGGAGAAGGCGCGGGCCCTGACCGACGCGATGGAGGCGGCGTGCGAGGAGGTCGGCCGGGAGCGGATCTCGGTCATGCACGTGTGCGGCAGCCACGAGCAGTCGATCGCCAAGTACGGCCTCCGTACGATTCTCCCGAGGACCCTGAACGTGATCATGGGGCCGGGGTGCCCGGTGTGCGTCACCGACATGCCGGAGGTCGACGAGGCGGTCGCGCTGGCGCTCGACGGGGTCCGGGTCGCCACCTACGGCGACATGCTCCAGGTGCCCGGGAGCGCGATGTCGCTGGCCGAGGCGGAGGCGCGCGGCGGCGCCGTCGACGTCGTCTACAGCGCCGCGCAGGCGGGGGGGCTCGCGGCGGCGCACCCCGACGAGGAGGTCGTCTTCTTCGCCAGCGGGTTCGAGACGACCGCGGTGGCGACGGCGGCCGTCGCGCTCCGAGACCCGCCGCCGAACTTCTCGACCCTCTCCGCCCACAAGTACATCCCGCCGGTCATGGAGATCGTGGCCGAGATGCCGGACACGAGGGTGGAGGGATACCTCGCCGCCGGCCACGCGGCCACGATCACCGGCTCGGCGATCTTCGGGGCCTTCGTGGAGCGCCACGCCATCCCGGTCGTGGTCGCGGGATTCGAGCCCCTCGACGTCCTGGCCGGGCTGCTGAAGCTGGTCGAGGCGGTCCGCGACGGGGAGCCGGCCGTCCACAACATGTATCCCCGTTGCGTGACCCCGGAGGGGAACCGGAACGCCCAGGAACGGCTGTGGAGGGTGTTCGAGCCGACCGGCGGGGTGTGGCGGGGCATCGCCCACGTGCCGAACGGCAACCTGCGGTTGCGTGACGCCTTCGCGGGCATGGACGCCCGGCGCCGCTTCGACATCGACCTGGAGCGGGTGTGGGGCTCCTCGCCCTCGACCCTCGTCCAGGCGTGCGTGTGCGGGGACATCATGGCGGGGATCGCCTCACCCGTCGACTGCGAGCTGTTCGATCGCGAGTGCACGCCCTCGACCCCGGTCGGCGCCTGCATGGTGAGCAACGAGGGCACCTGCAAGATCTGGCACCAGTACGGAGGGCATCCCGACCTGTGAGCGTGGCCACCGACACGATCGTCACCCTGATGCACGGGGCCGGCGGCCGGGCGATGCGGCGGCTGATCGAGGAGACCCTGGCCGACGGCTTCCCCGAGGACGGGGTCGACGGGATCGGCCTCGCCTCCATGGACGACGGGGCCGCGATCCGGATCGGGGAGGGGTGGCTCGTCGTCACCACCGACTCCCACGTGATCCACCCCTACGCCTTCCCGGGCGGGGACATCGGCCGTCTCGCCGTCGCGGGCACGGTGAACGACCTGGCGATGATGGGGGCCACGAAGCCGCTCGGGCTCACCAGCGCGGTGATCGTCGAGGAGGGCTTCCCCACCGCCGAGCTGGAGCGGGTGCAGCGCTCGATGGTGGGGGCGTGCCGCGAGGCGGGGACCACGGTGGTGACCGGCGACACCAAGGTGATGGGACGGGGCGAGCTCGACGGCATCGTCATCAACACCACCGGCGTCGCCCTCGCCGACGCCGTGGTCGCCGACGCGGGCCTCTCGCCGGGCGACGCGATCGTCGTGACCGGCACGATCGGCGATCACGGGATCGCCCTCATGGCGGTCCGCCACGGGCTCGACTTCGATGCCGACCTCGCCAGCGACGTCGCCCCGATCAACGGCCTGGCGGAGGCGGCTCTCGGGGTGGCCGACGGGGCGGTCACCGCGATGAAGGACCCCACCCGGGGCGGTCTGGCGAGCGCGCTCCACGAGATGGCGGAGAAGGCGGGCGTGGGCATCGCCGTCGACGAGGCCGCGGTGCCGGTGTCGGACGCGGTTCGCTCGGCGGCCGAGATCCTGGGCCTCGACCCCTTCCACATCGCCAACGAGGGAAAGGCGGTCCTCGGGGTCCGCGCCGACGCGGTGGACGCGGTCGTCGGTGTCCTCCGCTCCCATCCGCTGGGGGCGGCGGCCGCCGTCGTCGGGGAAGCGACCGCGGAGAACCCCGGCCGGGTGATCCTCGACACCGGCCTCGGGCGCCGGCTCGTGACCGAGCCCGAGGGCGAGCCCCTGCCCCGGATATGCTGAGCGGCGGGAGAGGCCGGATCGCGGGGCGCCCGCTCCGGGTGGCGCTCCTCTCGTCCATGCGGGCGCCGGGGGTCGAGCACCTGCTGGGCCGATCCGCCGCGGGAGCGCCCTACTCCTTCGTGGCGGCCGTGCTGACCGACGGCTCCAATCCGGCCCGCGAGCCGCTCGAGGCGGCCGGCGTCCCGACGGTGGTCCGCGACCTCCGCGGCTGGTACGACGAGCGGGGGATCCCGGTCGGGGACCTGCACGCGAGACACGAGTTCGACCGCGAGACGGCGGCGGTCCTGGCCCCCTTCCGGCCCGAGCTGGTCGTGCTGTGCGGCTACCTGTGGGTCGTGACCGACTCCCTGCTGGGGATCTACGGGGGCCGCGCGATCAACGTCCACGACGCCGACCTCTCCGTTCCCGGCTCCGACGGGGCGCCCCGCTACCGGGGACTCCGCTCCACCCTGGACGCCGTCGCCGCGGGCGAGCCGGAGACCCGCTCCACCGTCCACCTCGTCACCGACGAGGTCGACGACGGGCCGATCCTCGTCCGCTCGCGCCCCTTCCCCGTCTCCCCGATGGTCGCCGACGCGCGGCGGTGGGGAGCCGACGACATCGTCCGCGCCTGCGCCTGGGCCCAGCGGGAGTGGATGATGCGCTCCTGCTGGGGCCCGCTGCTGGACGAGGCGATCCGGCTGTTCGCCGACGGCCGGGTCCGGGCCCTCGACGCGCGGGCCGTGGGGGAGGCCGGGGGCACGCCCCTCGCCGATCCGGGTCGGTTGGGGAGGCTCCGTGTCGTCTGAGACGGTCCACGTCCGGACGGAGGTCGAGGACGCGGTCGGAGCGATCACGATCGCCCGCCGCGACCGGTTCAACTCGCTCGACGTGAGGACCGCCCGGGACTTCCGGAAGGCGGGCCTCGGCTTCGCCCGCGACGAGGCGGTGCGGTGCGTGGTGATCCGGGGCGAAGGCGGGGTGTTCTGCAGCGGCGCCGACCTGAAGTACGTCCGGGAGAAGGGGGAGCGGGCCGACCTCGACTACCTCCTCCCCGAGGGAGCCCGGGACGGAGGGGGGGAGGGGTACGGCGGGGAGTTCAAGCAGATCCTCGAGTACCTCCACTCGGCGATCTCCGAGATCAAGCGCGCCCCCAAGCCGTTCGTCGCCGCGGTCGACGGGCCCGCCGCCGCGGGCGGGTTCGGGATCGCGATGGCGTGCGACCTGGTGTTCGCCTCGGAGAGCGCGTGGTTCGAGTGGGCCTACCACAAGACGGGCCTCACCGGCGCCGAGAGCTCGACCTTCTTCCTGCCGCGGCTGGTGGGCCTCCGGAAGGCGCTCGAGATCGTGATGCTCAATCCCCGCATGTCGGCCGCCGAGGCGGTCGAGGCGGGGCTGGTGAACGCGGTCTTCGACGACGAGGCCTTCGACGAGGAGGTGGCGGCGATCGCCCGCCGGCTGGCGGCCGGCCCGACGAAGGCGTACGGGGTCGCCAAGGGGCTGATTCACCACGCCGCCGACGTCGGCAAGCTCGACCTCCACCTCGACGAGGAGCTCCGGAGCCTGGCGCGAATCGCCGACGGGGCGGACTTCGCCGAGGGGATCGCCTCGTTCTTCGAGAAGCGGCCGCCCCGCTTCACCGGGCGGGAGTGAGCGGCACGGGATGCTCGCCGAGGCGGGCCTCGCCGCCTGGGCGGCCACCTGGGGTCCGACCGGACGGTGTGGGACGTCACCGACAGGGCCCGAATGTGATGTGATGCTTCCCCTTCCGCCCGGAAGCGGCCCCACCCGGACCGCCCCCCCTCGGGTCGGTCGGGTCCGGTTCAGCCGACCCGGCCCTCGACCACGCTCATCGGCAGGCTCTCCGACCGGTGATGTCCGGCGGGCTCGAGGCCAGCCCGGCGGAACAGCTCGCCGTATTCCTCGACCGTCCGCTCCCGGCCGGTGGTGGCCACCATCATGTGGATGTCGAAGAGCTTGGCGAAATGCGGCGTCCGCGGTCCGGGGACCACGAGCTCGGCTACGAACACCGGCGCACCGTGCGGGGCCGCCTCGCGGATGTTTTCCAGGATCTCGACGCATTCCGCGTCGTTCCAGTCGTGGAGGATGTGCTTCATCAGATATGCGTCCGCCTCGGGCACCGCCTCGAACATGTTGCCGGCGGTGAACCGGATTCGGTCGGCGACCCCCAGTTCCCCGGGTATCTGCCCGGCCTCCTCGACGACCTTCGGCATCTCGAGCACCTCTCCCGTCAGGTTGGGATGCTCCTGGAGGAGGTGGGCCAGCAGGTACCCGTAGCCGCCGGCCACGTCGCACAGGTGGTCGACACCTGCGAGGGTCTCCTCGTCCAGCGCCTCCAGCACGGCCTTCGTCTCCACCCGGGAGTAGCTGGTCATCGCTTCGTCGAACACCCGGGAGTATTCCGCATCGGCCTCGGGATACTCGAAGAGCTTGTAGCCGTGCTCCTCCTCGAAGGCGTCCTGCTCGCCGGTGCGGATGAACTCGGGCAGGTGGGTCCAGAGGGCGTAATGCTCGGGGCTCTCCTCCAGGAGGGCGACTCCCCGGAGACTCTGCGGGTGTTCCCGGGTGAGGACCCGCCCCTTCTCGGTGATTCTGAACTGCCCGTCTCCGCGTTCGTCCAGCAGCCCGAGCGAACCGAGTGCCCGCATCAGCCGATAGGTGTTGGCGGGGTCGAGCTCGAGTTCCTCGGCCACCTCATCGGCCGTCCGCTCCTCCCCTGTGACGGCCTCGAAGGTCCCGAGCTTCACGCCGGCGTAGAGGATCTGGCTGCGCCAACGTCCGAAGATCATCCTCATCACTTCATCTGTCGGATCGCTCATAGGGTTCCTTCCGTGGGGTGACCGACGACGGACCTGTTCCGTGTTTCACGCGACCGGATCGGATCCCGACTGCGGAGGTTCGGATCCGGAGATCCGGTTCCGTAACTGCGAGCCATCATTCATTGGGCATCGGTTTTCATCAACCGCGATAGACGCGTAGACTGGTCTTCCGGGAGCGTTATCACCACGGTCCAGTTCGCGGGGGAGGAATCGTCGAAAGGGGCGCCCGGGGCGAAGTGCCCTCCGAGGACCGCTCAGAACCCGGTCCGCTCCACCACGTACACCTCGTCGCCCTCCCGGACCCGGTCCTTCACCTTGAGGGCCACCTCGTCGTTCGGGCCCGCTGTCTCCACCGACTCGTGGTCGATCTCCATGGACTCCACCGTCTGCTGGAAGTCGGTCGTATGGCCGCGGAAGGCGACCACGTCGCCCACCCGTAGCTGATCGTCCAGGGAGAGCGCGCCCACCTCGGGCTCGGCGAAATAGTGTGTCACGGTTCCGATCTTCTCTTCGGCCATCGTCGCCTCCTCGGATTCGAATTCGCCGTCGAAGCCGCTGCGCGACGGCTGTCGCGCCGGGCTCCACCAATCTACCAGCTCGCCTCGTCGAAGGAGAACCGGAGGTAGGGAATCGTCTGCACGGCCGAGCAAGACAGTGGCCCCGGTCGGATCCGAAAACCGGACCGGACCGGTCGTGCTTGAAAGCCCGAAGACGGTCGGTCTATGATGGGGAGGGAGGGGCCGGGATTCTCCTTCGGAACGGTGGGGAAAGTCCCGACGGATTTTCCTCGGAATTCCCGACAGACAGGGGGTTGCGCGGGCCCTACACTAACGGCGTGACATTCGCGGGAGCAGGCTGTATTCGCTCACCCCAGAAGCGAGCGGGGACCCCATGACGCATTGCGATTCCGATCATCCCATCAGAGGCAGCCGAAAGAGGCGCCCCTCCCATCTCCTCGTCCTCGGCCTCGCCGCCCTCCTGCTCGGGGCGGTCGCGTGCGAGGACACCGAGATCATCGAGGTCGAGCGGCCCTTCTTCCCCGACCCGCCTGCGCAGGCGGGCGGGGCGTTGGGCTATGACGAGCAGGACGAGAAGCTCACCGTCTGCGGCAACTGCCACATCGGCACGCAGAACACGTGGGAGGAGACCGCGCACGCCGACGCGTGGAACACCCTCCAGGAGAGCGGCCACGCGCAGGAGTTCTGCGAGGGGTGTCACACCGTCAACGAGCGGGGCAACGACAGCGAGGCGGTACTCGGGTACGCGGCCACGCAGGATCCCCGCTACCACGACGTCCAGTGCGAGAGCTGCCACGGGCCGGGCGAGACCCACGTGTCGAACCCCGACGCTTCGCAGCCGCTCGCCTCGATCGCGGTCGATCTCGGCGGGCCCGGAGGCTCGCTGATCCCTTCCCAGGACCCGAGCGACGGGTGCGCCGAGTGCCATTCGGGTGCCCATCACCCGTTCGTCGACGAGTGGGCCCAGTCGCCCCACGCCGAAGCGGTGGCCTATCCGGCCGGTCGCGCGGGATGCGCCGACTGCCACCGCGGCCAGGCGACCCTGATCGCCTGGGGGGAGAACGCCGACTACAAGGAGAAGGACAGCTCCGAGCACCTGGGGCAGGTGTGCGCCGTCTGCCACGACCCGCACGCGAGGAACAACGAGGGTCAGCTCCGGTTCAGCGTCGAGACGGTCGACCTGGAGAGCAACCTGTGCGCCCAGTGCCACAACCGCCGGACGGAGCCGAACCCCGAGTCCTCGCACGGGCTCGAGCCCCACGCGCCGGAGGCCGCGCTGCTGGTGGGCGACGCCGGCTACTTCTTCCCCGGGACGAACATCGGCCAGGGCGAGATCCGCGGGACCCACGGCACCGAGCGGAACGATCGGAGCTGCGCCGCCTGCCACGTCAACATGCAGGAGATCACCGACCAGGCGACGGGCGAGTTCGTGTTCAACTCGACCGGACACCTGTTCCGCCCGATCCCGTGCGTCGATGCCGAGGGAATACCCCAGCCGTTCGGTGTCCAGTGTGAGCTGACGCCCGCCGAGCGCTCGTTCGACGGCTGCGTGAGCGGCGCGTGTCACGGCAGCGAGCAGGTCGCATCATCGGTGCTGAGGACCGCCGTTCTCGACGTCCAGCGTCTCGTCGACGAGCTCACGGACCTGCTCGAGCAGGTGGATCCCGGCCTCGACGACGCCGGTGGCGAGATCGACGCGAACAACCCGACGTTCACCGTGGCCGAGGGCGCCTTCTTCAACCGGGCGCTGACCCTGCACGGCGACGAAGACTTCGGCACCAACACCGTCGTCGGCTCGACGGTCCACAACCCGTTCCTGATCCGGGCGCTGCTGATCCAGAGCATCCAGGCCGTGGAGGAGGAGTACGGGGTGCGGGCGAGCCTGGCGGCCGATTGGGACGTCGAGCTGCAGAAGGTCCTCTTGAACGTGCCCGGACGTTGAGGCCCCGGTGGATCGCGGGGGAGGCGTGGCGGCCATCGATCACCCCCCGCTCGGCCCGCTTCCCCCGATCCACCGCCGGGATCCGCGCCATCTCCACCGCTTGATCTCCTGAACACGGGAGGGGCGCCGGCCATGTCCATCGCCAACCGGCTCCTGCGAGGGCCCTCCGCGGTCCGGGCGAGATCGCTGGCCGCCCTCGCGCTTCTCCCGTTCCTCTCCCTCGTCTCGCCCGCAGAGGCCCAGGAGCTGCCCGAGCCCGCCCAGAGCGCCGCCGCCGGCGCCCGCGTCTTCGGCGACGCCGGCTGTGTGGAGTGCCACGCGGTCCGGGGCCTCGGCGGCCAGACCGCCACCGATCTGGCGAGCTTGAAGCGGCGCTCCTTCTACGACCTCGCCACCGCGCTGTGGAATCATCTTCCGGAGATGGCCGATCGGCTCCGTCGCCGGAGAATGGAGATCCACCTCTCTCCGCGAGAGGCCGGCGACCTGTTCGCCTTCCTCTACTCCATCG
>JAWVZN010000075.1:0-8719 GCA_033722155.1 Gemmatimonadota bacterium | reverse complement strand
CCGCCCACCGCCGCCCCCCGCCGGGCGGGGACCGCTTCTACTTCGGCTCCGTCTCCTGCCGCGCGCCGGGGGGGGTGCCGTTCGAGTTCTCGACCGTGGGGCCGGGTTTGCCGCGCGACGCGGCCGCCGACGCGCTCGGCGAGGAGCTGGTGCTGCCCCCCTGGCTCGAGGACCGGCGGGAGGAGATCGAGGCGCGGCTACCGCCGCTCTAGCGGGCCGGGGCGGGCTCGACCGCCGGCTCGGGCACGGGGTCGGGCACGCCGAGGCCCTGCATGAGCGCCTCGATCTCCTCCACCTCGCGGGGAACCGCCTCCGAGAGGTTCTCCGCGCCGTGCTCGGTCACCACCACGTCGTCCTCGATCCGCACCCCGATGTTCCACCACTTCGGGTCCACCCCCTCGGTGCCCTCGGCGACGTAGATCCCGGGCTCCACGCTGAACACCATCCCCGGCTCCAGGGCGCGCGGCCGCCGGGCCTCCCCCTCTCCCACCGCGTAGCCGCCGACGTCGTGGACGTCGAGGCCGAGCCAGTGGCTGGTGCCGTGCATGAAGAAGCGGCGGTAGGCGCCCGAGGCGACGTTCTCCTCGACGGTGCCCGAGAGGAGTCCGATCCCGATCAGCCCCCCGGTCACCACCTCCACCGCCCGGCGGTGGACGTCGGCGAGCGTGGCCCCGGGGCGGACCGCCCCGATCCCCGCCTTCTGGGCGTCGAGGACGATCCGGTAGATCGCCTCCTGCTCGGGGGAGAAGACGCCGTCGACCGGCACCGTGCGGGTGATGTCGGCGGTGTACAGGTTCCACTCGGCGCCGATGTCCATCACCACCACGTCGCCGGCCTCCATCCGCCGGTCGTTCTCGACGTAGTGGAGGATGGTGGCGTTGGGGCCCGAGCCGACGATCGACTCGAAGCCGACCCGCGGGCTCCCCCGGACCCGGAAGACGTACTCGATCAGCGCCTCGACCTCGTACTCGTACATCCCGGGCTCGATCGCCGCGATCGCGGCCCGGTGGGCATCGCCGGTGATCTCGACCGCCTTCCGGAGGTGGTCGAGCTCGGCGGGGGATTTGACCAGTCGCAGCCCGGAGGTGATCTCGTCGGCGTCGCGGAGCTCGCGGGCCACGCCCGCCTCCTCCCACTCCGCCAGGATCGCCTCGAGCCCGGGGTGGGCCCACGGGTGGTCCTCGGAGGCGTCGTACCACACCCGGTCGGTCTCCTCGAGCCACCGCGGCAGGACCGCCTCGAGCGAGTCGATCGGCCACGCGAGGTCGGCCCCGAACTCCTCCCTCGCGCCGGCGACCCCGGCGCGGAGGCCCGTCCACACCTCCTGCTCGGGGTCGCGGGGCCGGACGAACAGGACGTACCGCTCCCCTTCGGGCGCGTCGGCCCGGATCACCGCCACCGCGCCCGGCTCCCGGAAGCCGGTCAGGTACCAGAAGTCGGAGTCCTGGCGGTGGGGGTACTCGGCGTCGTCGTTGCGGGGGATCACCGGCTGGGCCGGGAAGACGGCGAGCCCGCCCTCCATCGCCTCGACGAAGCGGGCCCGGTGCTCGGCGAAGAAGCCGGCCGGGGGGGCCGCCTCCTCGAGCGACTGGGCCGCCGCCGGGGTCGCCGCCGCCGCGAGGGCCAGGAGCGTCACCATCCGAACCGCGAGTCGCCTCATCGCCTCTCCTTTCCGAGCCATTCGGGCGCCTTCTCCGCCAGGCTCGCGTGCTCGATCTCGAACTCCTCGAGGAGCGCGACCACGGCTCCGGGATCGGCCACGCTCTCCAGCTCCAGCATCGTCAGCTGCGCCCGGGTGAGCAGCGGCGGCACCGGGAGGGCCTCGATCGCGGCCGCTCCCAGCCGGGCCACCGACACCGGCAGCGGGACCACCGGCCGCGGCCGCTTCCCCATCGCCCGCGCCAGGATCCGGGTCATCCGGGCCAGCGTCATCACCTCGGGGCCGGCCACCTGGTGGAGGTCGCTCGAGAGGCGCTCGGCGCGGGCCGCCTGGAGGAAGCAGTCGGCCACGTCGCCCACCCACACCGGCTGGAGCCGCTGCGCGCCTCCGCCGGGCAGGGCGAGCACGGGCGAGAAGCGGATCAGCGGCGCGAGCTTGCCGGTGAAGTCCTCGCCGGGGCCGAAGACGATCGAGGGGCGGAAGATCACGTGGTCGAGCCCCGAGCCGCGGACCGCCTCCTCCGCCTCCCACTTGGTGCGGAAGTACTCGGTCGCACCGCGCCCCTCCTCGGCGCCGAGCGCGCTCATGTGGACGAACCGGCCCACCCCTTCGCGGCGGGCGGCGTCGAGCACGTTCTCCGTCCCGTCGACGTGCGCCTCCTCGAAGCTCTGCCGCTTCGTCTCGGCGATGATCCCCACCAGGTGGATCACCGCCCCGACCCCCTCCATCGGGCCCTCCAGCGAGCCGGGGTCGGCCACGTCGCCCTCGACGAGCTCCACGTGGGGGAGCGCCCGCAGGGCCTCGTGGCGTTCCGGATGGCGGGAGAGCCCGCGCACCTGCCAGCCGCGGCGGCTCGCGCGGCGCACGATCTCGCTCCCGATGAAGCCCGTGGCTCCGGTGACCAGGATCACGCCGGAAAGGTAGGGGCCGGGCCCGCCGTCCGCCCGGATCGGGTCCCGGTTTCGCCGGTCGACTTGAGCCGCGGGGCGTGGCCTCGATCACGGAGGGTCCAGGCTTCCGGAGTGCCTGTTCGCCTCCACCTTTGACATCCCCCCCGGGGGATATACCCTGCAGTAACCGAAAGGAGATCGACATGGAACCGAAGTCCGCTGCGACGTCCGCGGTGCCCGCCGAAAGCCGGGCCGGCTACCTCGATCCGGAGTCCCGGCGCTCGCTCCTCCACCGCCTGGCCCGCATCGAGGGGCACGTCCGGGCGCTCGCGCGGATGGTCGAGCGGCGCGAGTGCGCCGACGAGATCCTGCTCCAGACCGCTGCGGTGAAGGGGGCGCTCACCCGCTTCGCCACGATCCTTGTCGAGGAGGAGCTCGAATCGTGCTTCACCTCGTGCGCCACCGAGGACTCCGGAGACGTCGAGGACCGGATCGAGCGCCTCTCGGGCGTCATCACCACGCTCCTGAAGCAGGGGCGGTGATCGAGCTCCGCTACGACCCCGGCCTGGCGGGCGCCCCGTCGGTGGAGACGCTGGTGTCCGCGCTCGAGGAGGCGGATCCGTGAGTCCGGTGCGGTGGCTCGCCGGGGCGCTGGCCGCTTTCGTCGGCCTCTGCTGTCTCGGCTGGGCACCGGCCCTGGGCCTGCTCGCGGCACTCGGCCTCGGCTTCCTGATCGACGACCGCTTCCTGCTGCCGCTGCTCGCGGTCCTGGTCGCGATCGCGGTGTGGCCGCTGCTTCGACCCGAAACCGCGGAGGACGAATGATTGACGCCCGATCCGAGGTGTGCCCGCCCGGAGAGATCCGCGGCTGGTCGGCCATCGTGCTGTGGGGGATCCCTGCAGCGCTGATAGTGGCGGGAGGCGTGTGGTCGGAGCTCTACCTCTGGCTGGCGACCCCGGCCTTCGCCGTCATGGGGATCGCCTGCGTCGCCAACGCCGCCCGGTGCGGCCGGCTCCACTGCTACGCGACCGGCCCCCTGCTGCTCGCGATGGCGGCCTATCATGTCGCGGTGGCGCTCGAGCTGGCCCCGGCGGCGTGGCTCGACGAGGCGGGAATCGTCCTTCTGGCAGGGATCGTTCTCGCCTTTGCCGCCGAGCGGATCGCCGACCGCCGCTACGTCGGCGGCTGACCTTCCGGTTCAGGAGGCCGTCTTCCGGTAGCGGGCGCGGTGGATCTCCCGCCCCTCGGCCCGGTACTTCCGCTCGTAGTTGGTGAGGTCGGTCATCTCCTCCTCGAGCACCGGCGCGCTCTCCAGCGTCTCCTCCGCCTCGAGGTGCCCGGTGGCCACCTCGAAGTACTCCGCGTGGTCGGTGACGAAGCGGATCTCCCCGCCGGGGGCGAGCGCCTCGGCGGCCACCTCCACGAAGCCGGGCTGGATCAGCCGCCGCTTGTGGTGGCGCTCCTTGGGCCACGGGTCGGGGAAGTAGACGTGGATCCTCTCCACCGAGCCGGGGGGGACGTGGTCCTCGAGGAAGCGGGCCGCGTCGGCCCGCACCACCCGCACGTTCCGGAGGTCGCGCCGCCGGACCCGGTCCCGCACGTGGTCGGCGTAGCTCCGCGCCCACTCGATCGAGAGGAAGCTCACGTCCGGCCTCGCCCCGGCCGACTCCACCAGGAAGGACCCCTTGCCCGAGCCGATCTCGATCTCCACGGGGCGGTCGTCGCCGAAGACCGCCTCCCAGTCGAGGGGATGCGGGAGGCCCCGCTCGGGGAGGAGCGGATCGAATCCGGTCGGGACGGGGTCGGGGGCGTAGGCGTAGCGGTCGGTGAGGAAGTCGCGGATCGTGGTGTGGCCGATCTCCACGTCGGGGTGGGCCTCGACCGCCGCCTCGGCCACCAGCGCCACCATCCGCTTCACCGAGGGCCTCGCCTCCACGCGCGGCACGGGGTAGGGGCGCACCACGATCGCGGCGTCCCGCTCGCGCTGGGAGAGGTGGACGAAGAAGCGGGTGAGCTGCCCGCGCACCACCACGATGCACTCGGCGAGCCCGCGGATCCGGTCGACGTCGAGCCACACCCGCTTCATCCGCCACACCGTCTCCCCCTCCTTCTCCACGAAGGGGTGCAGGAGGTCGGCGACCTCGTGGACGGGGGAGCTGGTTTCCAGGACGACGTGGGGCATCAGCCGGTCGAGGAAGGACGGGCCCGGGGGCGGGTCACCCCGCGATCATCTCGCCGCCGTCGACGTTGATCACGTTGCCGGTGATCCAGTGGGTGTCCGGGGAGGCGAGGGCGACGATCGCCCGCGCCACGTCCTCGGGCTCGGTGAGCCGGCCGCCGGGATTGCGCCGGGTGGCGGTCTCGACCATCTCCTCGTGGCCCGGGATCTTCCGCAGCGCGGGGGTGTCGGTCACCCCGGCGCGCAGCGCGTTCACGGTGATCTTCCGCGGGGCGAGCTCGAGGGCGAGCTGGCGGGTGTGGGCCTCGAGCGCCGCCTTGGCCGCGGAGACCGCGCCGTAGGTGGGCCAGGCGATCACGTCCCCGGAGGAGGTCATCGAGAAGATCCGCCCCCCCTCCCCGATCAGCCCCCGGGCCACCAGGTCCTGGGTCCAGTAGATCAGGGTGTTGGCCATCACGTCGAGGGTCATCTCGAGTTCCTTCTGGGAGAGCCCGGCCTGTCCCTCGCGGCCGATCACCGGCTTGAGCGTGCCGAAGGCGAGCGAGTGGAGAAGCACCCGGACCGTCTCGCCCGACTCCTCGAGCCGGCCGGCGACGTGGTCGACCACCTCGCCCCGCTTCGCCTCGCTCGCGGCGTTGACGTTGAAGTACTCCACCTCGACGCCCGAGGAGCGCAGCTCCTTCACCAGTTCCTCCACGTGCGGGAGGGTGGACTTCCTGTCGAGGTGGACGCCGTAGATGTTGTACCCCTCCGAGGCGAGCGCGCGCGCCGTCGCCTCGCCGAACCCGCTCGACGCCCCGAGTATCAGCGCCCAATCCGCCACGGTCTCTCCCTCCCGTTCTGGAGTCTCTCGTCGACCCGAGCGGGGCAAGGTAGCCGCCGGCCGGTGGCGCTGCTACCGCCCCGACTTCGATTTCGGGGCCATCCGTGCTATGATGGCGGAAACACGGAAAGGCGAGCCTTCTGCAAGCGTGACTCCCGACGGAGGGGAAGCCGTGAAGCCGAGCATCGGAAAGGCCATCATCGGTGGAATCGTGGGCACGGCGGTCTTCACCGCCATCCTGTACTGGGTGGCGCCGCTGATGCTGCCGGGACCCATGGACGTGGCCGCGGGAATCGGCGCGATCCTCGGCGTCTCGTGGGGGACGGGGATGGCGGTCCACTGGATCAACGGGGTGATCCTGTTCCCCCTCGTCTACGCCCTGCTCCTCTACCGGATCCTGCCGGGCGGACCGCTGGCGACGGGGTTCTGGTTCGGGGTCCTGCTGTTCCTCGGGGCCGAGCTGCTGTACGTTCCGATGACGCCCGACGGCGCGATCTTCCACGGCGGCCAGCTGATGCCGATCGTGGGGAGCTTCCTCGGCCACATCGTGTACGGCCTCCTGCTCGGCGGAATCGCCGGCGGGCCCGCCGGCGCCCCGGTGGGGGTCGAGACCGGCGCGGGGGCGACCGAGCAGCTCTAGAGCGGGAGCGGCAGCCCGGCGGGCGGCGCCACGGCCGGCGCCGTAGGTTCGCTCCCGTGGACACCCCCGAATGGCTCGAACGGCTCCTGCTGCGGCTCCGGACCAACGACGTCGAGACCGGCGCCTCGGAGGCGTATCCCGACGTCCGGCCCCTCGACCTCCCGCTCGACCCGGCTCCCGCCTTCGAGGCCGCGGTGGCGGCCGCCGAGGCGATGCCGCGGTGGGAGATCCTCGAGACCTCGCCGCCGGAGGGGGAGATCCGCGCCGAGGCCACCACCCCCGTCCTCCGCTTCACCGACGACGTTTGGATCCGGGTGAAGGCGCGAACCGCGGGCGGCAGCCGTGTGGCGATGCGATCGGCCAGCCGGATCGGGGTGACCGACTTCGGCACCAACGCCCGGCGGATCCGCGCCTACCTCGAGCGGCTCGCGAAGACCGCGGCGGATTGAGCCGCCGGCCGCCTCACTGGGTGCGCCGCGCCTCCACGTGGGGGACGCCGGCGTCGTCGCGCCGCACCTTCACCTCGAAGTCGCGGCTGCAGGCGGGGCACTCCTCGACGAACTCCTGCACGCTGGTCTCCGTGCTCGGCTCGAGGAACAGGTCCACCGGCTCGCCGCAGAAGGGGCACGCCACCGTCGACTCGGTGGTGGTGCGCCCCGGATCGGCGGTGGCGGGCTCGGCCCGCTCGCCCGCGTCGGGATCGTCCACCAGCCCGGCGGGCTCCTCGTCTCGGTCGGGCTCGGGCGTGGTCGGCTCGGGCGCTTCGGGATCGCGCGCGTACGGCTCGGGTCGCTCCGGATCGGGCATCGTATCGCTCCTCCGTGAGGGTCTCGGATCGTCGCTCCGCGGTTGCCCGGCTCGGGCCGGGCGGATATCTTCTCCGTCCCCGAGAGTGCCACGTTCCCCGGTAGCTCAGTTGGTAGAGCAGGTGGCTGTTAACCACCGTGTCGCTGGTTCGAGTCCGGCCCGGGGAGCCATCTTCGAGGAAGGCCGCCGGGCTCCCGGCGGCCTTTTTCGTTCGAGAGTGTAGGAGCGCGGCTCCGATGACCGCTGTCAGCCGCCCGACAGAAGGGCCCGCCTGACCGATGTGCGGCCGTTACACCCTCACCGTCGGCCGGGAGGATCTGGCCGCCGCCTTCCCGCTGGACGAGGCCCCCGGCGAGATCCCCGAGCGGTACAACGTCGCCCCCACCCAGCACGTCGCCGTGATCGCCAACCGGAAGCCGCGGAGGGTGGAGTTCTTCCACTGGGGGCTGATCCCGTTCTGGGCCGACGACCCGAAGATCGGAAACCGGATGATCAACGCCCGCGCCGAGACCCTGGCCGAGAAGCCGAGCTTCCGGAACGCCTTCCGGCGCCGGCGGTGCCTGGTGCTGGCCGACGGCTTCTACGAGTGGACGAAGCGGGGCGGGAAGAAGTGGCCGCTGTACCTCCGGATGAAGTCGGGCGAGCCCTTCGCGTTCGCGGGGCTGTGGGAGCGGTGGAGCGGGCCCGGCGGCGAGGAGGTCGAGAGCTGCACCATCGTCACCACCGAGGCGAACGACCTGGTGGCCGGGTTCCACGACCGGATGCCGGTCATCCTGCGGCCCGGAGATTACGAGGCGTGGCTCGATCCCGAGGAGCGGGACCCGGAGGAGCTCTCCCGGCTGCTGGCCCCGTTCCCGTCCGAGCTGCTGGAGGTGCGCCCCGTCGGCCGGGTCGTGAACGACCCCTCCAACGACCGGCCCGAGTGCGTCGAGCCGATCGAGCCGCCCGGGTGAGCCCCGCCTCCCCGTGAGCCCCGCCTTCCCGACCGCCGAGCTGTGGATCGGCCTCGCCGTGATCGGCATGGTGGCCGCGCTGCTCGTGGTGCCGCTCGGCTTCCCCGGCATCTGGGTGATGATCGGGATCCTCACCGTCGCCACCGCGGTGGGGGAGATCTCCCCGTGGCTCCTGATCGGGCTCGTCGTCCTCGGGGTGGCGGCCGAGGCGGCCGAGTACGCGATCCTCCACCGGACCACCGCCCGCTTCGGCGCCGGCCGGGCCGCCTACTGGGGGGCGATCGCGGGCGGGTTCGTGGGGGTGCTCGTGGGGATGCCGGTGCCGGTCGCGGGGCCGCTGCTGGCCGGGCTGCTCGGCACCTTCCTCGGCGCCGCCGCGGTGACCTTCGCCCGGACCCGCCGGCTCCGCTCCGCCGGGCGGGTCGCCTGGGTGGCGCTCCTCGGCCGCGCCTTCGCGGCCGCCTTCAAGACCGCGGCCGGGGTCGCGATCCTGGTGCTCGGCGGCGGGGCCCTGTGGATCCGGTGAGCCCTGTGGATCCGCCGGGCGGCGACTAGCTTTCCGCTCCATGTGCCCGGCCCCCGTGAATCTGCGCGCCGTCCTCTTCGATTTCGACGGCACCCTCGTCGACACCCTCGACGACATCGCCGACGCGATGAACCACGCCCTGTCGAGCCACGGCCTGCCCACCCACCCGCCCGACGCCTACCGCGGCCTGGTGGGCGAGGGGGTGAGCCGCCTGGTGGAGCGGGCGCTTCCGGAGGGGGT
>JAWVZN010000074.1:0-9322 GCA_033722155.1 Gemmatimonadota bacterium | reverse complement strand
CGCCTTCGGCATCGCCCCCGACGGGACCCCGGTCTTCGCCCTGCCGGGCAACCCGGTGAGCGCTCTGGTCACCTTCGAGCTTTTCGCCCGCCCCGCCCTGCTGCGTATGCAGGGGAGGTCCGACTGTTTCCGCCGACCGCTCGGGGCGCGTCTGGAGGACGCGGTGAAGAAGCGCCCGGGCAAGGCGTGGTACCTGCGGGGGAGGCTCCGGGAGAGCGACGAGGAGGGCTGGACGGCCACGCTCGCGGGACACCAGGGCTCGGGGGTCCTCTCGAGCCTGGTGGCGGCCAACGCCCTGATCGTCCTCCCGCGCGAGGCGGGGGATCGGCCCGCGGGCGCGACCGTGGAGGCGCTCCCCTGGGGCGGGGTCGGGTCGAGAACGCGGCCGTGAGCCCGGTGGACGCCCCCTCCCTGGCCGAGGCGTTCGAAGGCGCCCGTACGCGGCTGGAGGCCGCCGACCGGCTCGTCCTCACGACCCACGTCCAGCCCGACGGCGACGGGATCGGCTCCGAGGCCGCGCTCGCCCGCGTCTTACGCGCCCGGGGGAAGCGGGTCGAGATCCTCAACCCGCATCCGACCCCGCGCCGCTTTCGCTTCCTCGAGCCGGACCCCCCCATCTCGACGTTCGAAGACACCGCCGCCGGGGAACTGTCGGCCGCCGACCTCCTCGTCGTCCTCGACATCGCCGTTCCCGAGCGGCTCGGCTCCCTCGAGCCCTGGATCCGGAGGATCGAGCCGGAGACCCTGATCCTGGACCATCACGCCGGTCCGGGCGGCATCCCCGGATTCGAGGTCCGCGACGAGGGGGCCGCCGCGACCGGGGAGATGGTGTACCGGCTGCTCGACGGGTGGGGTGGTGTGGAGATCGACGACCCGGTCGCGACGGCGCTGTACGCGGCCATCGCCTACGACACGGGCGGCTTCCGCTACGAGAACACCACCGCCGCAACCCACGAGATCGCTGCCGACCTCGTGCGGAGCGGAGCCGACATCGTCACCGTGCACCGGTGGCTGTTCGAGTCCGTCTCCCTGTCGCAGATCCGGCTTCACGCCCGGGTCCTCGAGAACCTGAACCTCTCGGACGGAGGTCGGGTGGCGTGGGCCACGATCCCGCTGGAGCGGATGAAGGCGGTGGGAGCGGAAGGCGAGGACGTGGAGGGGCTGGTGGAGGCCCTGCGCCGGATCGAGGGGGTCGGGGTGGCGCTGCTGTTCAAGGAGCTCGAAGGGAACCGGACGAAGGTCTCGCTCCGATCGAAGGGAGAGGCGGACGTCCAGACGTTCGCCAGTCGGTTCGGTGGGGGCGGGCACCGGAACGCCAGCGGGGCGATGATCGAGGAGCCGCTCGACGAGGTGGTCGACCGGGTGGTGCCGGCGGCGCTCGAGACCTTCGAGCCCGGGGAGGGCCGATGATCCGGGTCCTCCACCCGCTCGAGCGTCCGGGACGCGCGCGGCGGTTCCGGTGCACGGTCCACGGCCTCTGCTTCGAGAACCGCTACCGGCTGCTCGAAGCGGTCCACGCCGGTGACGCGCTGCTGCTGAAGCGGGAGCCCGAGAACGCGATCGGCACCGACGCGATCCAGGTGCAGATCGAATCCTCCGAGACTCTCCTCGGTTACGTGCCCCGGCAGATCTCCCGGTGGCTCGCCCCGCTGATGGACTCCGGCTACCGCGCTCGGGCGTCGGTGCTGAAGGTCCGGTCGGGTTGCCCGTACTACGAGCGGCTCCTGATCGAGGTCCGGATCCGGTAGGCCGGAAACGGAAGAGCCCCCGGAGGACACGGCCTCCGGAGGCTCGCTCGACCGAGGCGGGTGCGGCTTCCGGCTACGCCTCGATCTCCTTCCGCTCGCTCTCGCCCTCGATCCGGATCTCGCGGGCCTTCGCCTCCTCGTGGCGCGGCAGACGGATCTCGAGAACGCCGCTCTCCATCACCGCCTTCACCGCGTCCGCATCGACGTGGCGGGGGAGCGTGAACGAGCGCTCGAACGTCCCGTGCATCCGCTCGGTGCGGTGACGCTGCTCATGCTCGCGCTCGAGCCGCTTCTCGCCGCGCACCGTCAGCACGTTGTCCTCGACGGAGATGCTCACGTCCTCGCGGCTCACGCCGGGCAGCTCCATGGTGAGGACGAAGCTCTCCGCCGTCTCCGAAACGTCGGTCGCGGGAACCCAGGCCCGGACTCCCGTCCTGGGGAAACGGTAGGGGATCCTCGGCAGGGCCGGGTCCATCCGCCGGCGCCGGCGAGGCGAGGTCGCCGGATCCAGCAGGCGGTCGAACGTGGGATACCGTCGGATTGCCATCTCGGGCACCTCCTTCGAAGCGATCTCCGTGGTGAAAAGGCCCCCGGGATTCATGCCCCGGGGGCCTCGGTTCGGGAACGGTGGGTCGAGGCGGCTACGCCTCGATCTCCTTCCGCTCGCTTCCGCCCTCGATCTCGATCTCGCGGGCCTTCGCCTCCTCGCGCCGCGGCACGCGGACGATCAGCACGCCGTTCTCGAGGTTGGCGTGGACGTCCTCGTGGTCGAACTGGTTCGGCAGCGAGAACGACCGCTCGAACGAGCCGTAGGAGCGCTCGGTGCGGTAGAAGGTCTCGTCCTCGCGGGACGTCTCCTGCGTCTTCTCGCCGCGGACGGTGAGGGTGTTGTTCTCGACCGAGATCTTCAGGTCCTCATGGGAGAGGCCGGGGACCTCGAGCCGCAGCATCAGGTGATCCTCCGTCTCGGAGATGTCGGTCACCGGGAACCACTGGCGGATGTTCTCGCCACGCTCCCACTGCATCGAGCCCATCGCCTCGTCCATCCAGCGATCGAGCTCGCGCGGAAGGGAGAGAACGTCGTTGAACGGACGATACCGGGTGAGAAACGTCATGGCTTTCCTCCTTGTCGCTTCTGTTCGCTTCGAGCCATTCCATCGGTTCGATCGAGCCGGGCGGTAGCCGCGCCGGCTCATCCTGCACTCGCCTATATACAGGAGCAAACGCCATGCCACTGAAAATCGTGCCAAGCTTGCGGAATCGACCCGCCAATCCGGCGAGAATTGCCAGAATGACAGACGCTATTCGAGCGGCAGCTCGAGCTCCTCGTCGTCCCCGCCGTCCGCGGGGGTGGGCGGGGCGTCATTCTGACCGTCCGGCGAGGATCGGCGAGCGAGCCAGCCGGGCTCGACCCCCTCGACGAGGAACGCAAGCAGCTGACGGGCGAGCTTGGGGACGTCCGGGGGACGGTCGCCGAAGGGGCGGGTGGCGTGGTGCTCGGCGCGGTGGAGGGTGCCGAGGGTGGCGTGGCCGAAGACGAAGTGGACGAAGCCCTGCTCCTCCAGGGCGGTGATCCGGACCTCGCGATCGGTCGGCGCAAAGCGGACGCTGAGACCCGAGGATCCGTGCGGCTCCACCTCGAGCTCCTCCAGCGTCTCGAGGAGAGCCCCGAGCTCGCCGACCAGATGATCGTACCGCTCGCGGAAGGTGGAGTCGGGGCCGGCATCCTCGGCGCCCCGCTTCTGGAGCTCCGCCTTCCGTGCGGCGATCCGCTCGCGCGCGTCCTCGAGAAACGCCTGCCCGTCGGATTCCCGACCGTCGTCCTCCGGGGGGACCATGGAGCCGCAGTCTAGGAGCGCCCGACCCGCCCCGTCAACGAGCCTTCCGGGGAGCGGATCCGTTGCTCGCGTCCCGGGTCGGCCGTATCCTCGATCCCGATGATCGGGTTCGAGGACACGGCCGCGCTCGTCACGGGCGGATCCCGGGGCGTCGGGAAAGCCACGGTGCGGCTTCTCTCCGACCTGGGCGCCCGGGTGGCCTTCACCTTCCGGGAGAGTCGGGAGGAGGCCGTCGCGCTGGCGGACGAGCTCGCCGATCGTGTACGGGCCTGGCGGGTGGACGTCCGCGACGGCGAGGCGATGGCGCGGTTCGTCGCCGAGGCGGTCGATTGGGCCGGCGGGGTGGACGGGGTCGTCGCGAACGCCGGGATCTGGGAGCGCGCCCCGATCGACTCGATGAGCGAGGAGGCGTGGCGGCGCACGATCGACGTGAACCTCGGCGGCACCTACCGGCTCGTCCGGCACGCCGTGCCCCGGCTTCGCGAGGGGGGAGGGTCGATCGTGGTCGTCAGCTCGACCGCGGGTCAGCGGGGGGAGGCGGGCCACGCCCACTACGCCGCGAGCAAGGGTGCCCAGATCTCCTTCGTGAAATCCCTGGCCGCGGAGCTCGCGCCGGAGATCCGCGTCAACGCGGTGGCTCCGGGGTGGGTGGACACGGAGATGAGCGAGGCGGCCCTCGAGAAGAACCGCGAGGAGATCCTCGCGGAGATCCCGCTCGGGCGTATCGCCACCGCGGAGGACGTCGCCGACGCGATCGCGTTCCTCGCCAGCGACCGGGCCCGCCACGTCACGGGGGAGGTGCTCAACGTGAACGGGGGCGCCGTGCTTTGCGGCTGAGGGAGCGCCTCGCCGCCTCCGCGGCCGGTCTCGTCCGTCGAGCGCCGCGCGCGGCCGCCACGCCGCTGGCGTGGATCGTCGGCGCGCTCCTGATGGCCGCCCACGGAAGGAGGGCGACGCTCGAGAACCTCGAGCGGGCCTTTCCGGAGTGGTCCCGCATCGAGCGGTGGCGGGTCGCCTTCGCCGCCTACCGCAACACCGCCCACGCGGCAGTGGAGTTCCTCCACGCCCACAAGATCGGCGACGAGGAGATGCGGGACCGCGTGGAGCTCGTGAACCCGGAGGCGATCGCCGAGGCCCACGGAGGGGGGCGCGGGGTGATCCTCGTCTCGGGCCACTTCGGCAACTGGGAGTGGCTCGGCCGGCGGGTATCGGTCGAGGGGTATCGCTTCGCAGCGCTCTACAAGGAGCCGAAGGGCACCGCGCTCGCCGAGCGCCTCCGCGACCAGCGGGAGGCGGCGGGCATCCCGGTGATCGACCATGAGGACACCCGGGCGGCGCTGCGGTGGCTGCGGGACGGCGGGGTGCTCGGCGTGATCATGGACCAGGAGCCGAAGCGGCCCGAGGACGGCGCCGTGGCCCCGCTGTTCGGCCATCCCACCCGTACCCACGTCGGCCCCTTCCGCCTCGCCAGGATGACCGGGGCGCCGATCCTGAGCGTCTTCGCCCGCCGCACCGGTTCCGGCCGTTACCGCGCCCGCTTCACGCCCTTCGAGCCGAGCGGCGATCCCGACCCCGACCGCGCCAACGCGGCCGACGCGGCCGCGTTCAATGCCCGGCTCGAGGCAGCGATCCGGCGAAACCCCGACCACTGGCTCTGGATGTATCCTCGCTGGAAGCGGATCTCCCGGGGGTCGGCGGTCGAAGCGTGAACTTTTCGGCGCGGGTCGGGCGGGACCTCTCCTCGGTGGCCGAGGCTCCGTCCGATGCGGCCCCGCCCGATCGTAACCGGCTCGTCCGCTCCGCCCGCCGAGGCGGGCAACCGCTCACGCTCGCTATCGCCTTCGGTTCCGCGGGCCTGCAGGCCGTCGGAACCATCCCCCACCCGGGGGACCCCGGGGCGGAGGGGGGCAGGTTCGGATGGGAGAAAGGTTTCGGGGGGCAACGGGTCTCGGTGGGGTTCCCCACCGTTCGTGGAGCGGGTGGGGCGTCTCCCGAAGCGGCCACTGCGACCGAAGCGAAGCGAGGGAGCACAGGCCGCGGATGGGAGGCGTCCCACCCGCCGGACCGCCAGAAAGGCGGGCCGACCACAACTTAAACCCGCTACCAGCCTGGACCAGAAACCTCTAGGGACACTCCGAACGGATCCCCGCGAACTCGTCCCCCGGAACCCAGGCCGGCCGATCCGACGACTCCGCCACCGCGTAGCCGACCCGGAAGAGAAGCCGATCGTCCTGGAGCGCCCCCGACAGGTCCCACTCCGGCGTGATCTCGTCGGAGGGCTGATGGTAGCGGGTCTCCAGCCACTCCGCGATCCGCTCCTCCCCCCACCCCTCCGGCCGCCCCGCGAAATCGGTCCCCTCGTCGAGGTAGATCGCCGGGATCCCCACCTTGGCGAAGCTGAACTGGTCGGAGCGGTAGTAGTACCCCTTGTCGGGGAACTCCTCCGGGAGGACCTCCCGCCCCTGGGCCCCGGCGAAGCGGTCGAGCCAGGAATCCAGCGTGGACTTTCCCCGACCGATCTGTCGGACGTCGTTCGTGCGGCCCCAGATGTTGCCGCCGTCGATGTTGATGTTCGCGACGACGTCGCAGTTGGGGACCACCGGGTTCTCGGCGAGGTACATCGAGCCGAGCAGCCCTTGCTCCTCGGCGCCCACGAAGCCGAAGAGCATCGAGCGGGCCGGCGGCTCGGGCAGCGCCTGATAGGCCCGGGCGAGCGCGAGCACCGAGGCGGTGCCGAGCGCGTTGTCGCGGGCCCCGTTGTGGATCGAGTCGCCCTCGACGGGCTCGCCGACGCCGAGGTGGTCGTAGTGGGCGGTGAACAGGACGTGCTCGCCCTTCCGCTCCGGGTCGGATCCCGGCAGCCGCCCCAGGACGTTGGCGGTCTCGGTGCGCTCCATCTCGACGTCGAAGCCCGCCTCCGCGGTCACCCCGAGGGGGACCGGAGTGAAGTCGGGGCTCTGCGCCGCGTCGACGAGCGTGTCGAGGTCCTCACCGCCGAGGGCGACGAGGCGGCGGGCGGCCTCCTCGGTCACCCACGCCTCCACTGCCACCCTCGGCTCGTCGCCGGCGGGGAGCTGGAACTGGGTGCCCGACCAGCTCGAGGAGACCACCTGCCACGGGTAGCCGGCGGAGGGGGTGGTGTGGATGACGAGGGCGGCGGCCGCCCCCTTCTCGGCGGCGATCTCGTACTTGTAGGTCCACCGGCCGTAGTAGAGCCGCTTCTCTCCCCCGAAGCGGTCCCCCGCCGGATCGTTGTTGAGGAACAGCAGCACCTTGCCGGAGACGTCGACGTCCCCGTAGTCGTCCCACTCCTCCTCGGGGGCGACGATCCCGTACCCCACGAAGACGACCTCGGCGCCCTCGATTTCGGCACGCGCCTCCTGCCGCCCCGAGCTACCGATCCACTCCTCGCGCCACGGCAGGGAGATCGTCTCCCCGTCGGGGCCGGTGAGCCGCAGCGGCGGCGAGCCGAGCGCGGTGAGGCCGACGAGCGTGAAGGGTTGCAGCCACGAGCCGCCCGGGCCGGCGGGCTCGAGGCCGAGCGTCTCCATCTCGGCGGCGATGTACTCCTGCGCGAGCCGGTCCCCACGGGTGCCCGGCCCGCGCCCGGCGAGGAGGTCGCTCGAGAGGAACCGGGTGTGGCCGAACAGGACGTCGGCGTCGATCGTCGACGCGGCCGTGTCGGCTCCCGGAAGCTCGGGGGTCTGGGCGTCGCCCGGCGCGGGCAGCAGCAGGGACGCGGCGAGCAGGGCGGTAGCCGGGAAACGAACCATCGCCGGTCAGTGTAGGCTCTCGGGGCGACGGTGGCCAGAGGGGGCGACCGGGTGGCGCGGGGAGGCTTCCGCCCCCACTCTATTCGCCCGAATCGGAGCCGCGAACCCGAGCCGAGAAGGGACGACCGATGCGGTGGAGCTGGAGCCCGAGCCCCCTGGTGCCGGAGGATCCTCCCGAGGAGGTACGCCACGGACACCCCGCCGAGTCGGTGGCGCGCAGGCACCTCGAGGACGCGCACCTCTTCCGGGTGGGGGAGGAGACGATCCTGCGGGGCACGATCTCGTCCGACTCCCCGCCAGCGCGGGAGCGGTTGGAGCGCGAGCTCGAGCCGCTCGACGTCTCCCACTATTTCGAGCGGGTGGACGGGACCACCCGGGTCACGGTGACCCATCCGAAGGCGCCGGGCGTGCCCCCGGAATGGCGGTGGAACCTGCTCGCCTTCCTCCTCACCGTCGTCTCCACGTTGTGGGCCGGAGCCTACCTGGAGGGGGCCCCGTGGGACTTCTTCCTTCGCCAGCCGGCCTTGATCGCCGAGGGCGTACCCTTCTCGGCCGCGCTGATCGGCATCCTGGGCGCTCACGAGCTGGGCCACTACGTGGCAGCGCGGTACTACGGGCTGCGGGTCACCCTTCCCTTCTTCATCCCGCTTCCCGTGCTGTCGCCCATCGGGACGCTCGGCGCGGTGATCAAGATGAAGACGCCCATCTACACCCGGCGGATGCTGATGGACGTGGGAGCGGCGGGCCCGATCGCGGGGATGGTGGTGGCGATCCCGGTGACGATCTACGGGATCGCCACCTCGCCCGTCATGCCGGTGGAGGGGGCGGCGGGGGCGATCCGGCTGGGCGAGCCGCTGCTGTACCAGGCGCTGGCGGCGCTCTTCGGCCCCGAGATCCCCCCCGGCCAGGACGTCTTCCTCGACTCGGTCGCCTTCGCGGGCTGGATCGGGCTGTTCGTCACCGCGCTCAACCTGCTCCCCCTGGGCCAGCTCGATGGCGGGCACGTTCTGTACGCGCTGGTGGGACGCGGCCAGCACCTGCTCGCCTACCTCTTCTTCGGCGCGCTGCTGGTGATGGGGTGGTGGTGGCCGGGATGGTTGGTGTGGGCGGTCCTGATCCTGCTGATCATCAAGGTGCGCCACCCTCCCGTGCTCGACCCCCATCTCGCCCTCGATCCCGCCCGCCGGTGGGTCGGATGGATCTCGGTGGCGCTGTTCGTCGTCACCTTCCACCCGATCCCCTTCGAGCTGATGTGAGGAGGGACCCGCTTGACGCTCGATCTCGGTGTGGTACGCTGAGTGGAGAGCGAATCCTCCGTCCAGACGAAGAGGAAAGGGATCGATGACCATGAAGGCTCGATTGGTGCGACTCGCCCTTCCGCTCGGAATCGCGGCCTCGCTCGGCTGCGCGTCCGCTGGAGGTGGGGCCGGCGACGGGGATGCGGAGCGGGTCTTCCACGACTGGGGGAGTTTCTTCGAGCACCACGCCCCCCGAGCCGAAGTACGGGGCGATTGCGTCCTCGAGCTCGGACGGGGTGGGGTGAGCATGCAGGGGGGAGAGCAGCCGCCTCCGGTGATCGAGGTGGACGGGAGCCGCTACGACGACGGTTGCATCCCGCCCGGGATTCGGCCCCATGGCATCGCTGACGTCCAGATCCTGTCCTCAGCCCAGGCGACAACGATTCTGGGCTCCAGGGGGGCGGGGGGTCTGGTGAGACTAAAGACCCAGGAGGAGTGATGAACGATTCGAAAGGGACGCGGATTCTGGCCGTCGGATGCTTCCTGGCGGCGTTCGCGCTGTTGGGCGCGCCGTCCGGCGCCATCGCCCAGGAAGCGACCGGGATGCTGGCGGGGACCGTGACGATGGTCGAGACGGGCGAGCCGCTCGAGGGGGTCGAGGTCCGGCTCGGCGAGACGGGCCGCACCGCTGTCACCGACGAGAACGGGGAGTTCCTCTTCATGGG